>NZ_JAGYGJ010000072.1:0-23200 GCF_019947405.1 Pseudomonas sp. GL-B-26 | reverse complement strand
TTGCGCAGGGGGCACCGCGGCAAGGATGCCGCGGTAGCCGCCCCCGGCCATGGATGGCCGATGGCGGCGGGCCCCCGGAGCAATGCCGGAGTGAGGGCATGCCGAGCCTAGGCGAGGCACCGAATGGAGGGGCAAAGCGTTTTGCTTCCTTTTGGGCGTCTGCAAAAGGGAGTCGCTGTAAAAGCGAAACCGTCAGCAGCCATCACCGCAGAAACGGATATGTACCCCAACCTTAAGTGAACAGCATTAGGCATCAAGGGCCAGTTTTTTATTGAATATGAAAATGTAATTAGAATTTCCAACACGCCGTCGCTGTCTGAAAATCAGGCGCATCCCTATAAGGATCACGGCAATGAAATTCGCAAAAATCGCTCAGAAACTTGCCCTGTGGGCAGGCAGCCCCAAGACGTTCATGGGGGCGATCATTCTGATTTTTCTGTGGGGGCTGAGTGGGCCGATTTTTCACTTCGACGACACTTGGCAGCTGATCATCAATACGTCTACCACCATCATCACCTTCCTGATGGTGTTCCTGATCCAGAACACCCAGAACCGCGACACGGACATTTTGCATTTGAAGGTCGATGAGTTGCTGCGGGTGACGAAGGAGGCGCAGAACGCGATGCTGGGGCTCGAGGCGCTGGACCTCAAGCAGTTGGAAGCGCTGAGAAAGCAGTATCGGCAACTTGGCGAGGGCGAAACGATTTCTCTGGACGGCACCGTCGTCCAGGAAAAAGGCAAGCAGGATTTGAATGAATGCTGATCGGGACATCGCGGGTGACCCGAGGTCACCCGCGTACTTCGTGGGTTAACGACTGGCTTGCAGCGCCTTGGCCATTTCCAGGTGGTTCTGCAATTTGGGCAGGGTTTCTTCGGCGAAGGCTTTGATTTCAGGCACGTCGGTGGTCTGCGCTGCCTGTTGAAGCTGTTCGATGGCTTCCTGGGTGGTTTTCACCTGATTGGCCGCGTAGGCCTGGTCGAAGCTCTCGCCGTCCTGCACTTGCGGCATCAAGGCTTTGGCTTTATCGACTACCTCTTCGCGCGGGGCGACCGGCAAATCCAGTTGCTTGGCGATTTTCGCCAGGTGCTGGTTGGCGGTGGTGCGGTCGTTGATGACGACGATGGTGTAGTCCTTGACCTCTTTGGATTCGGTTTTCTGGTGCGCCAGGCGGCTGGCTTCGATGTCGGCCATGCCTTTGGCCGATGCATCGTTGATGAATTCGGCGGGGGACTGGGCAAAGGCACTGCTGGCACACAGGCCCAGCAACGTGGCAAAACTTGCATTGCGTAATCGGGTGGCCATCCGGCTCATGGTCGCGCCCTCCTCGTAAAAAATTTAAACGGGAGCTTACGCTCCCGCCTCTCAATCAAAACTACCTTCACCGCTACTTCGATTTCTGGCCACCTTTGCGGCCCATATCGGGTTTCGCAGGGTCTTTATCGACGGTCGTAGTGGTAGTTTTCCCACCTTTGCGACCGGCTTCAGACGCCTTCGTTCGATCGTTGGCGAAGTTTCCCGAGTTCGAGTTTCTTGAATTAGGCATGATTCTCTACCTCTTGGTGATGATCGCGGCGAGCAGGAGCCCGCATAGAATCAGAATTTCGCTCACCGCAAAGGTTTAGAAAAGTTGAAATCGCCGCGACGAACGGTGGCAGATTTTTTCAGGCCCCGAAGCGCTGATGATGTTGGCGCTTGGCGGCGTACATGGCCTCATCGGCATGCCGGAACAACTGCTTTTCTTCAGTGCCGTGGTCGGGGTATCGCGCAACGCCGATGCTCGTCTGGATGATCAGGCTGTGGCCGTCCAGACGCAGGGGTTGAGCCAGCACCTGACGGATTTTTCCCGCCACGCTGTCGGCGTCTTCCGAGGCGTGGATGCTGTGCAACAACACCACAAACTCATCGCCGCCAATGCGCGCCACGGTGTCGGTTTCACGCACGCAGCCTTTGAGACGATTGGCGACCGCCTGCAACAGCATGTCGCCGACCGCATGGCCGTGGGTGTCGTTGACTTCTTTGAAACGGTCGAGGTCGACATACAGCAATGCCATACGCCCGGAATCTGCCCGTGCCAGCGTCAGTGAATCTTTAAGCCGGTCACGGAGTAACTCTCGGTTGGGCAGTTGAGTCAGTGGGTCGTACTGGGCCATGCGCTGCAGCCTGGCATGCAATTGCTTGCGCTCAATCGCTGTGGCGACCTGGGCGCAAACGTATTGCAGCAGCTCCTTGTCCTGTTCGGTGTAGCGCTCACCACCGGGCACGCTTTTAACGATCAGCGCACCGATGGTGCCGTTTTGTGAACTCAACGGCACGCCCAGCCAGCAAGGCGAATGCTGGTTTGCGACCAACGCCTCAAACCCCTCAAGTGGATTGTCCTGATCCGGTGTCAGCAGAATCGGCTGGCCGCTGCGAATCACCTCGGCGCAGAGACGTCCGGTGATCGTTCCGGGCTGCTCGGGTTGCAGCTCCAGGTCGTCCACGTGATAAGGGAAATTCAGCTGCGCACAGTGTTCGTCATACAGCGCCACGGAGAAATTCAGCGCCGGCAGCCATTCACCGATGATCAAATGGATGCGTTTGAACAACGCCAGTAAATCTTCCGCCGCGTGGGCCGCTTCGGAGATCGCATACAACGCCGCTTGCCGGGACTCGGCCTGCTTGCGCTCGGTGATGTCGCGTGCAACGGCGATGCGCAGTTGGTCGACCTCCGACCAGCGCGCCGACCAGAGGATGTGCGCCACGCGGCCATCCTTGCGCAGGTAGCGGTTTTCGAAATTGAGCTTGGGGTCGCCGCCCATGATCTCCCGCGCGGCATCGAGAGTGCGCTGACGATCGGCAGGGTGCACCAGATCGATCATCGGCTGGCCGATCAGCTCTTCGGGGGTATAACCGAAAATACGCTCGCAGGCCGCGCTGACAAATACGAAGCGACCCTGTTTGTCGACCGCACAAACGGCGTCCAGCAAGAGATCGATGAAGCTCGCCAACGGCGCGGAATTTCTGGTTGCCATAGTGCGGTGAGCGTGTCCGGACAATGCAGCAAAAAAGAACCCTCCCTGCCCCATCAATAAAACTGACGCCTCCCTGCGATCAGCCTCACGCCTTGTTCGTCACCAACCCCGGTAATGCATGCGCCAGGGCGTTGATGGCGAAACCGATAAACATCACCCCACACAATCGGGTGATCAACAGCTCATGGCGCTGGTACAAGCTGCGCACCTGCCGCGCGCCGACAATGCCAATGAGGATAGCGTAGGCCATAAGGCCACCGACGAAGCTCAGGACAATCAGCCACGGCAGCATCGACCAATGCAGCAATTCGGCACGGCTGGACAGCAGCGCCGTAAAAGTCGCTACCGCCACCGGGTAAGCCTTCGGATTGGTCAGGCCAAACAGAATGCCGTGCCAGAACGGCTGCCGGGCCGGGCCTTGTGGTGCTTCGACACTGCTGCGACGGGCGCGAACCGCGCGCAGACCGAGCCAAAACAGGTATAGCCCGCTGAGCACGCCCAGCACATCGAACGCAGTACTGCCGATTTCCCGCGCACCGACAATCGCGATCAGCGCCGTGCTGCACCAGACCACATCCCCCAGCAAATGCCCGCAGAGAAACCCCGCACCGGCCCTCCGACCTCGCGCCGCACCGATGCCGAACACCGCCAACACACCCGGCCCCGGCGTGATGCCGTAAATAAAGCCCGAGGCGAGAACAGCCATTAGCAGCGATGGGGTCATTGGAAGTCCTGTTGAGCCGGCGTGAATGCACGCAAGTCTATCTCAGGTTCCCGGAACCCGACTTACAGATCGTCGAAGAACTTCATTCCCGCATAGGGCCGCTCACGACAGGCTGCCAGCCTGGATGCCAGGTCGCCGACATGGGCTTCGAGCTTGTGCCCGTCCGGGTCGAAGAAATAGAAGGACGCGCCTTCGCTCCGGTTATCACGCCATTCCTGGACATTGGCGGATCGCAGGCGTCCGACGAACAACGGGAAATTCGATGCGCTGACAGTGAAGGCGTAATGGGTGTAGTCGACGGTAGGCTCCGAGCCAAGAAGCGGATCAGCAGACAGACAAAGCCACAAACCCGGCAGCGAAAGATAGGCGCCAGTGTCCCAAGAGGCTTCGAGGCGCAGTTGCAGCAGATCTTGATAGAACCCTACGCTGCGGTTCAGGTCGGTGACGGCGAGGGTCAGGTGGTTGAGGCCGGTGAGCATTTTTTCAGTAACCTTTGAGTTCTTCAGGCACAACGTAGTGTTTGCCATCGTAGCTCAGCGTGATCTGTGTTTTTTTCAGATCGCTGGTTTTAGAAAGGCACTCCTCGCCTGATTTGAAGTTTTTCAGCACGGTGGTGCTTGAAGTGACGATCAAGTCTGCAAATCCGTTGTGAGTCGATTTGCCGATATCGACGGTTCTGCGTATATCCTGCCCCTGACCTGTGCAGTCGCCCATCCACTCACCCGTGTTCTTGGCAACCACCAGCCCCTCCAGCACTGGACGCAGGGTATTACCCTCCCTGAGGTACAACGCAAGATCGGTTTTGGAGTAGGGCATAGAACTCGATCGGTGACCAAAGCCCGAACGCAGACCAAAGGCCCGGACATCCGACGCCAGCTTGTAGCGCGCCGTATCAATGACAAGACCTTCAAAACCGACTGCGTCGGAATTGTAAGCTTCGTTCTTGCGATAAGTGGCCAGCGTCTGGTCGTTGGTGGAATTGACGATCGACAGTTCCAGATCGAACATCCCGCCATCGTTTACGTCTTCGGAGACCGGCGTAAATGTCGATTTCGACGCAATGGCTTGGTCTTTAAAAGCCGGCCATACCTTGCAGCGAGCCAGCAAATGTCCATCGAAGGGCAGTTCTTCGCAGGCCGCTTGAGCGTGGCCAGTCATGGTTAAAACGCTGAAAGCGAGGATTGGGCCGAGCAGTCTGGTGTTGGTAGTCATCACCAAACCACACAGCGCCGAACATCCCATCAACCCGGACTTCAATGTCATTCCCTTGTTCCTTGTGTGCTTCAAAACCAGACGATTTCAGCCGCGCACTATCCCCGGCTCGGCAGGTCTGTTCAATCATTTGTTACGGCAGACGAACGGGGGTGGCCTAACCCCCTGCATGACGCTGTAGTATGTTGTATTACAAACCACTACATCGAGACCGTCATGTCCGTCATGTCTTTGCGCTTGCCAGACGAACTAGCCGATACGCTCGCCAACCTTGCCAGGGCCACGGGTCGCAGTAAGTCATTTCTCGCAGTGGATGCTCTGCGTGAATATCTCGCGAGGGAAGCCTGGCAAATTGAAGAAATTCAGAAAGCGCTGAAAGAAGCCGATGCCGGTGACTTCGCAACGCCGGAAGAAGTGAACGCAATCGCCGACAAGTGGACAGCCAATGCGCGTTGAGTGGCTGCGTACTGCATTAAAGAACCTCGATGACGAAGCCGCTTGTATAGCAATTGAGAATCCGAAAGCCGCAGCGGACTTCGTCCAAGCCATCCTTGCCAGCGTCGATCACCTTGCGCGCTTCCCGGCAACCGGCCGTGAAGGCCGTCTGCCCGGCACTCGAGAATGGGTCTTGCCAGACCGACCTTATCTAATTCCCTATCGAGTCCGCCAAGGACGCCTGCAGGTACTACGGGTTTTCCATACCAGACGTCTTCCGCCTGCCAGTTGGTAAACACTACAAAATCAGGGCACTGGATAGAACGTCATCCCTGCCTAATCCCTTCCCCAATCCGCCCATTCAACCAGTTCAACGCCTGATCCCCACCCCGCCGCTTGTGCCAAACCAACACAAACGTAAACGACGGAATGTGAAACGGCGGCGGGACCACGATCAACGACTGCTCATCGATATTGAGCAACCCTCGGGAAGCGACGGTGAGGATCAGGTCGGTGCCGCTGATGAATTCCGGGGCGACGCTCCAGTGCGGCAGGCTGATCGCCACGCGACGGCGTTCACGCAGGGCTGTCAGGGCCCGTTCGATTTCCGGGGTGCCGCTGCCGCGCATTTCCAGCAGGACGTGGGGGCGGGCGAGGTAGGTCGGCAGGTCGAGCACGCCATCGACGGGCAGGCTGTTGCGGTCTGCCAGACAGGCGTAGTGCTCTTCAAACAGCGGGGTGCTGCGCAACTCGTTCGGCAACTCTGGAAAGACGCCTGCCGCCACGTCGATGTCACCGTTGAGCACACCCTCGAGCATGCCTTCGCGGCTGGCATGGCTGATTTGCAGATCGATGCCCGGCGCTTCCCGGCGCAAGGTCCGGATCAACCTCGGCAGGACGATGGCGGCACCGTAGTCGGACATCGCCAGTCGAAACGTGCGCTTGGCGATGGCCGGATCGAAGGTATTCGGTGCCAGCAGCGATTGCACCTGAGCCAGGGCTTCGGCCAAAGGGGCCATCAACTCCAGGGCTCGCGGGGTTGGCACGAGGCCGGCGCCCGCCCGCACCAGCAAAGGATCGCCAAGCAGATCACGCAACCGCGCCAACGCATGACTGACGGCCGGCTGACTCAGGTGCAGGCGCTCGGCGGCACGGGTCACATGTTGCTCACTGAGCAAGGCGTCGAGGATCACCAGCAAATTGAGGTCGATGCGCCGAAGATCATTCATCTGATGCATGTTCTGGATAGCTATTTGGAATTTAAATCTGCGCGACGAATACTCTAGAGTCCAGCAAAACCTGTTGGAGAATCTTCATGAGTACGTTGCATTGGGCCGGGCTGTTGCTGCTGGCCGTGATAGCCGGGGCGGTGGTGCCTTTTCAAAGCGCGATCAACGCCAACCTCGGGCGCGGTTTGGGCCATCCGTTGTGGGCGACTCTCGCGTCGTTGTTGGTGAGTATTGTGGTGTTGTTGCCGGTTATGTTGGCGCTGCGTTTGCCGTTGCCATCGCTGGCGTTCATCAGCAAGGCGCCGCTGTGGATGTGGGCCGGTGGTGCGTTTGGGGTGTGCTTTATTTCGTTGGCGCTGATGTTGCTGCCCAAACTCGGGGCCTCGGGGTTTATTGCTTTGGCGCTGGCGGGACAGGTGGTGGCGTCGCTGGTGCTGGATCACTTCGGGTGGTTTGGGTTGGTGGAGCGGCAGATGACGTTGCCGCGAATGGTTGGGGCGATTTTGTTGATGGCTGGAGTGGTGTTGATTCAGTTCGATACTTCGCCGGCAAAGGCGATCATTGCGACGTCTTGAAGATCAAAAGATCGCAGGCTGCGCCAGCTCCTATAGGGATGCGTGGTCCCTGCACGAGCTGGGGTAGCCGGCGATCTTTTAAAACTTGTCGAGCGTGCGCAGCTTCTGCGGCAACCCCCACAGCAGCAGCGCGACGGCGATCAGCGCAGCAACGCCGATGACATACAGTGCCGGCGTGGTGCTGCCCGTGAGGTCTTTGATCCGCCCCACCATCACCGGGCTGACGATGCCGCCGAACTGGCCGAGGGTGTTGATCACTGCGATTCCGCCCGCAGCCCCTGCGCCAGCACCGGCCAGCAGTTTCGGCGGCAGGGTCCAGAAGCTCGGGATAGACGCGATGATCCCGGCACCGAGCAAGCCCAGCGCGACAATCAGGAAGGTCGTGTGGTTAGCGAAAATCCCTGCACAGAAGAACCCTACAGCGCCCACCGCGACCAGACCTGCGACAAACTTGCGTCGCTCGCCGGTCGAGTCGGACAACCGCCCGATCACCACCATGCTGATGGCGCCGCAGATGTAAGGGATGGCGGTTAGCAAACCGATCATCACCGGGCTTTCGGTGCCAGCGCTGCGAATCAGTTGCGGGGCCCAGAAGTTCAAGCCGTAGGACGCCACCTGAATCAGGAAGTAGATCAGCCCGAGGGTCAGGAAACCCGGAATCCGCAGCGCGGCGAGCAACGAGCCGCCGCTCTTGTGCGGTTCATGGTGAGCGATGCGGCTGGCCAGCAGCGTTTTCTCCGACGGCGTCAGCCAATGGGCGTCTTCAATACGGTCCTTGAGCAATGTCAGCACCAGCAAGCCAAGGCCGATGCAAGGCACGCCGCCCAGCAGAAACAACCAGTGCCAGCCGCGCATATCCATAAAGCCGTCGAGGTGTTGCAACACCAGCCCGGAGAACGGTGCGCCGACCAGACCGGCAAACGCCGACGACAGAAACAACATCGACGTGATGCGCCCGCGATAGTGCTGCGGGAACCACAGCGTCAGGTAATACAGCACACCCGGTGCAAAACCCGCCTCCATCGCGCCAATCACAAAGCGCAGGGCGTAGAACTGCCATTCGCTATTGACGAAGACCATGGCCGCAGTGGCGAGGCCCCAGGACATCATGATCCGGGCGATCCAGCGCCGGGCGCCGACCTTGTACAACATCATATTGCTCGGCACTTCGAAGATCACGTAACCGACCACGAACAACCCGGCGCCGAGGCCGTAAGCGGTGTCGCTCAGGCTCAGGTCGGTCTGCAGCTGGAACTTGGCGAAGCTGATGTTGATGCGGTCGAAAAACGCGAACAGGTAGCAGACCATGATCAACGGCATCAGGCGCCAGGCGACTTTGCTGACCAGGGCTTTTTCTTCGTCGTGGCTAACGGACGGGCTCGCGCCCGCCTCCAGTACATTAAGGCTCATGATGGTTCTCCAGGCGGACTGCCCGTGGGTGTCCGATTGTTTTTGTTGTCTGGTGTGGGATTACAAGGTTGTGATGGATTGCGGCGTCGGATGCAGATCGCAATTGCGTCCGGCCTTGGCCAGCTGACCGGGCACTTCGTGGCCCAGCAGCGCGGGTAACCCTCGCGACAATTGCAGCAACAGCGGCAGATCGATGCCGGTATGAATGCCGATTTCATCGCACAGGTTGACCAAATCTTCGGTGCAAATATTGCCCGAGGCGCCCGGCGCGAACGGGCAACCGCCGAGCCCGCCCAGTGCCGCGTCAAAGCGTCGGGCACCGGCCTCGTAGGCGGCCAGCACGTTGCACAAACCAAGGCCGCGAGTGTTGTGGAAATGCAGGGTCAGATCAGCCGGCGAAACTCGCTGCAAGACCCGCTGCACCAGACGATCAACCTGCCGCGGATTGGCCATGCCGGTGGTGTCGGCCAGGGTAATGCCCTGGATCCCGAGCTCCTGATAAGCCTCGACGATTTGCAGCACGCGATCCTCATCGATCCTGCCTTCAAACGGGCAACCGAAGGTGGTGGCGATGCTGGCGTTGAGTCGCACCGTCGTCCCGCGAACGAATTGCACGATCTCGCCGAACGCGGCCAATGAGGTTTCGCAACGCATGCGCATGTTGGCCAGGTTGTGGGTCTGACTCGCGGACATCACCAGGTTCAGCTCATCGGCACCGGTCGCCAGCGCCCGTTGAGCGCCTTTCAGGTTGGGGATCAATGCGACGTAAATCACCCCCGGTTGCCGGGCGATGCCCTTGAACACCAACTCACCGTCGCGCAGCGCAGGAATCGCCTTGGGCGAAACGAACGAACCTGCTTCGATGCGACTGAAACCGGCCAGCGACAGCTGATCGATCAACGCAATCTTGTCGACGGTTTCGACCCAGGTCGGCTCGATCTGCAAGCCGTCGCGGGGGGAGACTTCCTGAACAATCAGGGCCTCGGAAAAATCAGTGATCATTGCACCACCCCTGCAGCTTTCAGCCGTTCGATGTCTGACCCCG
Organism: Pseudomonas sp. GL-B-26; assembly: GCF_019947405.1. Lineage (NCBI taxonomy): Bacteria > Pseudomonadati > Pseudomonadota > Gammaproteobacteria > Pseudomonadales > Pseudomonadaceae > Pseudomonas > Pseudomonas sp. GL-B-26. The sequence goes on along the minus strand of NZ_JAGYGJ010000072.1, from coordinate 13,558 downwards.
TAAGGCCCAGACTCGCGAGGATGCCGTCGGTGTGCTGGCCCAGTGCAGGTCCGGACCAGTTCACGCCTCCGGGCGTCTCGGACATTTTTGGCACAATGCCGGGCATCTTCACCGTGGCGCCGCCGGGCAGGTCGGCGTTGAGCAGCATGTCCCGCGCCTGATAGTGCGGATCGGCGACGATGTCGGCGACTGAATAGATGCGCCCGGCCGGGACTTCGGCAGCTTCCAGTGCCGACAACACATCGTCGATCGGCAGGCTGCTGGTCCAGTGAGTGATCGCCGCATCGAGCACGTTGCTCTTGGCAGCACGCCCGTCGTTATGGGCAAATTCCGGCGCATCGGCCAGATCACGGCGGCCGATGACGTCCATCAAGCGCTTGTAGATCGGGTCACTATTGCCGGCGATCACCACGTAGGCGCCATCGGCCGTGAGGTAAGTGTTGGACGGTGCAATGCCCGGCAAGGCCCCGCCGCTACGCTCACGAACATGGCCGAGCATGTCGTATTCCGGCACCAGGCTTTCCATGACGTTGAACACACTTTCAGCCAGCGACACATCGACCACTTGCCCACCGCCCTGCCCGGTCTTGACCCGCAGCAGCGACATCAAGGCACCAATCACCGCGTGCAGCGAAGCCAATGAATCGCCGAGGCTGACGCCCACCCGAGCCGGTGGTGAACCGGGGGTGCCGGTGGTGTAGCGGATTCCGCCCATGGCCTCGCCGATCGCACCGAACCCCGGGCGGTCGCGGTATGGGCCGGTCTGGCCATAACCGGAAATGCGCACCAGTGTCAGATTGGGGTTGAGGGCATGCAATACGTCCCAGCCCAAGCCGAGTTTTTCCAGGGCGCCGGGACGCAGGTTTTCGATCAGCACGTCGGCGCTGGTCGCCAGTTGCTTGACCAGTTCAATGCCTTCGGGGGATTTCAGATTCAGCGCCAGGGACTTCTTGTTTCGCGATTGCAGGTACCACCACAGCGACGTGCCTTCGTGCAGCTTGCGCCATTTGCGCAGCGGGTCGCCCTGACCCATGGCTTCGATCTTGATCACTTCGGCGCCGAACTCGGCGAGCATGCGTGCGGCAAACGGCGCGGCGATCAGCGTGCCGATCTCGATCACTTTGATTGCACTCAAGGGGGCAGTCATCGCGGGATACCTCATGTTGTTCTTGGAATATGAGCCAAGGCTAGAGGACCACGGGTGAAGGAATCCAACCTTCAGTTGGCAACGAGCGTTCGCGAAACGCGAACGCTCAGACCACCCCACGCAAATGCTCGAACAACATCCGGCTCACCGGCGACAGCGCCGCTTCATCACGCACCACCAGAACCAACGCGCGATCCGACCAGTCATCCGTCAACGGCACCGCGTGCAAGCCCAGCGCCTGGCCAAACAGTTCATAGGCCTTTTGCGGCAGGATGCCGATGCCCATGTTGGCCTGGACCATCCGGCACATGGCGTCGAAACCCGGTACATGAATCCGTAGCCGCAGCACTTTGCCGGCCTGGCGCGCGGCCGCGTGGGTACGCATATTGATCGAACTGGCGGAATGCAGACCGACGTAATCGCTGTCCAGCGTATCGGCGAAGGCCAGGCTGGAACGACTCGCCAGCGGATGATCGGGCAGCATCAACACCATCAGTTTGTCCTGTCGATAAAGCACGCTGTGCAAACCTTTGACGTCGCTGTCACTGGAGCAGATCCCAAGGTCCGCCACGCCATCCAGCACACCCTGAATCACCCCGCTGCTGGGGCGTTCTTCGAGGTCGGTCTTGACCTGAGGATGACGCTCGGAAAAGTCCCGCAGGTCTTCGGGCAGAAACTGAATGATCGCCGACAGGTTGGCGAGCATCCGCACATAGCCGCGAATACCGTGGCTGTGCTCGCCCAGTTCGAGCCCCATTTTCTCAACGTTGAACAGCATCTGCCGGGCATGGTGCAACAAGGTTTCACCGGCCGGCGTCAGGGTCATGCCCTTGGCCTGGCGCACGAACAGACTGATGCCCAGCGCTTCTTCCAACTCCATCAGCCGCTTGCTGGCCGCCGACACGGCGATGGCTTCACGCGCGGCGGCACGGGTCAGCGTGCCCTCCTCATGAACGGCGACAAACAGCTGGAGAGTGATCAGGTCGAGGCGGCGGATCAGGCTTTTTTGCAGCATGGAGGGCTCGATGACTTCTGTTCGACTGAGTCGGCAGGATAGCCCGGTTTCTACGCGACTCGGCAAAGCAAATTGCCCACAACATCACGAGGCATCGCCCTACACATAAATCTCTTGTAACACTCAGCCGTACCGGAAACAGCCGATTCAAAGCCTCCGCCGCGCTCTGTAAAGTCTGGAAACACACACGAACTGCAACACACCCATGGATCGTTTCACTCAAGGAAAGTCATTTTCATATGGACCAGACAGCACAGGCGGCAAACCGCTACACCAACTACCGCAAAGTCATCGCATTGGCCGATCACGATTGGGAGAGCGCTGAAGCCGGGAAAATTTCGGGGCTCAACGTCGAAATCAAAAGTGCCAACCGGATGCTCGATCAGCACGGGCGCGCCTTTCATCATTTCGGCACGACGTCTTACCTGGGCCTGGATCACCATCCCGACATTCTCGATGGCGCCATGAATACCCTGTGGGAAACCGGCACCCTTCGCGTCGCCAACTCAAAGAACCGCTGCAAGCTGGCGATTCTGGAACAGTACGAAACCGAACTGTCCGAGTTGTTCGGCGCCAGTTGCCTGAGCACCTTGTCGTGCAGTGCGGCGAGTGCCGGAATCCTGCCGTTGCTGGCCAGCGGCGTGTTCACGGAAAACCGCCCTCCCGTGATGGTCTTCGACCGGTTGGCGCACTATTCGATGAATCACCTCAAAGCCGCCTGCGCCGATGAAACCACGGTCGTGACCTGCCCTCATAACGACATGGATTTTCTCGAGAAGCAGTGCCAGCAACACCGCACCGTCGCGTATGTCGCCGACGGCGCCTACAGCATGGGCGGGATCGCAGACCTGGACAGTCTTTTGTATCTCAAGGACCGCTATGGGTTGTTTCTCTACCTGGACGATTCCCACGCGCTGTCCGCCGTCGGAACATTCGGCGTTGGCCTCGTGCGCCCCAGGTTGCACGCCCTGGAGGATGACTGCCTGATCGTCGCCTCGCTGGCCAAGTCGTTTGGCGCCAGCGGTGGTCTGGTAATGCTGGGCAATGAACGGCAGAAGAGGCTCATTGCCCGTTACGGCGGCCCCAGCAATTGGTCGCAAAGCCTGAACAGTGCAGCCATTGGCGCAGGCAGAGCATCCATCCAGCTTCATCGCACGCCGGAATTTGCCGTGTTACAGGAAAAACTTCAGGTTAATATCCGGCTGTTCGACAGCCTCATCCGCACCGATCAACACAACAGCAACATGGCGATTCGACTGGTCAACTGCGGCGAAGCAGCGCTGGCCAACAGCATCGCCATGGAACTGGCCAATCACGGCTTCTTCACCTCGGCCGTGTTTTTCCCGGTGGTCGCACAAGGCAAGGCGGCCATCAGAATCACCCTGCGCGCCGACATGGAGCCGACGCTGATCCGCCACTTTTGTGAACTCATTACCGAGCTTTTACGCACTCGAGGCCGGGACATCGGCTGTTGAACTGAAATCAGGGAAGATTCAATGAAGAGCAGCACCACCCTCCTCGTCACCTGCTGCACGGTTTTCCTCGCCCAGTTGGGCATGAGCATTTACCTGCCGGCGCTGCCGGACATGGCCCGGGATCTGTCCGCCGACGCCTCGCAGGTTTCCTGGGGGCTGGCGGTGTATCTGATCGGCATGGCGTTGCCGATGTTGTTCTGGGGCAGCCTGGGCCAGCGCATCGGTCGAAAACCGGTGCTGCTTGCCGCGGTGGGCATCTACGGGTTGGGCAATCTGGCCCTGCCCCTGAGCCAGACGCTTGAATCGTTCCTGGCGTTTCGACTGGTTCAGGGCATTGGCGCCAGCGGCATTTCGGTCATGGCCCGGGTGCTGATCCGCGACAGTTTCCGCGGTGATCTTCTGGCCAAGGCGTTGTCCTGGATTTCGATTTCCTTTGTGGTGGCGCTGGGGATCGGCCAATACCTGGGGTCGATCATCCAGGTGGCGCTGGGCTGGCCATCGATTTTCTATCTGTTGGGGGGTGTGAGTCTGATGATGGGGCTGATCGTGGCCCGGGTCAGGTTCCCGATGCTGGCCGAGGAGAATGTCCCGTCATCCGCCTGGCCGAGTTACTGGCGCATTTTGCGTCATCGAGCCTTTCTGCTGCCGGCCCTCACCGGCGGCCTTGGGTACGGGGTGATTGTCGCGTTCAACACCGCAGCGCCGCTGATTCTGCAAGGCCCGTTCAACTGGTCGGCCGTGGAATACGGGTTGTTGGGCTGGCCGATCAGCGCGGCCTATTTTCTGGGGGCTTTGGCGGTCAATGGCTTTGTACTTCACACCGGTCAACGCGGGTTGATAACGGCAGGTGTAGGGCTGGTGCTGGCCGGCAGCGCGGTGATGTTGCTGGGGAGTCTGGCGGGCACTTCAGTGGCGCTGCTGTTCTGGTTGCCCTATTGCGTTGCGGTGTTCGGCCAGTCTTTGACTTATCCGGTCAGCCTGTCCCTGGCCAATGACGGTTCGCCGGTCGGCGGTGCGTATGCGATGGCGTTGAGCGGTTTCATTCATCAACTGATGGCTGCCGTTATCGGCGGGATCGCCAGTTTGATCGCGAGCCCGCAAGCATGGCCGTTGTCACTGTTGTGTACCTTGCTGGCGTTGGGCGCGATGCTCTGCGTAATGCTCGCGCCCGGCCGCAAGACTTCCTAAAACGCGCTGCGGAAAATCTCCTCGATCTGGCGCTGATCCGCCACGCGAGGATTGGTCAGGCCGCACGCGTCTTTCAAGGCATTGGTGGCGAGGATCGGGATGTCGTTGAGCTTGGCGCCGAGCTCACGCAAACCGGCGGGAATTTCCACGTCCTTGGACAGGCTGCGGATCGCCACGATGGCCGCCTGGGCGCCCGCTTCCGGGGTGAAACCGTGAACATCGGCGCCCATCGCAAGGGCGACATCGGTGAGGCGATCGGCGCAAACCAGCGCGTTAAAGCTTTGTACGTGAGGCAGCAGGACCGCGTTGCACACACCATGAGGCAAGTCGTAAAACCCGCCCAACTGGTGAGCCATGGCGTGGACATAACCCAGTGATGCGTTATTGAACGCCATGCCGGCGAGGAACTGCGCGTAGGCCATGTTTTCCCGCGCGGCCATGTCACTGCCGTTGCGGACGGCCAGGCGCAGGTTGTTGCTGATCAACGTGATCGCCTTCAGTGCGCAGGCATCGGTGATCGGGTTGGCCGCCGTGGAAACGTAGGCTTCGATGGCGTGGGTCAACGCGTCCATGCCGGTGGCAGCCGTCAGGCCCTTGGGCATGGCGACCATCAGCGCCGGGTCGTTGACCGACAGCAGCGGCGTGACGTTGCGATCGACAATGGCCATTTTCACGTGACGGGATTCGTCGGTGATGATGCAGAAACGGGTCATCTCGCTGGCAGTGCCGGCGGTGGTGTTGATGGCGATCAGCGGCAGTTGTGGTTGGGTGGATTGATCGACACCTTCGTAATCGCCAATCTGCCCGCCGTTGGTCGCGCATAACGCGATGCCTTTGGCGCAATCATGGGGCGAACCGCCGCCCAGGGACACCACGAAATCACAGCGGGTTTCCTTGAGCAGACCCAGACCGCTCTCGACGTTGGCGATGCTCGGGTTAGGCTTGGCGCCGTCGAAAATCACCGAATCGATGTCCTGCATTGCCAGCTTCTCGGCAATCATCTTCGCGACACCCGCCTTGGCCAGCCCGGCGTCGGTGACGATCAGTGCCTTGCGAAAACCGTACTTGCGAATGGCATCCATGGCTTCGTCGAGGCAACCGATGCCCATGATGTTCACGGCGGGGATGAAAAACGTGCTGCTCATAAGCGAGTCTCCTGGCTGAGGCCGAGTCGGCAGCGCCGATCTGGCGGGTCCCACAGAATCGACCTATCGGTCATGAAGTAACTTGATCTGGCTCAAGTCTTGGTCGTGATAAAGTCGCCGCCCATCAGACCTTTTGCTTTTGAGACTTTGACCGCAATGACCGATTTCCAGGATGTTGATGCCCAACTTGAAGACTGGAACGCCTTGCGCGCCACCGCCTCGTTCAGCGGCCTGCTGGTGGGCAACGGCGCCAGTCGCGCCGTGTGGGACGACTTCGGCTACGACTCGCTGTTCGAAAACGCCCGTACCGTAGAAGAAAAACCCCTGAGCCAGTCCGAGCTGAGCGTGTTCGACGCCCTGCAGACGCGCAGCTTCGAGCAGGTGCTCAGCGCGCTGAAAACCACCAGCCGGGTCAACAAGGCCCTGGCCGTGAGTTCCGCCGCACCACGTAATCGTTACTACGCGATCAAGGAAGCGCTGATCAACACCGTGCACGCGGTGCACATCCCGTGGCGGCTGGTGGTGCCTTCAACGCTGGCGGCGATCAATCAGGAACTGGGCCGTTACCGGACCGTGTTCACCACCAACTACGACTTGCTCAACTACTGGGCGACTCAGCACCAGCCTGATGCGATAAGCGACCTGTTTCAGGGTGCAGAATCAAGCTTTGATCTGAGCGCCACGGCGACCGATAAAATCCGCCTGCTTTACCTGCATGGCGGGTTGCACCTGGTGCGGAATCAGGACGGCACGGCGCGCAAACTGCTGTCGACCGAGGGCACGCTGCTCGGCAGTTTCGCGATCAACAACACGATCAAGACCCTCGACGACGTGCCGCTGTTCGTCAATGAAGGTCCGGCGCAGGACAAGCTCAAAACCATTCGCAGCTCGGACTATCTGTCGTTCTGCTACGACCAGCTACTTGGCCATGGCGACGGCTTGTGCCTGTTTGGCCATGCCCTGGGGGAGCAGGACAGCCACATCATCCACGCCTTGCGCCAGGCGAAACCGCAGGTGGTGGCAATCTCGATTTATCCGCGCAGCAAGGCGTTCATTCAGCACCAGAAGCGGCACTACGCGAAGGTGTTTGAAGGAACCGGGAGTGAGTTGCGGTTTTTTGATTCGAAGACGCATGCGTTGGGCAACCCCAAGCTGACCGTGCCGGTCGAGGTTTAGCGGCGACGCGGCTGACGCCTTCGCGAGCAAGCCCGCTCCCACATTTGACCGCGTCTGTCCGGACAACTCGGTCTAATGTGGGAGCGGGCTTGCTCGCGAAGGCGTCAGACCAATCGACTCATTCTTCAGCGCTATGTACGACCACCAGCAACTGCGCCTGAACCTCGCCCACTGACCGTATCCGGTGTGGTTTCTGCGCATTGAAGTGCAACGCGTCCCCACGATTGAGCAGCACCCGCTCGTTCATGAAGTCCACTTCCACCTGCCCCTCATGCACGAACAGAAACTCCTCGCCCAAATGTTCCTTGAAGGTCTTGTCGGCAAACTCGGTCGGCGGGTAAATCATGAACGGCAGCAGGCTGCGCTCGCTGACCTGATGGGCCAGCACCGCATAGCCCGGGCTTTCATCGTTGGCCGCCAGAGACTGGCGTTCATCGCTGCGCACCAGGCTGTAACTGTCGAGGCTGACGTTGTCTTCGGAGAACAACTCCTCGACCTTCACGTTCAGTGCCTTGGCCAGTTTTAACGCGGCAGCAATCGACGGAGTGTTCAACCCGCGTTCGACTTTCGACAGATAGCTCTTGGTCATGCCGGACTTTTCGGCCAAGGCCTCCAGCGTCACGCCGAGTTTTTTTCTCAGTAATTTCAAACGGATAGACATGTAGAGCGATTAATCCATCAAGGGAGCAACGATTGTTCCTTGCCAATGACACAATGTGTCATATAGCATCACTTGTGTCATTTGCATTCACCCATGACCTTGCGAGCAACGAGTGAACGGCAAATCCGACGTCCATTGAACCACCCAAAGGACACCGATATGGCCAAGACCTTAGCACTACCCAAAGAGCAACTGGTCAAGCAAACGCTGACCCAGATGCAAAATACTCTGGCGGATAATACGTGGACCGACCGGCAAAAGCTGGCCCTGACCTGCCGGATTCTGTTCGAGAACGGCCACGACTCCGGCCTGGCCGGGCAGATTACCGCCCGCGGCCCGCAACCTGGCACCTACTACACTCAGCAACTGGGCCTGGGTTTCGACGAAATCACCGCCAGCAATCTGCTGCTGGTCAACGAAGACCTGGACGTGCTTGTAGGCCACGGCATGCCCAACCCGGCCAACCGTTTCCACAGCTGGGTGTACCGCGCGCGGCCAGACATTAACTGCATCATCCACACTCACCCGACCCACGTTGCCGCGCTATCGATGCTCGAAGTGCCGCTGCAGATTTCCCACATGGACCTCTGCCCGCTTTACGACGATTGCGCGTTTCTCGAAGGCTGGCCGGGCGTGCCGGTGGGCAACGAGGAAGGTGAACTGATTGCCGCCGCCCTGGGCGACAAACGGGCGATTCTGCTTTCACACCACGGCCAATTGTCCACCGGTGCGACCATCGAAGAAGCCTGTGTCATTGCGCAACTGATTGAGCGAGCGGCCAAGCTGCAATTGCTGGCCATGAGCGCCGGGACCATCAAGCCGATCCTGCCAGAGCTGGGCCGCGAAGCCCATGACTGGATCGCCAGGCCGAAACGTCACGCCGCCGCTTTCAACTACTACGCTCGGCAGAACCTGCGTCAACACGCCGATTGCCTGAACTGAAACCACTCATTTTCAAGAGGAGCGTCGCCATGTCGACCCCAACCATTCACGGCATCATCGGCTACACCATCACTCCGTTCACCGCCAACGGCGAAGGCGTTGATCTCGACGCGCTCGGGCGTTCCATCGATCGCCTGATCGATGGCGGCGTCCACTCCATCGCACCGCTGGGCAGCACCGGCGAAGGCGCTTACCTGAGCGACGCGGAGTGGGATCAGGTCAGCGAATTCAGCATCAAGCACGTGGCCAAACGTGTGCCGACCATCGTCAGCGTGTCCGACCTGACCACGGCCAAAGCGGTGCGCCGCGCACGTTTCGCCGAAGACCACGGCGCCGACGTGGTGATGGTGCTGCCGACGTCCTACTGGAAACTCAGCGAAGCGGAAATCCTCGCCCACTACCGCGCCATCGGCGAGAACATCGGCGTACCGATCATGCTCTACAACAACCCGGCGACCAGCGGCACCGATATGTCGGTGGACCTGATCCTGCGGATTTTCAATGCCGTGGACAACGTGACGATGGTCAAGGAAAGCACCGGCGACATCCAGCGCATGCACCAACTGCAACGGCTCGGCGAAGGTCAGGTGCCGTTCTACAACGGCTGTAATCCATTGGCGCTGGAAGCCTTTGCGGCGGGCGCAAAAGGCTGGTGCACGGCGGCACCGAACCTGATCCCGCAGCTCAATCTTGATTTGTATGAAGCGGTATTGGCCAACGACCTGGGCAAGGCACGCGAAGTGTTTTATCGCCAGTTGCCGCTGCTGGATTTCATTCTGAAGGGTGGCTTGCCGGCGACGATCAAGGCCGGCTTGCGCGCCACCGGGCTGGAAGTGGGCGATCCGCGGTTGCCGGTGTTTCCGTTGGATGAGGCCGGTTGCAGCCAGCTGCAAGACCTGTTGAAAGCATTGCGCTGATCTCAAAACAGATACAAAACCAATATGGGAGTGGGCTTGCTCGCGAAGGCAGTGTGTCAGGCAACATTGAAGGTGACTGACACCACGCCTTCGCGAGCAAGCCCGCTCCCACACTAGGTAGCCGGTGTGTTTAGAGCACCGGCAAGGTCTTGTCCTTGATCACCGTGGTCGGCCCGTTGGCTTTTACGCTGGAGATGCCTTTCTCCAGCGCGGCAGCGGAGGTGTAAGCCTCGCTGCTACCGATGATCTCGTGGTTACCAGCCTTGAGGTTGAAGTAAGGATGGCCATCCTTGGTGGTTTTCTTCTCGTAGCGTTCATCCTTCGGGCTGTTGCTCTGAACCGACACGATGCCTTTGTCAGCGGCCGCGCGGGTGGTGTACAGCTCGCTGGTCAGAATGGTTTCCGCGTTAGCGGCCTTCAGTACAAATTTGAACTGACCATTGCTGCTTTTGCTCACTTCATACCATCCAGACATGCTCTTTCTCCTTGGCAATTGAGAGGTTTGGCGCTTCAGAGTAAAGACCAACCTGCCCTACTTCACCACCGCGCGCACCACCGATAACTCCGGCGCCTGCACCCGTCGCTGACTCAGATACCGCATACAACTGACCCGCAAAAACGAGGCGAAATTCACCACCTCGCCGCGGTAGTCCATCACCTCTTCATACAGCTTGGCGATCAACTGATTGGTGGTCATGCCGTCGGCCTCGGCGATTTCGCTGAGGATGTCCCAGAACTGATTTTCCAGCCGAAGGGTGGTGACCACCCCGCAGATGCGCAGCGAGCGGGAGCGCGATTCGTAGAGAATCGGATCGGCTTTGACGTAGAGCTCGCACATGCAAAGGTCCCTCGTTACAGCGTGATTTTGGTGCCCAGCAACCCGAGGAAACCGGCGAGCCAGCTCGGGTGCGCCGGCCAGGCTGGCGCAGTGGCCAGATTGCCTTGTACGTGACCTTCCGTCACCGGGATATCGATGAACGTACCGCCCGCCAGGCGCACTTCCGGGGCACAGGCCGGATAAGCGCTGCACTCGCGACCTTCGAGAATTCCCGCGGCCGCCAGCAGTTGAGCACCGTGACACACAGCAGCGATCGGTTTGCCGGCCTTGTCGAACGCGCGCACCAGTTCCAGGACTTTTTCGTTCAGGCGCAGGTACTCCGGCGCACGACCACCTGGCACCAGCAGGGCGTCGTAGTCTTCGGACTTGACCTTGGCGAAGTCGAAGTTCAGGGCAAACAGGTGACCGGGTTTTTCGCTGTAGGTCTGGTCGCCTTCGAAGTCATGGATCGCCGTGCGTACGGTCTGACCGGCGGTTTTGTCCGGGCAAACGGCGTGCACCGTGTGGCCGACCATCAGCAGCGCCTGAAACGGCACCATCACTTCGTAGTCTTCGACGTAATCGCCGACCAGCATCAGAATTTTTTTAGCCGCCATGGGGATGACTCCTCTGGGAAATACGTGGGTCTGCAGGAGTATTCAAAGTAGTCCTTATCTGCGGGGTCGGGTAATAACCAGCTACTACCGCGTCATCGTTCTTCGCGAGCAAGCCCGCTCCCACATTGGAATGCGTTCCCCTGTGGGAGCGGGCTTGCTCGCGAAGAGGCCCTCAAACTGTACGGATAACTCTGCACCTAGCTGTAACAGAGCAACGACCCCGGTTTATGGCTAGATGAAGGTCTTCCCGTCACCCTGTATTCTGGTTGCCATCATGTCCTCGCGCGAAAACACCGGCATGGCCCTCGGCCTGCTCGGCGTTGTGATCTTCAGCCTCACCCTGCCCTTCACACGGATCGTCGTGCAGGAACTCCATCCGCTGCTCAACGGCCTGGGCCGTGCGCTGTTCGCGGCGGTTCCGGCGGCGATGTTGTTGCTGTGGCGCCGTGAAAAGTGGCCGACCTGGAAACAAGTCAAAGGCCTGACCCTGGTGATCGCCGGGGTGATCCTCGGCTTCCCGGTGTTGTCGGCCTGGGCCATGCAAACCTTGCCCGCGTCTCACGGTGCGCTGGTCAACGGCTTACAGCCGTTGTGCGTAGCGCTGTACGCCGCGTGGTTGTCCCACGAACGACCGTCGAAAGCCTTCTGGGCCTGCGCCGCGCTGGGCAGCGCGCTGGTGCTGGGTTATGCGCTGATCAGCGGGGCCGGCAGCATTCAGGCCGGTGATTTGCTGATGCTCGGCGCGATTGCCGTGGGCGGTTTGGGGTACGCCGAGGGCGGCCGATTGGCCAAGGAGATGGGCGGTTGGCAGGTGATCTGCTGGGCACTGGTGTTATCGACGCCGTTGCTGACCGGGCCGGTGGTGTACCTGGCGCTGCAACATCAGGGCGAGATTTCGGCCAAGACCTGGTGGGCCTTCGGTTACGTCTCGCTGTTTTCGCAGTTCATCGGCTTCTTCGCCTGGTACGCCGGGCTGGCGATGGGCGGCATTGCCCGGGTCAGTCAGATCCAGCTGTTGCAGATCTTCTTCACCATCGCCTTTTCGGCGCTGTTCTTCGGCGAACACATCGAGCCGATCACCTGGCTGTTTGCCGCCGGGGTGATCGTGACCGTGATGTTGGGACGCAAGACGGCCGTACGCCCGGCGCAACCGGGCACGTTACCGGTAGGGATTCAGGTCAAGCCTTAGCAACCAGCAACCCATCGGCCCGCAGCAGCGTTTCGAGGCAATGTTCGCTGATGTGGTAGAAATCCTTCAGCTCCTGAATCTTCACCAACAGCTGGGCCGGATCAATCGGCTCGGCTCGTTTGACCGCCAGGATCATCTTGTTCTTGTTGGTGTGGTCCAGTGAGATGAACTCAAAGACCTTGGTCTCATAACCACAGGCTTCCAGGAACAACGCACGCAAACTGTCGGTGACCATTTCCGCTTGCTGGCCCAAATGCAGACCGTATTGCAGCATCGGCTTGAGCAGCGCCGGGCTCTGGATTTGCAGGCGGATCTGCTTGTGGCAGCACGGAGAGCACATGATGATCGAGGCGCCGGAACGAATGCCGGTGTGAATCGCATAGTCGGTGGCGATGTCGCAGGCATGCAGCGCGATCATCACGTCCAGCTCGCTCGGCGCCACGCTGCGCACATCACCGCACTTGAACACCAGCCCCGGATGCTCGAGCTTTGCGGCTGCGGCGTTGCACAAATCCACCATCTCTTCACGCAACTCGACGCCAGTCACCACGCCTTCGGCCTTCAAGGTGTTGCGCAGGTAGTCGTGGATCGCGAACGTCAGGTAACCCTTGCCCGAACCGAAATCCGCCACCTGAACCGGCTTGTCCAGCGCCAGCGGTGAGGTGGTCAGTGCATGGCTGAAGACCTCGATGAACTTGTTGATCTGCTTCCACTTGCGCGACATCGCCGGGATCAACTCGTGTTGCTTGTTGGTCACGCCGAGGTCGGCGAGGAACGGCCGGCTCAGGTCGAGGAAGCGGTTCTTCTCGCGGTTGTGCTCAGCGGATGGCACTTCACGCAATTGCTGAGGTTTGCTTTTGAACAGCGAAGACTTGCCCTTTTTGCTGTATTCCAGCTGAGCTTCATCCGTCAGCGACAGCAAATGCGCATTTTTGAACGATGCCGGCAAGAGTGCGGCGATGGTCGCTACGCCCTCGGTGATCGGCAAATTCTTGGTGATGTCGCGCGTCTTGTAGCGGTAGACGAAGGACAGGCAGGGCTGATCCTTGACTGTCAGCTGCTTGATAATCAGCCGCTGCAAGTCCACTTCAGTACCGACGTACTTGGCCAACACCAGTTTGATGAAGGCGTTCTGGTCAAGACTGGATTGCAGCAGGTCGATGAACTGGGCGTGGTGATCCGGCGCGAGGCTGGCGGGAGTGGCGGTGACAGACATGGGAAAAACGGCCTCGGGCGGTGCGGATCGGGGAATGGCGGGTATTTTAGGGG
>NZ_JAGYGJ010000071.1:0-25317 GCF_019947405.1 Pseudomonas sp. GL-B-26 | reverse complement strand
CGAAGGCGTCGTGTCAGTCACCATCTGCTTGACTGATACACCGCCTTCGCGAGCAAGCCCGCTCCCACAGTTGGATTTGGGGGTTATAGGAGATTGGGGGTTGCCACCGGATCAATCTGCGCCCAATGCGAGGTGTCTTCGCGATGGGCCTGTAAATACGGCAACACCGCCGCCAGCAACGGCGCCTTGAACGCCTCCTGGAAACGATGGGCCAATCCCGGAATCAGCTTCAACTGGCTGCCGCGGATATGCGCCGCCAGGTGTACACCGTGCATCACCGGCAACAGCGGATCAGCAGTGCCATGAACCACCAGCGTCGGAACGCGCAGTTGATTGAGCAATGCCACACGACTGCGCTCGGCGAGGATTGCCATGATCTGGCGCTTCACGCCCTCCGGGTTGAACGCACGGTCATAGGATTGCGCCGCCTGATGCAGCAATGCCTGCCGATCATCGCTCACCGTCGGGCTGCCCAGCGCCGCCAGCAGGTCGGCCTGTTGTTCCAGCGCCACTTCGCGATTGGGCGCCCCACGGCGCGACAACAATTGCACCAACGCCGCACTCGGCGCCGGCAAGCCTTCGGCCCCGGAACTGGTCATGATCAGGGTCAGGCTCTCGACCCGTTGCGGCGCCATCGCTGCCATGTGCTGGGCAATCATCCCGCCCATGCTCGCGCCCAACACGTGGAATTGCTCGACATGCAACGCATCCATCAATCCAAACGCATCGTCTGCCATATCGGTCAGGGTGTACGGCGCCGACACCGGCAAACCGAGTTTGTAGCGCAGCACTTCAAAGGTCAGGTTGGCATCGACGGGCGCTTGCCGCCAGGTCGAGAGCCCGACATCGCGATTGTCATAGCGAATCACCCGAAAGCCTTGCTGACACAGCGCGACCACCACCTCGTCCGGCCAGTGAATCAACTGCCCGCCAAGGCCCATCACCAGCAGCAACGCAGGGTCCGACGCACGGCCGATGCTCTGGTACGCCAGGCTCACCTGTGCCAGATCGACCCGTTCGGTCGGAACATTGATATCGCAACGAGACGCCGCCAAGGACGGCAGGCCGAACAACAGCGCGGCCAGGAAAACCGCTGTGGAAAAAAATAGTGCACGCATGAAAAACACCGAAACGCAGAACTCCAGTAGAGCGCGAGTCTGATGAAGTTTGTTCAAGCGCGCTGCCACAGTTACGTGACAGTTTGATGAAGAGTGCTGAACGGTCATGCCTCTCGTAGCACCAACCGCTAGTCGGAAAACACCCGCTACCTGTCAGTTCTGACAGTAGTAATTTCCGGCGCTGAAGAATTCAATCAAAAGCCCGTTTGCCCCATGACATCGGTGGCAACGATGACCCAAACACCCGGAGGCTCCTCATGACCACCAGCACTGCAAATACGACATTCCTGATCGACTCGTCTTTTGATCATTGGGACTACGACGACCCGCTGACATTCGATGGCCAGATGGATGCGCGCCCTTCTCGATCAAACTCCGGGGGTGTACTGGGCGTCCTGTCGCTATGGGCGATAAGGTTCCCCTTTTCAGTCCCTTCTAATAACTCAGCCGACATTGGCATCAACTACAAGACGGTTTACGACGACCCCAAGGGGGCACTGACGAAAATTCTCTATTATCCAAACCGGACGGCCGGGGATGTCATCAGCATACATTTCACAGGTATCGATGAAGTGCAAACGCTTGAAGTCCCTGAGGGTCTCAGTGACGACGACGATGTAGAGACTTACATTCCAGCTAATTACTTCAAACAAGCACTTCAGTTTTCGTCGAATGACAATATACAGATCAAGTATTTTGTAAAACGCAAAAGCGATAACGCGTCCGAAGAGTCATTAATCCTGACGGCACGGATCAAAATCGATCTTCCGGGCGGCAAGGATCCAGACCTCGACAAGCCCGGCCATCAAGCCTTGTTGGCACCCAAACTTCCAGAACAACTGGAAAAAGAAGGGGCGGTTACGCAAGCCTGGATCAAATCAGGTGTTCCGGTCTTTGTTCCCTATTACTTGTTCATGACCGAAGGCGACGTGATTCAGCTTTTATGGGGGACGGCCATCGTGCGCCATACCGTCCAGACGGTAGTGCAACCCGGAGAATTCATTGAGATTCTGGTGCCAGGTGAAAAGATCCGCGAGGCGGGAGATACCTATCTGGTAAAAATCAGGTACTGGATACAAGACGTGCTGCAAAATGATTCCAGCGACTTTTCGGAATTCAAAGAATTCCCTGTCAAAGCAGGTGAAACCCGTCTACGCGCGCCGACGGTAAAGGGGGTGGACAGCCAGGACAGGTTGTTTCTGGACAAACTCGATTCCAAACCCGGGATCATCCAGGTAGTGGCACTGGATCCGCCGTTCAATCGCAATGACGCTGTCATTGTTACCCTGAGTGTGCCGACCCTGGAAGGTGACCGGGTGCTGTTCGTAAAGGAGCAGCCCTTCGATGTGTTTTCCATCATGGAATTTGAAGTCCCCTTCGAAACCTTGCTGGACATTCCACCCGGCCCGGTAAAGGTCAGATATGAACTGAAGAAACCGGACCAGACATTGATACCGTCCAATCAGTATTTGTTCATATTGGTTGCCAAGGCCATTTTACTGGCAAAACCCTTGGTCATCGAAGCCAGGCGTGGGCACGTGTCGCACACACTTCCAAGGGCAGTCGTAGAAGTGAAGCCTTATCTGGATATGCGCCCCAATCAAATAGTAACGATCTACTGGTTTGTCACGCAGTTCAACGGCAGGACCCATCTCTACGAAACCTATCGGCAGATTACCAAAGGCCTGGTCAATCGCCCCGTACCGTTCAACATCAATGGACCGGAGCATATCAATCGTTTCAACACGGCCAAGCTGGAAGTCAGGTACAAGGTGACTGAACCGGATGGCGTTACGGAGCGCCACTCATACAACGAGCGATTGTATATCGGTGAAGTCCAGGCATATTACCCGCCGCCCGGCTTCCACCCAAGCTATGGACCGGTGTTGGAAGATGGCATCCTATTGATAGAAAAAATCACGGGGTTCATCGATGGTTATATCCAGGCATTGAAAGATCTGAAACTTCGCGAAACTTTATTCTTCCGCTGGGAAAATGGTGAGGGCGACCTGATTTACGAAGAAACACTGGATATCGTCCCTGCCAACATAAACAGAGACTTCCTGTTTTTGTTGGAAGAGGAACTGTTTAAAAGTCAACTCGACCGTTATGCACATTTATTTTATTGGGTGGAAAGTCCGGACGGATGGCCAAGAGCATCCCAAGCACTGGTGTTCCGAATTGGCGAGATCATTCCAAAAATAGAAAGACTGGACGACAGCAAGGGCGAGTTCCTGAACGAAACGTTCGACGAAACCGTGACGCTGACCGCAAGCGCCAGACCCAATCGGTCCGTCAATGTTTATCACCAGGGCCGATTGCAAGGGCCGGCCAAGGCCAACAACGAGGGCATCTGCACCTATGTTCTGGAAACCCTCAGCGCGGGGTTGCACACCGTGGCCCTGGAAGGTGATTACGGAAACAATCCCAGATCCGATGCCCGGGAGTTCTCTGTTCTGGTGGCTCAGATGCCGCTGATCACTTCAGTCATCACCCCTGAAGGCGTTGAGATCGCCCACAATCAAAGCACTATTGCCAAAACGCTGACGTTGACCGGCAGCGCCAACGAAAATCAGCAGGTAGAAATCTGGCAGGGCAATGTTTCGAAAGGTCCGGTGCGTGTCGACGCCAGCGGTATCTGGAAGCTGGTTGTCAGCGGCCTGGGTCTGGCCATCCATCATTTCACCGCCAAAGCGCTTTACGGAACCGGATTGGTTTCTCCCACCTGGACCGTCCGTGTCGTAGAAGCACTGACGCCCGTCATCTTGTCCGTCGTGGACATCAGAGGTCGCCCGATCGGGCGCGGTGCCGGCACCTATAGTAGAACCGCCATAGTGAGCGGCAGCGCCACGGCCGATCAGCAGGTTCAGATACTCGTCAATGCCCTGGTGATACGCACCGTTGACGTTGCCGCCAATGGAACCTGGAACACAACGCTGGCAGGGCTCAACGTCGGCACACACAGTATTACTGCCAGACCGGTTTATGGTGGACAAGACTCCGCGCCATGGAGCTTCAATTTGCTGCAATGGCTCGTCAATGATCTCACCACGTTCGACCACTGGAACGGCTGGGTCAAAGGGCCGGCGGGGGACCCTCATGATCTGACCCTGCGCTTCGAACAGGGTAACTGGCGACTCAACAACTACACGTATTCCCACCGATCTGCCGGGGTCATCATGCACAAAACGTTCACCAATCTTGAAGTGAACGGTCTCTATCGCTTCGCAACGTACCTGGCTCGTTTCGACGGTCGTTATGCCTATCCGATCCTGTCGCTGATGGTGGATGGAGTCGCGATAACCTCCCCGATTAGTATCACTAGCCATAGCTGGACATCGGTCTGGGGTAACTTTTATGCCACGTCTTCAACAATGACGGTGCAAATTTACAGTCATTTGGCCACCGGTAACGGTAACGACTGGGAAGGAGAGAACTTCCAGATCGTTCACCTTTGAGACCCGCCAGCAGTAAGCGTCAAACCCCGCCACCTGTCACCAGGAGGCGGGTTTACCCGCCTAGCTGCCATCTTGATGATGTATCGCTCAGTGATCGACGCGATAACTATGTAGTGCCTGGATCGCTGGCCGTTCTTTTTTAATAGCTGCTTTGCAAGGAGTGGATTCACCGCTCCAGGACACAGAGCCAGTTAGCCATGACCGATAGACCTTTTCCTGTACTCCCTGCCTCCCCGCCGGTCGTGATACCGGCCCATCCGCCCCTGATGAACAACCCCGATGAAAGCCTGTTGCTGAGCGCCTCGGCGCGCTGGCGCGACAGCAGCCAGGGTTTGCAAGCGTTGTTCGCCGCCGCCCCGTTGCGAATCCAGCGAACCGAACCAACGCTCAACCAACGCTGGAATGCCTACTGGGACGCTCGAGCCCCCGGCACGCCGGTGTCGCGGCGCGAGCGGGCGGGTCAGTTGTACCGCAACCATTTCGAGGCAACCGCTCAAGTGGCGTTTGCTCGCAGAACACTGAGCGCCGAACAGTTGAAGCCGCTGCTGTTGATCATCGACCCTCCCGTCGAAGGGTTGAGCCTGGACAATCAACCCATCCATACCGAGCAGCTGACCCTGATCCTGAGTGACAGCGGCACACTGAAACTCCCCGCCGCCTGGGTCATCAGCGTGGGGAATCGGGCGCCCGTCGCGCAGTTGCTGTATCTGCCCTGCCGGCCTGTTCCCATCCAGATATTCAATCAGCGCAGCGACATGGAGGACTGGCTGTCTCGACAAGCTCTCATCCCGCCGGGCCTGCCCGACGATGACTTGCGCTTCGAATACACAGCGAACTCCCAGCCGCTAACGGCAGGCATTACTGAACTGCTTTTACACCCGCAGCACGCAAACGCCGTCGTTTTCGCCTCACCACCAGACCTTGGGGAACCGCCGTCAGACAACGGCATTGATGATGAAGAGCAACCGTTATTCGACAATCTGTTTGCCGATATTCCCTGGCCCCAGCGGCAAGCCTCGCTGAACAAGCAACGCGATGCGCTCGAAACGCTATTGGGAGATGTGCTCGAAAGCGACCGCCAACAGAAATTCAAAGAGGCACTGAAGGCGCTCGAGACGGCAGAGCAAGCCGCCGACACAGCTGCCTCCGCACTGCTTTACAGGTCGCGCACTTTCGACTTTGTGACCCTCAACCGCGAGTTCAGCGCGCTTTATCAGGCGCACAAGGATGGCCTTAGTGCCGAGGCCCAGCTTCAACTGGCCCTTAAACAGGTCAACAGCGATGAATCAAGCCTGCTCAAAGCGGTGTTAGACACGCCGCTCGCTGCCGATCGCGATGCCACCATCACCGCGGCCAGCCTGACACTGACGCTGACCGAACCGAATGTCGGCGTCTTGACCCAGGAGCTCAACGGACCCTTCGTCATCACCCGAGCGCCGCTCGACGCCGCATCGCCACACAGCCTTTTGCTGTACTGGCCCGGTACCGGCGGCGGCTTGCAACGGTTCGCCAACCGCACAGAGCTGGAGCGGCACATGTTCAAGATTCAGGACCAGGATAAGGTTCTGGCCTTGCAGCTGAAAAACATCCGTACCGACCCGCTGCAATACAGCCTCAATAAACAAACCACCCATTTCGAAGAAAAGGCAGCGCAAGTACGCCAGCAATATCCCGATGCCGCCCAGGTTCTACAGCGTGCAGGGGAACTGGAAAAGCTACGCAAACAAACGTTGGCCACCTTACAAGTCCCGGTGCCGGCCGCTAGAAGTCTTGCCTTTTCGCACCTGTTGGAACAAAGCCGCAGCGCTGCCCTCTTCTCCCTGCTGCCCGAGTGGCTGGCCACCTTATCGGCGTTCGACCGCGTTGAACTCAAGACTTTGATTGAGGCTTACATCCTGGCGATGCGCCGTAGCCACGAACAGCTGGAGATCGCCCTGGCGCGCCGTGACGAATTCACCCGTCAACATTTGCATGCCCGCCTGCGAAAAGACTTCTCGCTCCTTGGGCATTTTCACGTACACCTTGATCTGCCCGACTCGGTCACTCTGCAAAAACATCTGGTGGATGGCGCAGCCCCGGGAACCCCGCAGAAACTCGTGACGGTACCCAGCAAGACACGCAGCACCATGCCACTCGAAGAACTGGCCCAGCTCAACATCGACAACACGCCGTCGATGAGTCTGGAGCCCCTGTTGCTGCGACTGGGTTTCATGCGGGTCAAGGTTACCGCCGATGATGAAACAGAACGCCAGACCCTAACGACCGGTATCACCCTGCCTTACCTGCGCAAGGTACTACCCGAACTCGATCTGCCCCAGGCCTACGAAAATCTGATCCGCCGTGCATTCATGGGCTCGATCGACAACACCGCCTTCGTCAATGATCATCAACGAGAAAGCCTGATCGAGCCTTGGCGCTTGATGCTCAAGTTACAGGGCAAGTGCGCGTATCTGCAGAAACATATCGGCCAGGATGAGTTGCAGGTATTGAACATCGCCATTGATGCCAACACTCAGACGGCCTGGAACGTTGATGGCAAACGCATTGCGCTCTTGCCGGCGTACTTGAGCGCTGGCGGCAGGGACACACCGAATCAAGGGCCTGTCACCCTGTCTGGAGTGAGCTTCATTGAAGAACAGGTCAGCGGGATGACCCTGCTGTATCTGCCCGACAGCCCTGACGGCCAGTTTCTGCGGCGATACGACAGCCTGGAGAAAGCTCGCCAGGCCCTGTTCAATCTATGCCTGCGCAGCGCAATGGTCAGTTACCTGGCGGGACGCGCCTTGCAGGGTAGCGTGCCGGCGCATATCAGCCGGATCAATCAGGCCGTGCTTAAACATTTCGACGCCATGATCGGCGTCGGGGTGTCTTGGCCGAAAACAACATCACTGGCGGCCCATCTGCTCAATGCCCATATGGGGCGCCTGATCGAAGCGCATCGCGGAACCTCCCGTTCCAACGATGCCTTGTATCTGGAGCGCTACGCGCTCAGTGGTCCGAGGGCGTTCAATTACATGAAGATGGCGTTGGGCGTGGTGCCCTTTGTCGGCTCGGCCATCGCCCTCTACGATGCCTGGACCAGTGCCAACCGAGCTGTTGCAGCCCTGTTGCGCGGTGAGGTCGGTGATGGCCTGGCGGAAATTGAGTCGGTGTTGCTGTCATTGATCGATGCGGCCATGGACATACTTCCGGGCGCCTCCGTCGGCTCCGGGTCTGTCAAAGGCGTTCGCTCGCTAACGCGTATTCGTCAGCTCGGAGCATTGGGCAAAAGCGCGGGTGCATTGCAAGGGAGCTCAAGGCGTCAAGCGCGGCATAGTTTCAATCGCTTTGCAGGCTACGATTACGGAAAGCCGATCTCCCTGGCCGGCCTGCAACCGGCGACTCACGGGGTCTACCGCAATATCTACCGTCACGCCGACGGCGACTTTATCGTTCGCCAGGGACGCATCTTCCAGGTTGAACGCAGCACGGACTCGCGAAACTGGCGACTGACCGGCACGCATCTCAAAACCTACAAACAACCCATCGGCCTTGATGAAGCAGGGCGTTGGGATACTTACTTCGGTGTCTACGGGGTGACCTTCGAGGGCGGCGGGCTCGGCGGCGGCGGCGCGCTCGGGCATCTGGCAAACACGCTTGATCCGCTCTGGCCGGCCGCCATTCGCGAGCGACTGCCGCGATGGTGGGTCGATCAGGCTTTCCGCCGACAGCACGCACTGACCGAAGCAGCCGACGACTTTGCCCCGCAACTCGATGCCCGGGTTGCGCGTACCAACGCCGCCATTGAACAGTACAATGCCAGCGCCGTAGAACACCGCCCGGCACTGATGCCGGCTACCGAAGCTGCGTGTATCGGCGACATTGAACTGGCCAGCAGACACTACCAGACACTGGTTGACCTGTTGCCCCTGACCCACGGCAACAAACGGCGTGTACTGCGAGACGCGCAAAGCCATGACGCGGTGTTGATTGCCGATCGGTACAAACGTCGGCTGTACTTTTCCAATCACCGAGCCGATCCGTTGATCGACAGGATCGACGCCTTTACCGACCGCCTGGACGAACTTCCCGACACAGCGATTGGCGAGCGCTTTCGTCTGCAGCGAGAAACCCGATTGGTGCGTGTGGACTTTCTGCGCGAACTGGAGCAAATCGATGCTGCGATGCGCGACCTCAACGTGTGGTACGAGCGCATAACCATCAGCACCCACAAGGCGCAACTGACCTCCGAAGTCATGATGTTGAACGGGCGGCTCAGCGAGGCCAATCTGCTCTACTTGAGAACCGGCCACCTGCTGGAAATCGTCAAACGCTTTGACACCACCCGAGATATCTCCTGGTTCTATCTGCAAGGACGGGCAGAGAATCTGCGGGCCAAAGTCGATCGCGCCTTGTTCACTCAATACAGCCTGCCGGAAGTCACCGCCACCAGAGCCCAGCGCAACCAGATATTGCAGGAGAGCCTCGATCTTTACAGCGAGTTTCGCCGCAACATGAGCGCCTGGACCACCAGCTACCCACAGCACTTCCATCTGGACGCCGTGGCGCCACTGTTGGAGGGTATCGAGAAAATGGCCGAACGGGCACGCAAGGCCATCGGTCAGCCGGCTCCCGCGCCCCCTGCCGGGCAACGCAGCAAAAAAGTGTTCACCACCGAAGACGATCAATTGCTGATTGGGGTGGAGCGCTGGGAACCGACGACCCAAAAGCACCAATACTCCCTGACAGGCCAGGGCGGATTCGAGGAGGTTTGGGAACAAGGTTCAAATGGCAAGTTTCACCTGCTGAACCCGCCGGAACAGACAATTCGCCCTGTGCAAAGGGACCTTGGATCTTTGGTCGGGGATGCTCAGAGCCGACTGCAATCACAGCAGTCTTACAAGGCCAAGGTTCAATCCTACGCGGCTCAAGACATGCTCCCGGTCGATCTGGAACACATGATGGTCAGCGAGGCCAGCGAGCTGACCCGCCGAGCGCTCAACATCGAAGAGGTTGCTCCGCAGAACGCCATCATCCAGCAACTGCGCGACAAGGCCACCGAACTCACCACCACCGGACGTGAAATGCGCACACGGCAGTCGTTGAGTACTAAAAAACCTACCGATGGAATGCTTGATGACCTGGTCCGCCACAACGCAGTGGAGATACGCAAAACGAGCCCAATGAAAAACCTGGGCAAACGTCCTGACGGTCGAATCGATTACCTGCAGGAATACGAAGTATGGGATCTGACTGCAACGCCTCCCAAGGTGCTGTGGTATGCCCATTTCCACTATGTCACGGCAGCATCCGCCTTCGATGTGTTCGAGAAGGCCCATCTGAAACTGCCGGAACACCGATTTCTGACCCACGCCGATAACGCCGCGCTTCCCTATGCCGATATCGGCAAGAAGTCAGCGGCACTCAAACATTTCGAGCAGGTTTAGAACGAAAAACGGGAGCGGTTTGTCCGCTCCCGTTTTGGCTACCTTATGCCAATTGGCTTCTCAATTGCCGCGCCGCCGCCACCATGTTGACCAACGCCGCCTCAGTCTCAGGCCACGCCCGAGTCTTCAACCCGCAATCCGGATTGACCCACAACCGCTCGGCTGGAATACGCTTCACGGCTTTGCTCATCAACTTGACCATTTCGGCCGTGTCCGGCACCCGTGGCGAGTGAATGTCGTAGACGCCCGGGCCGATGTCGTTCGGGTAGTCGAACGCTTCGAAAGCCTCGAGTAATTCCATGTCCGAACGCGAGGTTTCGATGGTGATCACATCGGCGTCCATCGCCGCGATGGACTGGATCACATCGTTGAATTCGCTGTAGCACATGTGGGTGTGGATCTGGGTTTCATCACGCACACCGCAGGCGCTCAAGCGGAAAGCTTCCACCGCCCAGTCGAGGTATTCCTGCCATTGCGCCCGACGCAGCGGCAAGCCTTCACGGAAGGCGGCTTCGTCGATCTGCACGATCTTGATGCCGGCGCTTTCCAGGTCCACCACTTCGTCACGCAGGGCCAGGGCCAACTGCTGCGCCTGGATTTTGCGCGAGACGTCTTCACGCGGGAACGACCACATCAGCATGGTCACGGGTCCGGTGAGCATGCCTTTCATGACCTTGTCGGTCAGGCTCTGGGCATAGGTGATCCAGTCGACGGTCATGGCGTTCGGACGGCTCAGGTCGCCGTAGATGATCGCCGGCTTCACGCAGCGCGAACCGTAGCTCTGCACCCAGCCGAAACGGGTGAACAGGTAGCCGTCCAGTTGCTCGGCGAAGTACTCGACCATGTCGTTGCGTTCGGCTTCACCGTGTACCAACACGTCCAGGCCCAGGCGTTCCTGGACTTGCACGGCGTGACGGATTTCGCTGTGCATGGCGTCGGTGTAGTCGTTGGCCGACAGCTTGCCTTGCTTGAAGGCCTGGCGTGCCAGACGGATCGAACCGGTCTGCGGGAACGAGCCGATGGTGGTGGTCGGGAATGCCGGCAGTTTCAATCGCGCACGCTGCTGCTCGATGCGTTTGGCAAACGGCGAGTGACGTTGGCTGTCCTTGTCGCTGATGGCGTTTATCCGTGCCTGCACTTCGGCTTTGTGGATACGCGGCGACTCGGCGCGACAGGCCTGAATCGCACGGCTCTCGGCGAGGGCGGCTTGCACCTTGGGTGATTGCGGGTCGTTCAGGGCATCGCGCAGCACGGCGATTTCGCCGCACTTCTGCACGGCAAACGCCAGCCAGCTTTTCAGTTCCGGGTCGAGTTTGTCTTCGCGATCCAGGTCCACCGGGCTGTGCAGCAACGAGCAGGAACTGCTGACCCACAGGTTGTCGCCAAAGCGTTCCTGGGCCGGCTGCAGTTGAGCGAGCACTTGCTCCAGTTCGCAGCGCCAGACGTTGCGACCATTGACCAGGCCCACCGAGAGAATCTTGTAGGTCGGCAGACGGTCCAGCACCTGGCCGAGTTGATCCGGCGCACGCACGGCGTCGATGTGCAGGCCTTGTACCGGCAGGTTGACCGCCAGGCCGAGGTTGTCCTCCAGGCCGCTGAAGTAGGTCGCCACCAGTTTTTTCAGCGGCGAGTATTGAAGAATGTGGTAAGCGCGCTCGAAAGCGTTTTTCCAGGCCTGTGGCAGGTCGAGGGTCAGGATCGGTTCGTCGATCTGCACCCACTCCACGCCTTGGGCGGCGAGGCGACCGAGGATTTCGCCGTAGATCGGCAGTAGGCGTTCCAGTAGGTCGAGTTTGTCGAAGTCGTTGCCCTTGGCTTTGCCCAGCCACAGGTAAGTCAGTGGACCGATGATCACCGGTTTGACGTTGTGACCCAGCGCCTTGGCTTCGTCGACTTCGTCGAACAGCTGTTCCCAGCTCAGCTTGAACTGCTGGTCAGCGGTGAATTCCGGGACCAGGTAGTGGTAGTTGGTGTCGAACCACTTGGTCAGTTCCTGGGCGTATTGCGCTTTGCTGTGTTCGCCGCCGCAGCAGGCAGTCGTGGCGCCACGGGCCATGGCGAACAGGGTGTCGAGGGTCGGCAGGCCGCGCGAGTCCTTGGCGCTGTCGAAACGCTCGGGGATCACCCCGAAGGTCAGGGAATGAGTCAGGACCTGGTCGTACCAGGCGAAGTCGCCCACGGGCAGCAGGTCGATGCCGGCGTCTTTCTGCAATTGCCAATGGGTGGCGCGCAATTGGCGGCCGACGCTTTTCAGCGCGTCCTGATCCAGATCGCCCTTCCAGTAGGATTCAAGGGCTTTTTTCAGTTCGCGGTCCGCGCCGATGCGTGGAAAACCAAGTGTGTGTGCCAGAGCCATGATGAGCTTCTCCCTGTAATTAGATGCCGTAAAACATGGCCCTATTGTCGACAGCTAACCCAACATGAGACAAACTCAACCTTTTCGTGTTGATCACAAGTTTTCCTCATGGAGCCCCCGGTGCTTGAAATCCGTCACCTGAAGACCCTGCACGCCTTGCGCGAAGCCGACAGCCTGGTCGATGCCGCCGACCGCTTGCACCTGACGCAGTCCGCCCTATCCCATCAGTTCAAGGAGCTTGAGGAACGGCTGGGCATGCCGTTGTTCGTGCGCAAGACCAAACCGGTGCGTTTCACCAGCGCCGGTTTGCGCCTGTTGCAACTGGCCGACGCCACCCTGCCATTGCTGCGCGGCGCCGAGCGCGATATCGCGCGGCTGGCCGGTGGCACTGCCGGGCGTTTGCACATGGCGATCGAGTGCCACAGTTGCTTTCAGTGGCTGATGCCGACCATCGACCAGTTCCGCGATGCCTGGCCGGAAGTCGAACTGGACCTGGCCTCAGGGTTCTCCTTCGCCCCGCTGCCGGCGCTGGCCCGTGGCGATCTGGATCTGGTGGTAACCTCCGACCCGCTGGAACTGGCCGGGATCACTTACGTGCCGTTGTTCACCTATGAAGCGATGCTCGCGGTGGCCAACCAGCACCGTTTGGCGAGCAAGGCCTACATCGTCCCGGAAGATCTGCTCACGGAAACGCTGATCACCTACCCGGTGGAGCGTGATCGACTGGACATCTTCACCCGCTTCCTCGAACCGGCCGATATCGAACCGGCGCAGGTCCGCACGTCGGAACTGACAGTGATGATGATGCAATTAGTGGCCAGCGGTCGCGGCGTGTGTGGCATGCCCCATTGGGCGCTGCATGAGTACAGCTCACGGGGTTATGTGAAGGCCAAGCGGCTGGGCGAGAAAGGTTTGTTTGCGACGCTGTACGCCGGGATTCGCGCCGACATGCTGGATGCGCCGTACATGCGCGATTTCTTGCTGACGGCCAAGGACACATCGTTTTCGACACTCGACGGCGTCAGCGCCGTTCGCTGACACCCCACAGGGATTGTGGTGGATTTAGAGTTCTCGCCACATGTGGATTTTGTCGAAGTAGTCTTCGCCCACCCGCACCGCCAGCGGTTCGAGGCCAAACTGGATGAAGCCGCAACGCTGGTACAGGTTGAACGCGGCGTCATTGCCGGCGGTGACGGTCAGCTGGATCAACCTCAGACCTTTATGGTCCTGCGCTTCAGCCAGGGCGGCCTGCACCAGGTGATAACCGAACCCGCGTTGCCGGACCTTGCCCGACACGTACATGCCAAACAATGTCGCCTTGTGCCGGGCCTTTTCCCGAGGCTCGAAGGCCAGGCCGACGATGCCCACCAACTCACCGTTTTCGAACGCGCCGAACACCACGTCCAGCTTGCTGCTCAGGCGTGATTCCCACCAACTCAACGGCATCACGGCGCGTTCGCGCACGCTGGAGGTAAACGCCTGGGGATGCAGGTCATAGGCTTCGAGCATCAGCGCCCGATAATCCAGAGCATGACTGGCATCAAGCCGTTCAATCCACATGTTCAAGCCATCCGTCGTTGTTCCAGCATCAGTCGCACCGCCAGCGCCGACAGCACAAACCCCATGAAATAACGCTGCACCGCCAGCCAGCTCGGGTTGTTGACGAACCAGGAGGCGATGCCCGCGGCGAACAGCGCGATCAGAAGATTGACGCTGAAACTGACGCTGATCTGAGTCAGACCCAGCGTGATGCTTTGAGTGAACACCGAGCCATGCTCAGGCGTGATGAACTGCGGAAACACCGACAAATAAAATACGGCGATCTTCGGGTTCAGCGCACTGGTGAGAAAACCCATGGTGATCAGTTTGCGCGACGAGTCCGGCGGCAACTGTTGCGCTTCGAACGGTGAACGCGCACCCGGTTTGACGGCTTGCCAGGCCAACCATATCAGGTACAGCGCGCCAGCCCACTTCAGCACTTCGTAGGCCATCGGCACCGCCAGAAACACCGCAGTCAAACCGGCAGCGGCCGCGAACAGGTGCACGAAAAAACCCGCGACCACACCGAGCAACGAGGTCACACCTGCCTTACGCCCCTGGCAGATCGAACGGGAGATCAGGTAAATCATGTTCGGCCCCGGCGTCAGCACCATCAGCAATGCGGCAGCGGCGAAAATCAGCAAGTCTTGAAGCGGAATCATGGGCAGTCCTTGCTCTTATGAAATCAGCGTTAGGGAAATGATCAGGCGATCGTTAATGAGGTTCGATAAAACGGCAGGATCAGGTCCCGTGTCAATGGCGCCAGCGTGACATTGCCGTCGGTGGCCGGGTCGATCCAGCGCACCTCTTCAATCTCCGCCGCAGGCGATACGTCTGAATCGATGGTCAGCTGAAAGAGTTCGGCCTGGACGGTAAAACCCGGCTCATTGGCGGCCGGTGCCGAGAATTGCCCGAGATAAGTGGCGTGTACCGGATCGATGACCAGGCCCAACTCTTCTTCCAGTTCACGGGCCAGCGCGTGGACCGGTTGCTCATGGGCTTCGATCTTGCCCCCCGGCTGCATGAACGCTTTGGTGCCGCGCTTGCGAACCAACAGCGTGCGACCATCCGGGCCGATCAACAGGGCAGCGGCGATGCGGATGAGGCGGGGCGAAGCAGCGGATGAAAGGGTCATGGATCAGGATCGTCCTTGGGAAAAGGCGCAAGGATCACATGAGAGTCGGCGCCTCGTCACGCCGAAAAATCTCTGCAGACATCCGAAAATCCCCTGTGGGAGCGGGCTTGCTCGCGAAGGCGGCGGGCCAGTCAACATCAATATTGAATGAAAAACCGCTTTCGCGAGCAAGCCCGCTCCCACAGGGGTCAATGCTGAACCTGAAGCACTCAACTCGTCTCGAGAACCGCAACGTCTTCCGGCACCTTCACGAAAATGCTGTATTTCGCGCCTTCCATGGCTTCGAAGGCGATCAACTTCTCCACCAGCGGCCCATTCAACACCTTGCCGGCATTGAGCAGCAGCATGCCGTTGTCGGCATTGAGGTTGCGCGCCAGGATCATGCCCGCCACCAACTCGCGTGTGGTCAGCACCTTGATCGACGGATCGACCAGCGAGATGTCGCTCAAGTACGCGGCACACACCTGGATGAAATCCTCCACCAACTCGGGATCGTAGAGTCGCCCGGCATAGCTGCGGATGTAGACCAGCGCTTCATCGCTGTTCATCTGCCGCTCGAGGATCAGCCCGCGCTGCAACTCGATGAAATCCACCGCGAGTTTCAGCAACCGTGAACCGAACGGAATCGCCTCGCCCCTGAGCCGGTCGGGGAAGCCGCTGCCATCCCAGCGCTCCTGATGATGAAGAATCAGACGGGCGGCATCCTTCATCGGCTCGAGCGTCATCAACAGCGACTCGCTCTGCTTGGGATAACCGCGATAGCGCTCCCGATCGCTGTGATGCAGCAGGTCCGCGGGCGCGGTTATCATGCTGTCGGTCCAGCTCAGCTTGCCGATGTTGTAGAGCGCCGCGGCCATGGTCAGGTCGCGACTGGTGCCCTCGTCCACGCCATGAAGTTTGCAGTAGACCCGCACCAGTTCGATGATCTGGCGGTTGGTCTGTTTGGCAGGGGGCAGGCGCAGGTTGGCCAGTAGCGAGAACACCTCGGTGCCGGTGACATAGCTGTGCTTGAGCTCTTCGTAGGCCAGGTCGAGCATGTCGGCGGTCTGCTGGAGTTCCGCAGTGCGGGAGGCGACATGTTTTTCCAGGGTGGCATTGAGCAGTTTCAATTTCTCGTTCTGATCCCACGTCTCCTGCACCAGGCGCAACCGTTCACGCTCGGAATGCTGATAGGCGAGCGATTGTCGCAACGTCAGCAGCATTTCCTCATCGTGCCAGGGCTTGCTGATATAACGATGAATCTGCCCTTCATTGATGGCTTTGATAATGGCCGACGGGTCGGCATAACCGGTCAGCATGATCCGGATGGTGTCGGGGTAGCGCTGCTGGATGTGAGCCAGTAGCGTCGCGCCGTCCATATTGGGCATGCGCGCATCGCTCATCACCAGGTCGATGGACTGTTGCCTCATGATCTCCAGCGCCTGGGCACCGCTGGTGGCCAGCAGCACCTCGTAGGGCTGGCCGCGTAACAGGCGACGCAGACTGTTGAGGATCGACTCCTCATCATCGACCAGCAGCACCTTGGGTTTATCGTTCAAAGTCGTGGGGAGTTGCTCTTCCATGGCGTCACCTCAAGTGAAACGGGCACATCGTTGTGGCAGGCCCCGAGGCAAACATCCCCTATTGCCGGAGCCTGACCTACAGGCTAGATGATTTTCAGCCCGCCAACGGAAATGATTCAGCTCATTGAGTTGCGCGAAGTGCTGGACAGGCGACTATGCTCAGCTGACTCGGATCCAAATCTGTACGTTCGGCCAGGTGATCAGGGAAAGGAAGCCCCTTCTATGAGTACACCGCATCAAACTGCTGCCGGTACTGGCGTATGTCGATAAATACGCTGCTGGCACGGACCAACCGGCGGATTCTTATCGTCGATGACACAGCCTCGATTCATGCGGACTTCGCCAAGATCCTCAGTCCGCCATCGATCGATGACGACAGCCTGATCAGCGCCGAAAATGCCCTGTTCGGCACCCCTGCGGCGCTGTCGCTGCAAAGCTTCGTACTCGACTCGGCGTTTCAGGGCCTCGAAGCCCTGGACAAGGTCGAGACGGCGCTGGCCAATGACATGCCCTATGCGATGGCCTTCATCGACATGCGCATGCCGCCGGGCTGGGACGGGCTGGAAACCATCGAACGGCTGTGGCAGGTCGATCCCAAGCTGCAAGTGGCGCTTTGCACCGCCTATTCCGACTATTCCTGGGAAGACATCGACGAACGCCTGGAACTGGGCGATCGCCTGCTGATTCTGAAAAAACCCTTCGATGCCATCGAAATCCGCCAGATGGCCAGCGCATTGACGGCCAAGTGGCAAATGACCGAAGACGCAGAGCTGAAGATGTCGCTGCTCGAACAGGCGGTCGAAGAACGCACCCGAGAGCTGTCCGACGCCAACATCATCGTGCAGAACAGCCCCACCATTCTGTATCGGTTGCGCGGCGAGCCGTCGTTTCCGTTGATGTATATCTCGCACAACATCACCAAATACGGTCATGTCGCGGCGAAACTGGTCGCCTCGGCCAACTGGGCCCAGGAACTGATCCATCCCGACGACCAATCGAAGGTCGACACCGCCATGGCCCGGGTGCTGGACCGTCATGCGGCGGGCGCTTCCATCGAATTCCGTATGCGCACTGGCGAAGGAGCCTGGCGCTGGGTCGAAAACCGCTACATCCCGGTGCGCGACGATGAAGGCCGTTTGCTGGAAGTCGAAGGCATCATCATCGACATCACTGAACGCAAACTGGCCGAAGAGAAAATCGCCCTGCTGGCCCGCACCGACGGGCTGACCGGGCTGGCCAACCGTGCGACGCTGATCGAGCGGTTGCACCAGGCATTCGCCTCTGCGCGTCGGGGGGCGGCACCGTTCGCCATGTTTTACCTGGACCTGGATCACTTCAAACGCATCAACGATACCCTCGGCCATCCGGTGGGCGACCTGTTGCTGCAAGAGGTTTCCCGCCGGATCAAGGACTGCGTGCGCGAAAACGATGTGGTTGCCCGCCTCGGCGGTGACGAGTTCGCGATCTTGCAGCTGGAGGTCGGTGACCCGACCCAATCCGCAGCCCTGGCCGCCAAGATCCGCGATACGTTGGTACTGCCCTACTCCCTGGCCGGCAATGATGTGCGGGTCTCGGTGAGTATCGGCATCAGCAGCTGTACCCCGGAAAGCACCAGCGCCGACGGTCTGCTGACCCAGGCCGATATGGCGCTGTATCGCTCCAAGGAAAAGGGCCGTAACCAGTACCACTTCCATTCCGAGGAGATCAATCAGGAGGTGGTCGAACGCATGACCATCGCCAGCGACTTGAGAGCGGCCATCGAACACCAGGAACTCGAACTGCATTACTGGCCGGAAGTGGACCTGAGCAGCGGCAAAATCCTCGGCATGGAAGCTCAAGTCAGCTGGAACCACCCTGAGCGCGGTTTACTGGAAGCCCCGGCGTTCCTGCCCGCCGCGGAAAAAACCGGCACCATCGTCGCACTCGGTCACTGGGTGCTGGATCGAGCCTGCCAGCAAATGCGCCAATGGCGTGACGAAGGCATGGCGCCGCCGGTGATTGCGATCAAGCTGTCCCTGGCCCAACTCAAGAGTGGTCCCGAACTGATCTATGACGTGCTGCGCACCACTGCGCGCTGGGAACTCTGCCCCTGGGACCTGCGCTTCGACGTCACCGAAGCGACGCTGGCCCAGACCAAATGGACCCACAACGATGTGCTGCCGCGCCTGCGTGAGCTGGGGGTGAAGATCGCCATCGACGACTTCGGCACCGAGTATTCCTCGTTCGACTACCTCAAGACCTACCAGGTCAATCACCTGAAACTCGCGCAGGCCTTCATCGACACCGCCGCCCGCGATCCGGCCAGCGCGAATACCCTGCGCGCCATCATCAACTTCGCCCGTGACGTCGGGATCGGCATCATTGCCGAGGGCGTCGAAACCCAGGAGCAGCGCAGCTCGCTGATGGCCACCGGTTCACCGATGAACGCCCAGGGTTACTTCTTCAGCAAAGCGGTCAGCAGCCAGCAGGCCGCCGAACTGCTGAAGGCCGGCAGCATCGTGCCCCCGAATCATGACATCGGGCCGATCCAGGACAACCCGCCACGCGCCAGGGAGGACAAAGGATGAAAACACCTTTCGTGCGGACCAACCGGCGCATCCTGATCATCGACGACACACCCTCGATTCATGAGGATTTTCGCAAGATCCTCGGCCCTGAGATTGAATGTGAACAGACCCTGGCCGGCGCTGAAGAAGCCCTGTTCGGCACCGTGCAGCTTGATCGGCTGACATTCCAGCTCGACTCGGCCTACCAGGGCCGGGAAGCCCTCGAACTGGTCACGCGCGCACGGGCCGAAGGTCGCCCCTATGCCATGGCGTTCACCGACATGCGCATGCCACCG
Source organism: Pseudomonas sp. GL-B-26 (assembly GCF_019947405.1). Classification (NCBI taxonomy): domain Bacteria; kingdom Pseudomonadati; phylum Pseudomonadota; class Gammaproteobacteria; order Pseudomonadales; family Pseudomonadaceae; genus Pseudomonas; species Pseudomonas sp. GL-B-26. Next base: position 5,881 of record NZ_JAGYGJ010000071.1, on the reverse strand, counting down.
GGCTGGGACGGCCTGGAAACCATCGAACAACTGTGGAAGGCCGATCCTCACCTGCAAATCGCGTTGTGCACGGCTTTTTCCGATTACACCTGGGAAGACATGGCCGAACGGCTGGAGTTCGGTGACCAGTTGCTGGTGCTGAAAAAACCTTTCGACAGCCTGGAAATCCGCCAGATGGCCAGTGCCCTGACGTGGAAATGGCAGATGGCGCAGGACGCGGCAATGAAGGTCCTTAACCTGGAGCAAACCATCGAGGCACGGGTCCACGAATTGCTCAAGGTGTCGCACCTGTTGCAGTACGACGTACTGACCGAACTGCCCAACAGCACCTTGCTCGGTGACCGGTTGAACCAGTCCCTGGCCCTGTCCCGGCGTCATGACAAGCAACTGGCCGTGATGTTTCTGGGCCTCGATCGCTTCAAGCGCATCAACAATGCCCTGGGCCATCCGGCCGGGGACGAAATGCTTAAACAGGTCGGGCGCAATCTGGTGGCGACGGTGCGCGAGTCCGACTCGGTGTTCCGCTATGGCTCCGATGAATTCGTGGTGATCCTCGCCGACGTCCGCCATCCCCAGCAGACCAAGGGCATCGCCGAAAAACTCTTGAACGCCATCCGCGCGCCCCAGCACATCGCCGGCCATGACCTGAGCGTCACCGCCAGCCTGGGCATCAGCATTTACCCGGACGACGGCTTCGATGCCATCGCGCTGATCAAGAAAGCCGAAACCGCGATGCGCAACGTCAAGGAAAACGGCCCGAACGATTTCAGTTTTTTCATCGACGAGATGAACCAGCGCGCCCGGGATCAGCAAAGCATCGAGAGTGGCATTCGCCTGGCACTGGAACGCAACGAATTTGTCCTGCATTACCAGCCCAAACTGGACCTGGGCAGTGGCCAGGTGGTCGGGGCCGAGGCGTTGATTCGCTGGCAAAAACCGGGGCACGGCCTGGTCTACCCCTCGGATTTCATCAGTGTGGCCGAAGACAGCGGTTTGATCGTGCCGTTGAGCAAGTGGGTGCTGGCCGAGGCGTGCCGACAAGCCTGCGCCTGGCAGGCCGCGGGGCTGCCGAAGATCTGTATGTCAGTGAACATGTCGGCCATCGATTTCCGTCAGCGGGACTTTGTCGACGGCATCGAACAGACACTCAAACAAACGGGTCTGGAACCGGCCTTGCTGGAGCTCGAGATCACCGAAGGCGTGTTGATGCAGAACGTCGAAACCACGGTGAACGCTCTGACCCGGCTCAAGGTGATGGGCGTGCGACTGGCCATCGATGACTTCGGTACCGGTTATTCCAGCCTGAGCTACTTGAGGCGTTTTCCCATCGACGTGCTGAAAATCGACCAGTCGTTCATTCGCGGTTTAAGCAGCGACAGCAACGACGCCGCGCTGGTCAGCGCCATCATCAGCCTGGGCCGGAGCCTCAAGCTGACCATCATTGCCGAAGGAGTGGAAACCCTCGAACAACTGGATTTCCTCAAGGCCCATCAATGCGAGGAAGGCCAGGGTTTCTACTTCAGCAAAGCCGTGGAACCGGACGCCTTCGTCCGGTATCTGGGGTCGGTGAAGCCCTCTTCATCCGCAGCCACGTGAACGATGCGCAACGACACACAGGCCCCCAAGCCAAGGAATCATCAGATGTCGCCTTCCTTTCACCGTCTGCTATTGGCGCCGTTGTTCGGGCTCTGCCTGACCGCTGGCGCCGCGCCACTGGATGAACCGCTCAAACCACTGCCGGCAGTGCCCCGGCAGAATCCGCTGCAGGTCGAACTCGGGCGCCAGTTGTTCAATGAACCGCGCTTGTCGGTCGACAGCTCACTGTCCTGCGCCAGTTGCCATCGACTGGAAAACGGCGGCGCCGACAACAAGGCGTTTTCCATCGGTTTCGCCGGCCTTCCGTTGACGATCAACACCCCCAGCGTGTTCAACGCCAGCCTGAACTTCCGGCAATTCTGGAACGGCCGCGCCGACACCCTGGAAACACAAGTCCACGGCGTGGTGCAAAGCCCCAGTGAAATGGGCAGCAACTGGGAGCATGTGGTGCAGATGCTGACCGCCGATCCGGCTTATCAGACCTCGTTCGCCAACGCCTACCCGGACGGCGTGACCATGAACAATGTGCAGAATGCCCTGGCCACCTATGAACGCACGCTGATCAGTGCCAACTCGCGTTTCGACCAATACCTGATGGGCGATACCGACATTCTCAGCAGAGACGAAAAGTACGGTTACCAACGCTTCAAGGACTACGGCTGCATCGCCTGCCATCAGGGTGTCAACATCGGCGGCAACATGTTCCAGAAGTTCGGGGTCATGGGCGACTACTTCAAGACTCGGGGCAACCCCACCGAAGCCGACCTGGGCCGTTATCTGGTCACCAAGGACGAAGAGGACCGCAACGTGTTCAAGGTCCCGAGCCTGCGCAACGTCGCCGTGACCGCGCCGTACTTTCACGACGGCTCGGCCAAAACCCTCGAAGAGGCGGTGGATGTGATGTTCAAGTTCCAGCTCGGTCGTATTCCCTCTGCCGACGACAAGACGCTGATCATCAAATTCCTCAATACCCTGACCGGTGAATGGGGAGGCAAGCCCTTATGAGAACGTCCAACCGCCGCAACCTGGCGTTGCTCGGCGTCGTGGCCCTGATGCTGGCTTCGGTGCTGCTGTTCCTGTATCTCAAGTCCAGCTCGAACCAGACGACGACCTACACCGAATCCCGGGACTTGATCGGCCGGATCAAGCAGCTGAACGCACAATGGGAAACCGAGATCCTCAAGGCCAGGGTCGCCATCAGTCATAACTACGATCCGTTGGTCTCACCACTGACCGAGATAACGAACCTTTGGGAGCGGTTCGACACCATGGAGTCGAAGCATGGCCGCAACGACTCGCCCATATGGCGCGCCAGCCATGATGCGTACCTGACCGCCATGCAGGAAAAGACCCGCTTGGTGGAGCAGTTCAAGTCTCACAACGCCGTGCTGCGCAACTCGCTGGCGTTCCTGCCCACCGCCGAGGACGACATACAGGAACAACTGGCCCGGTTGGGGGATGCCGACAAACTGCAACTTCAGAACGCCGCCACCGACACGTATGACTTGCTGCTCAGCAGCCTGGAGTTCGCCCAGGTCACCTCCGACGACAAGGCGGCCGACATCCTGTTGGGGCTTAACAAACTGGGGGTGAACAAACAGCGTCTACCTGAACAGTTCCACAGTCCGATCGATATTCTGAGCAACCATATTTCACTGATCCTGCGCGAGCAGCCGGTGGTCAATCGCTTGTTGGAAAACATCGAAGCCGTTCCCGTGGCCGAACGCCTGGACGACATTACCAACCTGCTGAACACTGACCAGCAGCGGACCGACACGGTCGATCAGCGTTATCACTTCTACATGCTGGTGTTTTCCGTACTGTTGGTGCTGTTGCTGGTGTACCTGGCGATTCACCTGATGCGCAGTTTCACGGTGATCAATCGCGTCAACAAAGCCCTGAAAACCGCCAATGAGGATCTCGAGCTGCGGGTCGAAGAGCGCACCCGCGAACTCAAGGATACCCAGAGCGAACTGCTCGACACCGCGCGTCAGGCCGGCATGGCCGAGATCGCCACCAATGTGCTGCACAACGTCGGCAACGTGCTCAACAGCGTGAACATTTCGGCCGACCTGGTGACCCGCAAACTGCGCGCCAGCAAAGCGCAGGGCTTGGGCAAGGCCATGCAGCTGATCAACGAACATCCAGGTGACCTCGGCACCTTTCTGACCGAGGACGCGAAAGGCAAATTGCTGCCTGGCTACCTGAATCAACTGGTGGATGCGATAGCCCTGGAACAACAAGGCATGACCGAAGAACTGGCCCAGCTGACCAAAAGCGTGGACCACATCAAGGACATCGTCGCCACCCAGCAGTCCTACGCGGGCGCCAACAACCTGATGGAACCGCTGCACATCAGCGAATTGCTGGAGGACGCCCTGCGCATGAATTCTGGCGCCCTGACCCGACACCACGTCACGGTGGTCAAGGAGTACAGCGATGTGCCGCGAGTCATGGGCGACAAGCACCGGTTGCTGCTGATCCTGATCAACCTGATCAGCAACGCCAAATACGCCATGTCCGACCTCAGCAATCGCCCGCGGCAAATGACCCTGGGGGTCAAAATCGTCGAAGACAAGACCCTGCAAGTCAGCGTCAAGGACGACGGCGAAGGCATCGCCGAGGAAAACATGACGCGCATCTTTGCCCACGGGTTTACCACCCGCAAGGAAGGTCATGGCTTCGGCCTGCACAGCTGCGCCCTGGCCGCCATCGAAATGAACGGCCACCTCACCGCCCATAGCGACGGACCGGGCAAGGGCGCACTGTTCACGTTGCAGATCCCGCTGAAAACCGTACCGGAGGAAGCATGAGCGAGCTTTCGAACCGACGCATTCTGCTGATCGATGACACCCCATCCATTCATGTGGATTTCCGCAAGATCCTCACACCCACGCCCACGCCGGCGCAGACCGTCGAACTGGACGAGATGGAGGCCGCGCTGTTTGGCAGCGAAGTGAAATCAACCCGTGCACTGTTCGAGCTGGACTCGGCCTATGGCGGCCAGGAAGGCCTGGGCAAACTGAACGAAGCCTTGCAGGAAAACCGCCCCTACGCCCTGGCCTTCGTCGACATGCGCATGCCCGAGGGCTGGGACGGTGCGCAGACCATCGAACATTTGTGGCAGGCCGACCCGAGCCTGCAAGTGGTGGTGTGCACCGCCTATTCCGACTATTCCTGGGATGAACTGCTCGATCGATTGCAGGCCCATGACCGGCTGCTGATCCTGAAAAAACCGTTCGACAATATCGAAGTCCAGCAGATGGCCAACACCCTGCTGACCAAATGGGACATGACCAAACGGGCCAGCGTGCAAATGGACCATTTAGGGCAAATGGTCGAGCGCCGAACCCGGCAGCTCACAGAAACCAGCGTTGAGTTGCAGCGGGAAATCGACGAACGCAAACAGCTGGAAACCCAATTGGTGCAATCGGAAAAACTCGCCTCATTGGGCCAATTGGCGGCGGGCGTCGCTCATGAAATCAACAACCCCATCGGCTTTATTTCCTCCAACCTCGGCACCCTGGATGGCTACTTCAAGCAGCTGCAGGAAATGCTCGACGCCTATCGGGATGCGGAAGAGGCGATCGGCTCCAGCGAGCTCATCGAGCGTTTGAACCAACTGCGAGAACGGGTCGAGCTGGAGTTCCTGCGCGAGGACATTCCACTGCTGATCAAGGAATCCAAGGACGGCATCAACCGGGTCGGGCAGATCGTCAAGGACCTGAAGGACTTCTCCCGGGTGGACTCCAATCAGGAATGGCAGTGGGCCAATCTGCAACAGGGCATCGAATCGACCTTGAACATTGTCGCCAATGAACTCAAGTACAAGGCCGATGTACTCAAGGAATATCAGGTCCTGCCCGACATCGAATGCCTGCCTTCGCAAATCAATCAGGTGATCATGAACCTGATCGTCAACGCCTCTCAGGCCATCGGCCCGGAGCGCGGCACCATCACCTTGCGCACCGGGCTTGAAGCGGAAACGGTGTGGATCGAAGTCGCAGACACCGGCTCCGGCATTGCGCCGGACAGCCTGCAGAAAATCTTCGACCCGTTCTTCACCACCAAACCGGTGGGCCAGGGGACGGGGCTGGGGTTGTCCCTGTCCTATGGCATCGTGAAAAAACATCGGGGAGATATTACGGTGCGCAGTGAAGTTGGCGCGGGGACCACCTTCAGGGTTGAGCTACCGGTGCACCAAACAAAACCAACCGCTTGAACACAATTCTAACTGTGGGAGCGGGCTTGCTCGCGAAGGGGCCATGTCAGTCAACATTGATAG
>NZ_JAGYGJ010000070.1:0-26911 GCF_019947405.1 Pseudomonas sp. GL-B-26 | reverse complement strand
GGGCTTCATCTCACATTACAACCATCGCCGTTGCCATTCCGCTTCGAACCACCTGCCGCCTGCGCTGTTTGAGCAGCAAGCGGCTTAATGCTCCTACAGAGCGGTTCAAAAAAACTGAACCACTACACCGCAGGCTGCGATCTTTTCGTTGGTATCCGTTATTCCTTGACGCTCATAAACTCTTCCGCCCAACGGATGTATTCCTCAGGCTGCGTATAGGTATGAGTCAACTCGGTCGCATTCAGGTCCGACGCCTGAGTAAAGATCTGCCGTTGTTCCCGCAGGCTGTCATACGTGGCCTTGATCGCGGCGAAGTAGGCGCCGTGGCCGTCGATGGTGACCCGCACGCCCAGTTCGGCCAGGCGTTTATCGTCGCGCAGCAGCGGGTTGCCATAGGTGACCAGCATCAGCGGTACGCTCAGGTGCTCGGCGATTTGTTCGAGGTGGTCGAAGTCCCGCACGCCCACCATGCAAATCCCGTCCGCACCGGCCTGCTGGTAATGACAGGTACGGCTGATGACTTCCTGCACCGGCAGAATCCCGGCGTTGGTGCGGGCGATGATCGCCATCTCCGAGTCGACCCGGGCTTCCAGTGCCGCGCGGATCTTGCCGACGCCTTCCGCCACTCCGATCAGGTCGGTGGACTTGCGGCCGAACTGGGCGGGCAGCAGCGTGTCTTCGATGGTCAGGGCGGCCACACCGGCACGTTCGAGTTCGACGATGGTGCGCATGACGTTGAGCGCGTTGCCGTAGCCGTGGTCGGCGTCGGCGATGACCGGCAGTTGGGCAACACGGCCAATGCGAGTGGCCTGCTCGGCAAACTCGCTGAGGGTGATCAAGGCAAAGTCGGGGGCGCCCAGTACCTGCAACGATGCGACTGAACCGCCCAGGATCCCCACTTCAAAACCCAGGTCAGCGGCAATGCGGGCCGACATCGGGTCGAAGACCGACGCCGTGTGGTAGCAGGCGCTGGAAGCGAACAGCTCGCGAAAGTTACGGCGCAAATCTTGATGAGAAAGCCTGGACATATGAGTTCCACCACTGCAATGGGAATGGAAGGGCTTGAGCAAAAGTGTCAACGCCGAAGGAACAAAAGGCTATCACGCGAGCGGGGGAAGGATGATGACGAATTTTTGCACTGGGAAGATGGCGCCTTCCCTGTGGCGAGGGAGCTTGCTCCCGCTCGACTATGCAGTAGTCGTAAAATCAACGAACGCGAACTGTCTGAAGAAAAGTGGTATCGGCTTTGGGGGCCGCTTCGCAGCCCAGCGGGACGGTGCGGCGTTCCGACAAGCTCCCTCGCCACAGGTGTGGGGAGGTTTCAGAATCCGGTCACGCCGCAACAGCCTGCTGTTGTTGATTGAGCAGCGGCACGGCGCGTACCGAGTTGCCGGGTTGCAGTTGCAAGCGTTTGGCGGTGAGGCGGTCGACGATCAGGCTGTTGCCCACCTGCCTGGCCTGGGCGGCGGTGATGCGGCAGTTTTCCAGGCGACGGTTATGGATCAGCCACACCGGGGCCTGCTCGTCGGGTGTGCCGATGGCCAGCAGCAGCGGTTGGCTGTCACGCACGGTGCGAATATTCGAGATTGGGGCTTCGATCACCGGGCCGGCGTCAAAAATGTCGATGTAACCCTTATGGGCAAAGCCTTCGGCGGTGAGGATTTTCAGCGCCGGTTCCGTGTTCGGGTGCGCCTTGCCGATCACGGCCTGGGCCTGTTCGGTGAGCAGGCAGGTGTAGAGCGGTTGGCGCGGCATCAGTTCAGCGATGAACGACTTGCTGCCCAGCCCCGACAAGTGATCGGCGTGGCTGAAATCCATCTTGAAGAAGTGCCGGCCCAGGCTGTCCCAGAACGGTGAACAGCCTTGTTCGTCGGCGCTGCCACGCAGTTCGGCGATGAGTTTGTCGCCGAACAGGTGCGGAAACTCGGCCACAAACAACAAACGCCCCAACGACAGCAATCGACCGTTACTGCCCTGGCGTTGATCGGGTCGCAGAAACAGCGAGCAAATCTCCGATTGGCCGGTCATTTCATTGTTCAGGAACAACGTCGGAATCTGCCGCCGGATACCCAGGTCCGGTGACGAACTGACTGTGAGTCCGACCCGGTAGTTGTACCAGGGCTCGCGCAGCCCCACGGCGCCCACCAGGGCACTGACGCCCACCAACTGCTGATCGTCGTCTTCGAGTACGAAGAGGTAATCGGCATCAGCGCGTTCGACCTGTTCGGCGAAGGTTCGTTGGGCCCAGCGCACCCGGTGGGTCAGGCGTTCCTCGTTGGCCGGCAGGGTGGTGAAGCCAGGGCCAGCCTGGTGCACCAGGTTCAGCAAGGCGGGCAGGTCGGTGACGCGAACCGGGCGGACAATCATGATGCAACTCCTTCTGCACGCCTGCTCGGGCGCTGTCGTTGGGCGCGGGGCCGGGTGATGCTCACAGGGCGATCAGCCGGATCGGGCTGCCTTCGGTGACGTTCAGGGCGGCGCACATCTCGGCGCTCAACTCCACAGGTTGCCCGGCCTGGTAATCCAGATCGGCGACGATGGCGCGATAGTCCTTCAGCGAATCATTGCTCACCAGATAGCTGCCACGGGCATCGATCGTTGAGCCCGGTTGCGCCGTGCCGGTCTGGCTCTGGGCGATGGAGCGGATGCCGGGAGTGCGCGCATACAACGTCGGACCGCCGTCGAACAGGTCGATGTAGCTGTTGGTTTCGAAGCCTTCGCGCTCGAGGATATCGAAGGCCTCCTGGCCATCGGGGTGGATGCGGCCGATGCAGTCCTGCGCCGCCTTGGGCAGCATCGGCACGTAGATCGGGTATTGCGGCATCAGTTCGGCGAGGAAGGTTCGGCTTTCCAGGCCGCAAAGTCGCTCGGCCTCGGCGTAGGGCAGGTCGAAGAAATGCTTGCCCACCGCATCCCAGAACGGCGAGTGCCCTTCATCGCTGCTGAAGCCGACGATCTCGGTGATGACGGCTTCCGAAAAGCGCTGCGAGTGGGCAGCGATGAACAATAGCCGCGCCCGGGACAGCAGTTCAGAGAACCGTGTTCGCACCAGCGCTGCGTCAATATGAAAACCCCGCAGCAAGGTATGGCCACTGAGGTCGTGGCACAACGACAACGCGGGCACCCCGTGCTCGATGTTCAGCTCCCGCGAGGCGCTGGTGAAGTGCCGGTTGCGCAGGCTATAGAACGGCTCGCTGAAGCCGGCGGTGGCAAGGATCTCCGAGCAGCCCACCAAGCGCTCTCGGGTCAGGTCTTCCAGCACGAAAAAATAGTTCTCCGGGCCATGACCCTCAACGTTTTTTTCGAATGAGGCGCAGGAGTCGAGAATCTTCTCGCGCAGGCATTCGGTGTCGTCCGGCAAGGACGTGACGCCTATCAGACTTTCGCGCGCCAGTTGCTGCAACTGGGGCAGGTCGGTTAACTCGACTGGGCGTAAGACCAGCATGGATGCACTCCTGTATCAAAGGGTCCGGTGGTTGGCACCGAACCTGACTATCACTGTCGGTTTCCACGCGTTAAATCGGCGGTCGCCTGAATGTTTGTCAAACGCCGCTTTTTTTCTTGTCAGCCATTGCTTGGGTCGGGCAGTACCGTGCTGGTGCCCAGTTTGTTGAGTACAAACAGGTAGGCCAGGCCCAGGGCAATCCAGATCAGGCCGAGTTTCTGTGCATCGACGCCCATGTTGTACATGATCGCCGCGACAATGATGAAGCCAATCACCGGGCAGATCAGGTGACGGATCACCTGGCCGGATTTCTGCCGCCGCCAGTAGTAGTTGACGACCGTCAGGTGCAGCAACATGAAACCGCTCAGTGCGCCGAAATTCACCAGCGAGGTGAGGGTGTCCACCGAGTTGATGAACAGGTAGCAGATCACCAGCGACAGCACGGCCACCAGGTAGATGCTCACGTACGGCGTGTTGTGTTTGGGGTGAACCTTGGCCAGTACCTTTGGCAGCTTGCCGTCTCGGGCCATGCCGAACAGCAGACGAGACACTGCCGCTTGGGAGGTGATTGCCACCGCAACGCCCCAGGCCAGCGCCGTCGCCACGGCGGTCAGGGTGGCCAGCCAGCTGCCGGCCGCGAGTTCAGCGATGTCATAAAACGCCGTGTCGGCCGATTTGAAACCCATGCCGGCCGCCAGGTCTGTCGCAATCCAGGTCTGCACGACGAAGATCACGCCCATGACCACCAGCGTGATCAGCGCGGCTTTGCCGACGCTGCGGCCCGGGTCACCCTTGATCTCTTCGGCGAGGGTGGAAATCGCATCGAAACCGAGGAACGACAGCACCGCAATCGACACCGCTTGCATCAGCAGGGCGAAGTTGAACGTCTCGGGGTTGTACAACGGCGCCAGGGTCAGCTGACCGTTACCGCCGCCACTGTGCAGCGCGTTCCAGGCGTAGAACAGGAAGATCCCCAGCACCACCAGTTGCGCCAGCAGAAAGATGATGTTCATTCGCGCGGTGAAGGTGATGCCCCGCAAGTTGACGAAGGTCGCGCTGACCAGGAAGGCCAGGATGAAACCGACCTTCGGAATGTCCGGGTACAAATGATTCAGGGCCATGGCCGCGTACACATACAGCAGCGGCGGAATCAGCAGGTAATCGAGGAGCATCAGCCAGCCGGCGATAAACCCTACGTGCTGGTTCAGGCCCCGTTGCGCGTAGGAATAAACCGAGCCCGCAATCGGAAAGGCTCGAGCCATGCTGCCGTAACTCAGGGCCGTGAAGAGCATCGCCACCATGCCGATGATGTAGGCCAGCGGTACCAGTCCCGGCGCCTCGGCGTTGACGTAGCCATAAACACCAAACGGTGCGATGGGGATCATGAAGATCATCCCGTACACCACCAGGTCGGTCAGCGACAGGCTGCGTTTCAACTCTTGCTTGTAGCCGAATTCTTCTATTTCCATGAAGCCCTTCTCCTTGGGATGAAAGCAGCTGCAAGCTGCAAGTTTGAAGCGATTGTTTTACAACAGCGGCGCCAGGTATTCGGTAAAGCGACTGATGGCTTCAGGCGTGCGCAGCAGGTCGTTGCGCACCTCGATCAACACTGATTCCAGGCCGCGTGTATCGCCGTGGACCGGCACGGTCATGTCGCCCAGCGGGTTGATTTTGTATGGTTCATTACCGGCAACCTTCAATGGGTGCAGACTCAAGCCATCGATCAATCGCCGGGCATATTCCCTGGCCTCGCCAAACAACACGCCGACTTCCAGCGTGCGGGGCTGGCCGTGATAGACCGGCGTGAAGCTGTGAATCCCCACCACCCGCACCGGTCGTCCTTGAGCGACACGTTCGTCGATCAAGTCTGTCAGACGCGAGTGAAATGGCTCGAACAGGGATTGCCGGCGGTACTCGCGGGTGGCTTCGTTCAGGTCCCGGTTTCCCGGCACTTGATAAATCTCGCTCTGCGCCGGAATGCTGTCCGGGGCTTGGCGCGGTCGGTTGAGGTCGACCAACAGCCGCGAATAATTGGCCGCCAACAGGGTTGCGCCCAATGCTCGGGACAAACCCTCGGCCAGCGCCAGGGCGCCGATGTCCCAGGCGATGTGCTCGCGGGCCGCTTCGTGACTCAGGCCCAGGTCATTTAACCCGGCCGGAATAAAACGGCTGGCGTGTTCGCACACCAGAATCAACGGGTGATCGGAGTCTTCCCGGCTCAGGGTGTACGCGGGCCCGGTGTAAAGACCGAGCTCAGCAGATTCAGTACAGGCGCGCATAGTGTTCACAGCGTTCGGCGGGCGACAGCTGTTCCGTCAGCGTCAGTTCCTCGGTTTTAAGGGCGAAGTAGGTGTCCAGTAACGCGCTCGGCAAGGCTTCAATCAGGGCCTCGCTGTTGCGCAGGCAGTCCAGGGCCTGGGCAAGGGAAGCGGGCAGGGCGACGATGCCGCGCGCCTGGCGTTGTTCTTCATTCAGGGAGTCGGGGACTTCATCGGTGATTGCGTTCAAGGCCATGCGTTGCTCGATGCCCAGCCGACCGGCAATCAGCAGCGCGGCCATGGCCAGATGCGGTGAGGACGTGGCGTCCATGGCGCGGAATTCCAGGTTGTATTGCGATGCCACCGATTTACCGCCCAAGCTTGTCGTCGGGCAGATTCGCAGCGCCGCTTCGCGGTTGCGTTGCCCGAGGCAAGCGTAGGACGCGCTCCAGTGATGAGGCTGCAAACGCTCGTAGGACACCGGCGTCGGCGCGGTAAACGCACAGAGCGCGGGCAGGTGATGCAGGATGCCGGCGGCCCAGTGCTGGCCGAGGGTCGACAAGCCATTGGTGGTGCCGGCGTCGTACATCACCGGTTGGCCAGCCAGGTCCAGCAGGCTGACGTGCAGGTGCACGCCGTTGCACACCGCGTGCTCCGAGGTCTTGGGCGCGAAGCTCAACGCCAGGCCCATTTGCCGGGCGATCTCGCGGGTGATTTCACGCACGTTCACCGCGCGGTCGGCAGCGGCCACGCCCAGGGTCGGGCGACAGGTGATTTCGTATTGATGCTTGCCGTACTCGGGCAGGAACATTTCCGGTTCGACGCCACCGGCACGCAGTGCGCTGAGCAGCCAACCGCCAAACTCGGCACCCTGACGCTGGGCTTGCAGAGAAAACGCCAGGTGTTCAACGTCGCCGGTGTTCAAGTTGAATTCATGCTCGAACGCTGCATTGATCTGCAAGCCCAACTCGGCGCGATAACGCTCTACTTCGTTGCGCAACACGGTACGCGGGCAGGCACCCCACGGGCGGCCATCGGTTTCGCGAATGTCACAGTGCATAAAATCCAGCGCCGGCGCGTTGGCATCCGGGCCGTTACTGACCGTCACTCGGCTGACCGGATCGGGCATCAGCCGCAAATCTCCATAAGCGCCCCACGGGTTGGCGTAGGCGATGATGTCTTGCGGGGTCAGCGCACTGTTGGCCGGCACCCAGCCACACCCCGTCTTTTGATAGTGCTCGAGTTCGTCCGTGGGAAAGGAGCGCCCGCGTGTCACACCGATCAGGTCGGTGGTGACGAGGGTGGTCATGGGCAGTGGCAACAGGCGCTCGCTCATGACTGCATCTCCTGCAACCGGCCGAGCACAGTCTGGGTGTCGGTGATCCAGCAGTAACCCTTGATTGCATTCAGGCAGGCCTGATGCCGTGCGGGCGTGTAAGTCGCGCAGGCATCTTCCACCAGCGTTACCAGATAACCGCGGTCCGCGGCGTCACGCACGGCCATGTCCACGCACTGGTCGGTGACGATGCCGGCGATGATCAGGTGTCGCGTCCCGAGGTTGCGCAGCACGTAGTCGATGTGGGTGGAGTTGAAGACTCCGGACGAGGTCTTGGGCAGCACGATTTCGTTTTCTGCCGGGGTCAGGTCTTCGATGATCCGTGCTTGCGGGCTGCCTTTGGGCAAGTGCATGTCCGAGAGCTTATGGTCCAGCGAGCGGTCGCGGCCATCGGCGGTGAGGCTTTCGATGATCGTGTGCAGCACGTTTTGCCGGGCGCTGCGAAAGGCGCTGAGTAACCGGCGTTGATTGGGCACCACCTGCATGTGGGTGCGGGTCAGGAAGTACTCGGCGTCCGGCCCGTTGAGGTGCGGGTCGAACTGCGGCTCAAGCCAGGCGCGTTGCATGTCCACCAGCAACAGCGCGGTGTGATCGGTGAGGAACGGCAAATCCCGAGGCGAGTGGTGGGGGAGCGTGAACATCCTTATTTATCCTCCAGCAGGTGGGTGTCGAAGTCGGTCCGCAGGGCGTCGATGCCCTCCAGGCGATCGGCCAGATCCGGACTGCGCAGGGTCAGGCAGGCAATCAGCGCCTCGACCTGGGCCAGCGCCGGAACCAGGGAGTCGAAGGCCGACACCGATTCCACCGGCGCACTGATAATCAGGTCGGCCATTTCCCGCAACGGTGAAGCATAGATGTCGGTGAACAACACCACGCGTGCATATCGACTTTTCGCCGCATTGGCCACGCGCAGGGCTTGTGACTGGTAGCGGCGATAGTCGAACACCAGCACCACGTCCTGACGCTGCACGTCGAACAAACGGTCGGGCAGTTGCGCGTCGTCTTCCAGCGCGAAACAGCCCGGACGCAGCAAGCGCAGGTGATTGAGTAAATAACTGGCGAGGAAACTGCTGAAGCGCCCCCCGAAGCAATGCACCTGATGGCGGGTGTCGAGCAGCCATTCCACCAGAATCCGCACATCTTCGGGTTGGGTCAGCGCATGGGTGTCCACCAGCGCTCGATGGCTGTGCGCCAGATATTGGCTCCAGGCGTCGCCTTTCTGAAGATGAGCACGAGGTTGCAACAGGGTGCTGGGAGAACGGAGGCGGTGGTCCATGTCGCTGAGCAGGGCATCCTGGAAATCGGCATAACCGCTGAAACCCAGTTTTTTGACCAGTCGCACGATGGTGGGATCGCTGACACCGGCATGTTCGGCCAAACGTGACATCGGGCCCAGTCCGTTACGCGGGTACTGGTCCAGCAAGGCACGGATGACTTTGCGTTCCGACGGCGTAAGGTCCAGGCCGGGATCGGTGATCAGGTCTCTGAGAGAAGGCATCCGGGCTCCTGCTGGATGGATATGTCGGTTTCATTTCATAAATTGCTAAAACAGTATTTGTGTAGCGGACTCAACATGTCTAGTGAATTTTTTCATGGTTTCTTAAAGCCCCAAAACAGGGCGAAAAGCCCGTGGGCCTTGGGCTACACGGAAGTCGACTGAGCTTGTAGGCCATTGCCCATAGTGGTGTCGGATATCGCCGAATTTTTCAGGTGTATCAAGTTTTAGAACCTGTATGGCCGGATCAAACGAAACGCCCTGGATCGCGCTTCTTGCGGCACAATTGGGCAATTATTTTCGGCGTGACGCCGTTTCAATTTCCATCGATAGAGTGATCCTTCGTGCAGGCGACCCGTTTGACCCTGATGTGCCACGCTCGAACCGTCGCACAAAAATTGGCGTGTTTTCCTACGAATGAGCCCATAGAGATGGATTGGCAATCGGCAAAGGGATCGCGTCGTGCTCAGTTCAAGGGGACACCGCGACTGGTGTGTGGACCTGAACTGCGAACCCGGCAAACCGCCGAGCTGTTCGGCAGCGACGTGGAGATTGTCGAGGCATTGAGGGATTGCGATTTCGGGAGCTGGAAAGGCGCGCGAATCGACGATGTGCAAAAATCCGCAGCCCAAGCGTTGCAGATCTGGCTCGATGATCCGAACTCGTCGCCCCACGGTGGCGAGTCGGTGGTGCAACTCGGTGAACGAGTGGCCGCTTGGCTGAAAACGCTGGAGGCCACACCGGGACACATCGTTGCCATCACCCATCCGTTTGTCATGCGCGCCGCGCTGACGCAGGTGCTGCAAGGCGCAGCGTTCAACCTGATCGACGTTGAACCGCTGTCGGCCATCGAGTTGCGGTTCAACGGCCGCTGGCGCTTACGCTTGCTGGGCACTGACCCTGAGGGAACACGTTGATGAAAAAACTTCTGGTCATTGGCATCGGCGCCGGCAACCCCGACTACATCACGATGCAAGCCGTGAAAGCGCTGAACCTCGTCGACGTGTTTTTTCTCATGGACAAGGGCCAGAGCAAAGACAAACTGATCGACCTGCGCCGAGAGATCTGCGAGCGCTACATCACCGATCGCGACTACCGCTTCGTCGAAGCCCACACCCCGGAGCGCGAACGCGGTGATGTGGACTATAAGGCCAGTGTGGAAGACCTGAACCTGGCCAAGCAGCAGACCTTCGAACGGTTGATCAGCGAGGAAATGACTGACGAGCAGTGCGCCGGTTTTCTGGTGTGGGGTGATCCGTCGTTGTACGACAGCACGATCCGGATCTTGCAGGCGATTCTGGCCTCGGGCCGCTGCGTCTTCGAATTTGAAGTGATCCCCGGCATCACCAGTGTCCAGGCGCTGGCGGCGCAGCATAAGGTGCCGCTGAACCGCATTGGCCGCTCGATTGAAATCACCACGGGTCGACGGCTGGCGGCGGGGCAGGTGAGCAATGCCGACAGCCTGGTGGTGATGCTCGATGCAGAAGATTCCTACCATCGGGTGGCGGACCAGGAGACAGAGATTTACTGGGGGGCCTATCTGGGGACGCCGGATGAAATCCTGATCAGCGGCAAGCTCAAGGAGGTGGCGGATGAGATCGAGCGAGTGCGCAAGGCGGCCCGGTTGGAGAATGGGTGGATTATGGATACTTATCTGCTGCGTAAGCCGTGAGTGCAGCGATGTCTGGGCTGACGCCTTCGCGAGCAAGCCCGCTCCCACAGTTGACCGAGTAGTTTGGACGGACGCGGTCTAATGTGGGAGCGGGCTTGCTCGCGAAGAGGCCCTCAAACACACCTCAAATTATTGCTTTAACCTCCCGCCCAAACCGCTCCCGATACACCGACGGCGGCACCCCGACCACACTGCGAAACGCCACCCGAAAACTCTCCACCGAGCGATAACCACAGCGCTGGGCGATCTGGTCGGTGTTCTGGCTCGTGCTCTCAAGCAGCTCGCGGGCCCGACCCAGGCGCTCATGCTGCAACCACGCCTTGGGCGGCATGCCGGTGGCTTCAGTGAAGCGGCGCAGAAACGTCCGTTCACTCATGGCCGCTTCACTCGCCAGCTCGCGAACCTCCAGCGGTTCGTGCAAACGCTCGCGTGCCCACTGCATGACGCGGGACAAATCGCTACGCGGTGTAGGACTGACCGGTGTCGGAATGAATTGCGCCTGACCGCCGGTGCGTTGCGGCGACATCACCAGCCGCCGCGCCACCGAGTTGGCCACTTGCGTACCGAAATCCCGCGCCACCAAGTGCAGACAAGCATCGATACCGGCTGCGCTGCCGGCCGAGGTGATCAGTTGACCTGAATCGACATAGAGCACGTCCGGGTCCACCAGAATGTTCGGAAAACGCTCGGCCAATTCAGCGGTGTAGCGCCAGTGCGTGGTGGCGCCGCGACCGTCGAGCAAACCGGTGGCCGCCAGCACGAACACGCCCGAGCAGATCGACAGCAGCCGCGCACCCCGCGCATGGGCCTGGCGCAGGGCCGCGATCAGTGCCTCCGGCACCGGGGCGCTGCGATCACGCCAGCCGGGAATGATGATGGTCCGGGCGTCCTGGAGCAGTTCCATGCCGCCATCGGCCAGTACCTGAATGCCGCCCATGGCACGCATCGGGCCTTGATCCACTGCGACAATCCGGTGCTCGTACCAAGGGAAGTCGAACTCCGGCCGCGCCAGTCCGAAGATCTCCACGGCGATGCCGAACTCGAACGTACAGAGGCCGTCGTAGGCCAGAATCGCGACCAATCCAGGGGTGGGCTGCATTTGGCGGAAAGTTCCCGGTGAGTGTCTTGTGCGCCACTGTAGCCGCAAGCATCGGGCGGATAAAGTCTTCTCACACCCACCGAGACTTTGGAGTACAGCCCATGACCAGCCTGGTCCGCGAGATTCCCGCCGCCCCATCGGCCATCGCCCTGATGCATTTCAGCAACCGTCTGACCTTCGAAACCGACTGTTCCGACGTCCACGGCAGCCAACAGGCTGGTGAAGTGGATTTTGTCCTGGTAGACGTGCGCGGCCCGCTCGCGTTTGAGCGTGGGCATGTGCCGGGAGCGATCAATATTCCGGGGCGACTGCTGAGCGCTGAAGGTCTGGCGGCTTACCCGAAAACCAGCGTGTTCGTGGTGTATTGCGCGGGGCCCCACTGCAACGGTGCCAACAAGGCTGCCGTGAAACTGGCGGCGCTGGGTTACCCGGTCAAGGAAATGATCGGCGGGGTGACCGGGTGGCTGGATGAAGGGTTTGAGTTGAGTGTTGCGATGCAACGGCCTGCCAGCACCGTGATCGGTTGCGAATGTTGATGTAGTCGAAAAGATCTACGCGATCCCCTGTAGGAGCTGTCGAGTGAAACGAGGCTGCGATTTGCTTCTAAACGGATGCCCACCACCCATCCAGCGTCGCCCGCAATGTCCATCCGGTTTCCGTACGATCCATCCGCCGCACATTCCCGCCCAGACTCAGCGCCAGCAACTGCGCCCCCAGGCAAATCGCAAACACCGGTGCGCCTCAACGTGGGCATAAGGGCTCTCTTGTAGTTTTTGCTTGTAGGTTTTGTCTGAAAAAAGGGCTTGTCCTACAGTCTTTGCACCGGCTTGGCGCACGCTTCAAGGGACTCGAATCCGTCGGCCACTTTTATATAAGTATTTGTCGCTTAAACACAATTTGCCCTCCTTGAGCCGCTCTAGACTGCCGGCCACTTCGGTCTTCACCTACCGAAAGCTGCCAATAAAAGCCTCCGCACACAGGAGTTATAAATGAAGAAGCTAGTGATGTTCGGTGCCCTGGCACTGTCGATGTTGTCCCTGACGGCTGTGGCCGAAGACGCCAAGCCGATCCGCCTCGGTATCGAAGCCGGTTACCCGCCATTCTCGATGAAAACCCCTGATGGCAAACTCACCGGCTTCGACGTGGACATCGGCGACGCGCTGTGCGAGCAGATGAAAGTGAAGTGCACCTGGGTCGAGCAGGAGTTCGACGGCCTGATCCCGGCCCTGAAGGTCAAGAAAATCGACGCGATCCTGTCGTCCATGACCATCACCGACGATCGTAAAAAGAACGTCGATTTCACCATCAAGTACTACCACACCCCGGCGCGCTTCGTGATGAAGGAAGGCACCGACATCAAAGACCCGCTGACCGAACTCAAAGGCAAGAAAGTCGGTGTGCTGCGCGCCAGTACCCACGACCGCTTCGCCACTGAAGTGCTGGTGCCGGCCGGTATCAATCTGGTTCGTTACGGCTCGCAGCAGGAAGCCAACCTGGACATGGTTGCCGGTCGTCTCGACGCGATGCTGGCCGACTCGGTCAACCTGGACGACGGTTTCCTGAAAACCGACGCCGGTAAAGGCTTCGCTTTCGTGGGCCCGACTTACGAAGACGCCAAGTACTTCGGCGGCGGCGCCGGTATCGCTGTGCGCAAGGGCGATACCGCCCTGGCAGAGAAATTCAACACCGCCATCACCGAAATCCGCGCCAACGGCAAGTACAAGCAAGTGCAAGACAAGTACTTCGACTTTGACGTTTACGGCCAGTAATCCCGCCGTTCAAAAAAGTGGCAACCGTTGACGCGGTTGCCACTTTTTTTATGTGATTTATTCTGCGACATAGATCCCATGTAGGAGCTGCTCATGCAACGCATCGATCATTCACTGCCCTGGAGCCACCTGGGCACCGAACGTACCCTCAGCGTGTTTCGTTATGGTGCGGGCACTCGCAAGGTCTACATCCAGGCCAGCCTGCACGCTGATGAATTGCCCGGCATGCGCACGGCATGGGAACTGAAAAAGCGTCTGAGCGAACTCGAAGCCCTGGGCCAGTTGCAGGGCGTGATCGAACTGGTCCCGGTGGCCAATCCCATCGGCCTCGATCAGCACCTGCAAGGCAGCCACATGGGCCGCTTCGAGCTGGGCAGCGGCAAGAACTTCAACCGCTCCTTCGTCGAACTCAGCGCACCGGTGGCCGAGTTGATCGGCGATCGCTTGGGCAGTGACGCGGCTGCCAACATTGCGCTGATTCGCCAGACCATGGGTCAGGTACTCGACGGCCTGCCGGCACCGGCCTCGCAGCTTGAAGCCATGCACCGCTTGCTGTTGCGCCACGCCTGTGAGGCCGACATCACCCTTGATCTGCATTGTGATTTCGACGCGGCGATTCATCTGTATGCCTTGCCGCAACACTGGCCGCAGTGGCAATCCCTGGCGGCGCGTTTGAAGGCTGGGGTTGCGTTGCTCTGTGAAGATTCCGGCGGCAGCTCATTCGATGAGTCGTGTTCAACGCCGTGGTTGCGTCTGGCAAGGGCTTTCCCTGAGGCCGCGATCCCGCCGGCCAACCTGGCGACGACGCTGGAGCTGGGCAGCATGGGTGATACGCGAGTCGATCAGGCTCAGGCCAATTGCGAGGCGATTCTCGGCTTCCTCGCCGAGCAGGGTTTCATCCAAGGCACTTGGCCTGCGGCACCGAGCGAATGCTGTGAAGGCATGCCGTTCGAAGGCACCCAATACCTGTTCGCGCCGCATCACGGGGTCGTCAGTTTCCTGCGCGATTCGGGTGAATGGGTGGAGAAGGGGGATGCGCTGTTTGAAGTGGTCGATCCGCTGAATGATCGGGTCACGACTGTTTGCGCCGGGACCAGTGGCGTGTTGTTTGCGATTGATCGCGGGCGCTATACGCAGCCGGGCACCTGGCAGGCGAAGGTCGCGGGGCGCGAGCCGATTCGGGTCGGGAAGTTGATTAACGACTGAGGATCTTAGTCGTTTTCGAGGCCGCTTTCGCGAGCAAGTCGGATCGCCGCACCGCCGCTCCCACAGTTGACCGAGTTGTGTGGATGGATGCGGTCGCCTGTGGGAGCGGGCTTGCTCGCGAAGAGGCCCGATGAAGCGGCGAAGATGTCCAGCCAATTATCGACATCCCGATTCACAGTGTTAGGCTCTGCCCCGAATCCTGCACTTGTGAAGGAAGGTTTATGTTGAAGTTTTTCGCTCTGCTGACACTCCTGGCGTCGGCCGCCGTCCACGCTCAAACCCCGCTGCAAACTGATCTGCCGCTCAAGTACCTGGAGCAGGCCAACCCCGAATCGCGCAATCAGCCCTTGGTGATTTTCCTCCACGGTTACGGCAGTAACGAGCAGGACCTGTTCGACATCAAGGATGAACTGCCCGCGTCATACAACTACCTGTCGGTACGCGCACCGATGGTGATGGAGGAGGACAGTTACAAGTGGTTTCGCCAGAAGGGCAACGCGGCCTACAACGGTGAGACCGATGATCTGAAGTCCAGCGGCCAGGTGCTGCAGGATTTCGTCGCACAGGCGGCGAAGAAATATCACACCGAACCGAACAAGGTGTTCCTGGTGGGTTTCAGCCAGGGCGCGATCATGTCGTACGAGGTGGCCCTGCGTCACCCAGAGGCGGTGGGCGGGATCGCGGCGTTGAGCGGGCGGATTTTGCCGGTGCTCCAGTCCGAATTGAAACCGGATGAAAAGCGCCAGAAGCTGGCGATTTTCATCGGTCATGGCACGGCGGATAAACGCCTACCGTACGTTGACGGCACGGACGCCGACAGCCTGTTGCAGAGCCTGTCACTCAAGCCTGAATTTCATGCCTACCCTGGCGTTGGTCACAGCATCAGTGCTGCCGAAATGCAGGACTTGAGCGCCTGGTTGCAGCGTCTCAATCCCTGATGCTTACTTGCCGGTGACGATCTGTTTGACCAGCGTCTCGTGGCCAGCATTGTCGCTGAGACGGGAAATCACCTGAATGATCGCCATGCGCGTGTTGGACGCGGCCATCACTGTGGTGTCGAGGGTTTTGCCGCCGCCCTGGGTGGCGGTGCTGTCGATCTGCCGCAGCCCCAAGCCAGTGCCTTTCTGGGTCAGGCTTTTTTCGCTGAGCTTGGTGAAGTCCCGCAGCGCCGTGGCTTGTTGGGTGGCGAAGTCAGACGCCACGGAGTCGAGGAACTGACCGTCGTTGTCTTTGACGTTGAGGCCGCCGGGGATGGTGTTTTCAGCAGCGATCACGACGGTTTTAGTGGCCTGATTGGTGTACATGGTGCCCGTTGCCCCGGCGGTGCCGGTGGCCGCGTCGCCGGCAGGCAACGGGTTGGCGACGAAGCCTTTAGGCAGGTTGAACGTGAACTTGCCGCCGAGCATCGAGACTTTCTGTGCGGGCGCGGTATCGCTGGCAGTGACCTTGGCGGCCTGCGCATTCAGCGCTCCCAGACTGGCAACCGCCGTCAAGAACAGGACAGCGGCTTTTTTACTCAACAATGACATTCAGAAACTCCATGGGATGGTCGGTCTCGCGGTAGGGGGCGATCATCCCATGGAGGTTGCGGCGCATTCCAGCGCAGTTTAACGGACGGTCATGTTCCTTTGGCCAGCGCAGGGAACAGATCCAACCAGCCGCGGCTATACGTCATCGGCCTGGCCCACCGTCACCCACATGCGCGACTTCGAAAACGTGCACCGCACCCGCAGCAGGATTTCAAGTGGGCGGTAGGTGCGGCCGCACTAAACCTCTCGCTTGCGACAGCCAACCCCTAAAAAATGTCGGACGCTTCCTCAATTTTTTGAACGCTTACACGCGTTTAACGTACACGTTTAAGGACACCCGCTGTTACGTCCTAACGGCTACAACGCCTTGCGCCGTTGCCTACGCGTACGCCAGAATCCGCCGGCTTGTGCGGCTGTGGGGCGGGCTATATCGTTTCCCTGTCACTGAAAAACAGTGATCGGGTTTGGTAGACCCGTAGCATCGACGCATAGCGTCACCTTTGGCGGTCCTTTCCCAGGGCTGCGGTTTCATGGTGGCCATGCGTAGGGCTCCTCCGGGGGCGCCGGTCCGATGCCCGGTCTACCAACCTCCGTATGGCCGCCACCCTCCGTTTGGTAGCGAGATGGTGATGGCTCCAATTCAGCAGCATCGGAGTTCCATCTATGTTCAAAGTTACGCCCAACCCCCCGAATACCGGTCCGGTACCCTACGACGTCTTTCGTGATCTTGACCCCAAGAAAATGACAGAGGCGGCCGACCGCGCACTCAGCTTCTACCTCAATCCCGGGGCGTCGAAAACGCAGATACCGCCCCGCAAGCCCAGCACCATTTTCACCATCGACGCAGCGGTGGATGACGAAACGTTGCTCGTCGAGGCCTGCGAATCGTTGGCATCAGCCAGCGCCATGGTCAACGATCTCACCGACTTGACGGACGGCCCACGACGCCAAACGATGCTGGTGCTGCAACGGGTCCTCATGTTGGGGGAGTTAGCGGTCAATCGCGTACTGGACAACCACAAGCCTGGGTAGTCGCCAGGCGGGTAGTGAGGGCGCTTGCGCCCTCGCTGTTTAGCAGCATTCACGCGGCTCGTGGTCACGCTGGAAGGTCCGTTCAGACCCCACGTCGCACCGGATAACTCTTGATCACATCCAGAAACTCAATGCGACGTTCGCGGACCAGCAACTGCGGAAGCAGCTGTTCATACGCCTGTCGATACGGCTTGCTCAGGTGACGCGTGATGAAGTCGTCCTTGCTGCAGTTCCAGGTTTCGTAGAGCACCAAGGTGTTCGGATCGTCCTGGAGTTGGTGGACCCAGGTGTTGACGAAGTCCGGCTCGGCCGACATCTGGTGCACCACGTCCAGCAGCCGTTCTTTCATTTCGGCGAAACGTTCCGGTTTGGCCGGCAGGTAAACGATAAACGCGACTTGATCACTCATTTCATCACCTTCGAATGCTGTAAATGGGTTACTGCGCCTGGTTCTGCGGGAACAGGTTGCGACGGGTTTCTTCGTCGAAGTCGGCCTTCAGCACCAGTTTCTCTTTAAGACCGTGGGCCCGCTGGGCGGCCGGACGGGCGCTTATTTCATCGAACAGACGCTTGACGTTCGGGTACGCCGCCAGGCCGTTCTCGCCGAGGATGTACGGCGCGTAATTGGCCCAACCCCAGAGCGCCATGTCGGCGATGCTGTAGGTGTTGCCGGCCAGGTACTGATGCTCGGCCAGTCGCTGATCGAGCACGCGGTAGTGGCGTTCGACTTCCTTGAGGTAGCGGTTTTTCGCATACGCCAGGTCTTCCGGAGCGTGGTGCAGGAAATGCACCGCCTGACCGGAAAATGGCGACAGGCCCGTGGCGAGGAACATCAGCCAGGACAGTAGCTCGGCCTGACCTGCGACGGAGGTCGGCAGGAAGCGCTGATGTTTTTGCGCCAGGTGCAGCAGGATCGCCTGGGAGTCGAATACGGTCGCGTCGCCATCGACCAGGGCTGGCACCTTGGCGTTCGGGTTGATCGCCAAAAAGGCCGGCAGGTGTTGCTCGCCCTTGAAGGTGTCGACGCCGATCAACTCGTAGGGCGTTTGCAGTTCTTCGAGCAGCAGGGCGACTTTCATCGGGTTGGGCGACGGATGGAAAAAGAACTTCATGGTGGAGGCCTCAGTCAGTGGTTGGTTTTGAACTGAGGCTGATGTTGAAGTAAACCTGTTCGATTGACGTGCGAGCTTTTTGCTTTACTCGTTCGAAACTATCGAACGTGTTATCGACACTTTAGCGTTTGATCGCCGTACGTCCAGCGTCCGGTACCGGGCTCGCCGGCTTGGCCAACAAACGCTTGGTCACCCCGAGCATACCCACTGACACCGCGACGCCCAGGGCGAATGCGCTCAAACCCATGCCTGGCAAGGCCAGCGCCAACACCAGGCAAAACGCGGCGAACGAATACATGCCGGTAGCGGTGGCCCGCAACAATGCGGCGGTAAAGGCCGGCCCGCGGGTTTGCTGGGAGAACACCGCCATCACGCTGCCCAGCACCGGGAACACCGCGAGCAGGCCGCTCCAGCGTTCGCCAACGGTGCTGGCCAACAACGTGACAGCGAGGGTCAGCAGGGCGCCGGCAATCATGCGCAACAGCAATTTGTCGGACTTCGGCGCCGGGCCCGAAACAATCGGCTGTACCGAGGGAAACAGATACGGCGCCGCCAGCAGTGCAGTCGCGGCGGCGATCACCGAGAGTGCCAGGGACGGGGGAATCAACGACAGCACAACGGCCGCCGTGGCCCAGACCAACAGCGAAATCACCAGCGCCCACGGCCACTTCGCGCGTTGTGCAACCTGAGCGTAGGTCACGCAAAAGGCAATCATCGCGAACATCGCTGAAAGCGCTGCCGTCGCCGATTGAGCGGCGAACACCTGGCCTTGTTCGATGGCGAGAAAGAACAGAATCGGCCCGACCACCACCGGCAATCCCGACAGCCAACCGGCGACGCTTGGTCCCCAGCGTTTCCCGGCCAGGGAAATCAGCAAGAGAAATCCTGGGATGACCAGCAGTTTGAGTAACAGCACGCACGCACCTCCGACCTGAGTGAGGCGGCAACGTTAGCATTGCGGGGGAGTGATTGCTCTATAGAGGTCGTGATTTTGTATACAAATATCAGTTGTGCTTAAACGCCTCGACCACAAAATCAATAAACACCCGGGTCTTGGCCGGCATCAACGTCCGGCTCGGGTAATACAGCGAAATGGGCCCCGCGTCGGCGTGCCAATCGGGCAGCAGGCGCACCAGTTCGCCACGCTGGATATTCGCCAGCACATCCGGCAACACCAGCAGCGTCACGCCCAGGCCGAGTATCGCCGCTTCGCGCATGGCGGCCGGGTCATTGAGCACAATAATTTCATTCAGATTGGCCGGTGCTTCGTTGCCCGCGCCATCGTGCATCAGCCATTGGCGAATCCGCCCGGTACGGGTGCCGCGCATCACAATGCCGGTGTGTCCGGACAGGTCTGCCGGACTGTCGGGCAGGCTGCGTCCTGCGAGGTAGGCGGGGGAGGCGACCGCCACCACATCCGCCGCCGCCAACGTCCGCGACACCACCCCGGGCGTCAATTTGAATCCGCCGCCAATGGCCGCGTCATACCCTTCGGCAATCAAATCCACAGGGCGGTTTTCGAAGTGCCATTCCGGGCGAATCAGCGGGTATCGCGCCAGGAACGCCGGTAGCAGCGGCAAGACATGACCGATGCCAAATGTCGGCGCCAGACTGACCTTGAGCACGCCCGCCGGCTCGCCTTGGTCGCTGCTTACCGCGCTGATCGCTGTCTGCAGCGCTTCCAGATTGCCGCCGATACTCGTCAGAAAGCGTTCCCCGGCTTCGGTCAGGGACAGCTTGCGGGTCGAGCGCTGGAACAGGCGCACGCCGATGTTGCGTTCGAGCATCGCCACGTTGCGGCTGACAGCCGCAGGGGTCAGCGCGAGTACCCGTGCGGCGGCGGAAAAACTGCCGGTCTCGGCGCTGCGGACGAAGGATTCGAGGTTGGCGAGGGTTTCCATGGCAGGTACCTGCTAGTCATGCTTGAAAATCATTCAAAACATTACCCGCTAATCAAGTGCTAATGGCAAGCGCAGTATTCACCCCAACGACAACCCTCGGAGTGAACAACCATGAGCACTATCGGAATCATCGGCGCCGGCGCAATAGGCGCAGCTTTTGCCAGAGCACTGTCGCGTCAAGGCATTGAAGTGGTGATCGCCAACAGCCGTGGCCCGCAAAGCCTGGCTTCGCTGGTGGAAGAACTCGGGCCAACGGCGCGTGCCGGAACCCGCGAGGAGGCCGCCGCACAAGCCATCGTTTTGGTCGCGGTCAACTGGTCGAAGTTGCCGACTGCGCTCGCCGGCCTGCCGGATTTTGGCGGACGGATTGTCATCGATGCCAACAACTCAATCGAGGCACCGTCGTTCAAGGCGGTGGATTTGCAGGGGCGCATGTCCAGTGAAGTGTTTGCCGAATGGGTGCCCGGTGCGCGGGTGGTGAAGGCGTTCAATCACCTTCAGGCGCGTTATCTGGAAAGCGATCCGGCGGCGGAGGGCGGACAGCGGGTGCTGTTTCTCTCGGGTGATGATGCCGATGCGAAAGCTCAAGTGGCGGCGCTGATCGAACAGCTGGGCTTCTTCGGGATTGATCTTGGGGAATTGAGCATCGGGGCGCGGCTGGTGCAGTTTCCAGGCGGGCCGCTGCCGGTGCTGAATCTGGTGAAATTTGCCTGACAACACGAAAAAAGAACCCGGTGCATCTGATGTCAGTCAGCTCATGTAGACGCCGACCACCTGTGGCGAGGGGGCTTGCCCCCGTTGGAGTGCGCAGCGCTCCCCAAAAATCTTCGACAATTGCCGGGATTTTGGGGTTGCTGCGCAACCCAACGGGGGCAAGCCCCCTCGCCACAAGGCACCGGGTGTTTTGCCAGGCGGCGAACGGATATTCGTGGGTCCCCGCGCCGTCTGTTGAACGCTTTACGCCCGTTCGATCGCCAGTGCCACGCCCTGACCACCACCGATGCACAGGGTGGCGAGGCCTTTCTTGGCGTCACGCTTGATCATTTCATGCAGCAGCGTCACCAGTACTCGGCAACCCGACGCACCGATCGGGTGGCCCAGGGCGATAGCGCCGCCGTTGACGTTGACCTTGTTCAGGTCCCATTCCAGGTCCTTGGCCACCGCCAGAGATTGTGCGGCGAAGGCTTCGTTGGCTTCGATCAGGTCCAGTTGGTCGATGGACCAGCCGGCCTTGCCCAGGCAGCGGCGAGTGGCCGACACCGGGCCGATGCCCATGATCGCCGGGTCAACGCCAGCATTGGCGTAAGCGGCGATTTTCGCCAGCACGGGCAGGCCAAGAGCCTTGGCCTTTTCCGCGCTCATCAGGATTACGGCGGCGGCGCCGTCGTTCAGCGACGAGGCGTTACCGGCGGTCACCGAACCGTCCTTCTTGAAGGCCGGTTTCAGTTTGCCCAGTGCTTCGGCGGTGGTGCCGGCGCGTGGTTGCTCATCGGTGGCGAAGGACAGCGGATCACCCTTGCGCTGAGGAATCAGGATCGGCGTGATTTCATCGACAAAACGCCCGGCTTCGATGGCGGCCGTGGCTTTCTGTTGCGAAGCCGCGGCGAAGGCGTCTTGTTGCTCGCGAGTCAGGCTGTATTTTTCAGCCAGGTTCTCGGCAGTGATGCCCATGTGGTAATCGTTGAACGCATCCCACAGGCCGTCGCTGATCATGGTGTCGACGATTTGTGCGTGACCCATGCGCAGACCGGTGCGCGCACCGGGCATGACGTAATTGGACAGGCTCATGTTTTCCTGGCCGCCGGCAATGATCACGTCGGCATCGCCGCAGCGAATCGCTTGAGTGGCCAGATGCAACGCTTTGAGGCCCGAGCCGCAGACCTTGTTCAGGGTCATCGCAGGCACGGTGAAGGGCAGGCCGGCCTTGATCGCGGACTGGCGCGCAGGGTTTTGCCCGGCACCGGCGGTCAACACCTGGCCCATGATCACTTCATCGACTTCAGCAACGTCCAAGCCGGTTTGCGCCAGCAACTGACGGATCACCGCAGCGCCGAGGTCAACTGCGGACACGTTGGCCAGGGCTCCCTGGAAACTACCGATGGCGGTGCGGGTGGCGGCGACAATGACGACTTCTTGCATGGAATGATTCCTCACTGGGCAGCGAACTGCATTTCCGGAACGTGATCCGGCACGATCAGTTTACCGGCGGTCTTGGCGACAATCTCCTCGACGCTGACGCCCGGTGCGCGTTCCTTGAGAATGAACGCGCCATTTTCGATTTCCAGGTAAGCCAGGTCGGTCAGCACGCGTTTGATGCAACCGGCACCGGTCAGCGGCAGGCTGCATTTGGACAGGAGCTTGGACTCACCGTCCTTGGACGCGTGGGTCATGATGACGATGATGTTGTCTGCACCGGCCACCAGGTCCATGGCGCCGCCCATGCCCTTGACCAGTTTGCCGGGAATCATCCACGAGGCGATGTTGCCTTGCACGTCGACTTCAAAGGCGCCCAGCACGGTCAGGTCGACATGACCACCGCGGATCATCGCGAAGGACTCGGCCGAGGAAAAGATCGACGCGCCGATACGCGCGGTCACGGTTTGTTTGCCGGCGTTGATCATGTCGGCATCGATGGTTTCTTCAGTAGGAAAGGGGCCCATGCCGAGCAGGCCGTTTTCCGACTGCAGCATGACTTCCATGCCTTCAGGAATGTAGTTGGCGACCAGGGTCGGAATGCCGATACCCAGGTTCACGTAGAAGCCGTCCTGCATTTCGCGGGCGACGCGTTGAGCCATTTGTTCGCGGGAAAGTGCCATTGTTGTTATTCCTTCATTCGGTCCGGGGGCAGGGGATCACTTACGCACGGTGCGCTGTTCGATGCGCTTCTCGAACGTGCCGCAAATGACCCGGTCGACGTAGATGCCAGGGGTGTGGATCTGCGCCGGGTCCAGCTCGCCGGGTTCGACGATTTCTTCGACTTCGACCACGGTGATCTTGCCGGCAGTGGCGGCCAGCGGGTTGAAGTTCTGGGCGGTGTGGCGGTAGATGACGTTGCCGAAATGGTCGGCTTTCCAGCCTTTGACGATGGCGAAGTCACCGGTGATGGACTCTTCCATCAGGTACTGGCGGCCATGGAATTCGCGGACTTCCTTGCCGTCGGCAACCGGAGTGCCGACGCCGGTGGCGGTGAAGAAAGCGGGAATGCCGGCGCCGCCTGCGCGCATTTTTTCGGCGAGGGTGCCTTGAGGGGTCAGGACCACTTCGATGGCACCGCTGAGCAGTTGCTCCTCGAACATTTTGTTCTCGCCGACGTAGGACGCCACCACCTTGCGGATCTGCCGGTCTTCCAGCAGCACGCCGAGGCCGAAACCGTCGACGCCGCAGTTGTTGGAAACCACGGTGAGGTCACGTGTGCCTTTGCGCTTGATCTCGGCGATGAGGTTTTCCGGGATCCCGCACAGACCGAAGCCGCCGGCGATCACGGTCATGCCGTCTTCAAGACCTGCCAGAGCTTCCTCGTAGGAACTCACGCGCTTGTCGAAACCTGCCATATGCACCTCTTTTATTCTTTGTGGGCGGCTGGCTAGCCGTATGGGGATGGAGTGTCTCGCCGTAGTATTCATTTGTTAAGTTGATTTTTAAGGTTGATTGATAGATAAAACTCACCAATCGATCATCCGTACTACGTTGGAGCCAGTGCTCATGACAGTCAAGCAGATCAGGGCATTTTTGGCCGTGGCCCAGAGTTTGAGTTTTGCCGTGGCCTGCGAGCGGTTGCACCTGTCGCAATCGGCCTTGAGCCTGACCATCAAGGCGCTGGAGGAGGGGCTGGGCGGACGTCTGTTCACC
Source organism: Pseudomonas sp. GL-B-26 (assembly GCF_019947405.1). NCBI lineage: Bacteria > Pseudomonadati > Pseudomonadota > Gammaproteobacteria > Pseudomonadales > Pseudomonadaceae > Pseudomonas > Pseudomonas sp. GL-B-26. The sequence goes on along the minus strand of NZ_JAGYGJ010000070.1, from coordinate 3,208 downwards.
CGCAATACGCGCAATGTGGCGCTGACCGCGGAGGGAGAATCACTGGTGCCACTGGCGCGTCGCCTGATTGCTGACTGGGATAACGCCGAGGATGAGCTGCGCCAACGCTTCACCCTCCAGCGCGGTCGCGTGACGCTGGCGGCGATGCCCTCATTTGCCGGCAACCTGCTGCCGCCGATCCTGAAAACCTTCCGCGCGCGCTATCCCAAGGTCAACGTCACGGTGAATGACGTGATCAACGAGCAGGTGCTGGAAATGGTGCGCGATCGGCAGGTTGAGCTGGGGGTGGCGTTTGAACCGAATCAGAGTTCTTCACTGGCATTCACGCCGTTGTACATGGACCGTTTCGTTGCCGTAGTGCCGAAAGATTCTCCTTTTGCCGAACGGGAAGACATCGATTGGCAAACCTTGCTCAAGGAACCGTTCATCACCTTGCAGCGTCCGTCGACGGTTAGGGTGATGCTTGAAGAACACTTGCAGGCGCGTGGGATGAAATTGCCGGTGGAGTTTGAAAGTCATCAGTTGGCGACGGTTGGGCGGATGGTGGCGAGTGGATTGGGGGTGAGTGCAGTGCCGGCGTTGTGTGTTGGGCAGATGCTGGAACTGGGGGCGCGGTGCATTACCTTGCGTGATCCGGTGGTGGAGCGGGCGATTGGGGTGCTGACGAAGCCAGGGGTGGAACTGTCGGCTGCGGCTCAGGCGTTGTTCGACATTCTGAGAGAACCACCCCCTAACCCTCTCCCCGAGGGGCGAGGGGACTGACCGAGGTGTTCTCGGGAGTTACATCGACCTGAGATACTGAGTCGAACTCAGGACTTGAAAGCACTGGAGATCTGCCCCCTTTCCCCCTCTACCCCGTGGGGAGAGGGCTGGGGTGAGGGGTGGATATAAAGTCGAACTCCGAGCTCAAGACATCATCGATCCAGCCTCTGCGCCAATTCCGGCAAAAGCCGTTCACAAGACCCCTCAATCTTCAAATCAAGAAGGTCATCCGCCCGAGTCTTCCCCAAATTAATCGCAATCAACGGTTTCCCCTGATCCGCCACCGCCCGACACAACCGAAACGCCGAATACGCCATCAACGAAGACCCGACCACCAGCAACCCCGCAGCCTTTTCGACCGCCGCCATCGCCCTGGCCGCCGTCACCTGCGCCACGTTCTCGCCAAAAAACACCACGTCCGGCTTCATCCGTTCACCCGCGCAGTGCGGGCAATGCGGCACCTGAAACCGCGCCTCAAACGCCGCATCCAGCAGCGTGTCACCGTCCGGGGCTTGCACCGCATCCACGCCTGCCAGATACGGATTCTGCGCCTCCATCAATTGCTGGATCGAATCCCGTTCGCTACGCGTCCCGCAGTCCAGGCACAACACCCGGTGCAGGCTGCCGTGAAGTTCGATGACGTCATGGCTGCCGGCCTGGTCGTGCAGGGTGTCGACGTTTTGAGTGATCAGGCCGCTGATCTGCTGCGAACTTTGCAAACGGGCCAAGGCCTCGTGGGCCACGTTCGGCTGAGCCTGGCGCACCCGCGGCCAACCGAGCATCGCCCGCGCCCAATAGCGACGCCGGGATTCGGGGGCGGAGAGGAATTCCTGATACATCATCGGTTGTCGGCCACGCCGCACGCCCTGGTTGTCGCGGTAATCCGGAATGCCCGACGGGGTGCTGATGCCGGCGCCGGTCAGGACCACAAACGGCTGGTCAGCCATTAACTGCTGAAGGTGGTCGAGCTGTTCGCGGATGAGGCTGTCGAGCATGTTCAACACTCCGGTGGACCTGTAGGAGCTGCCGCAGGCTGCGATCTTTTGATCTTCAGCAATTTGAGCATCGTCAAATCAAGATCAAAAGATCGCAGCCTGCGGCAGCTCCTACAGTAAGCAGTCACCCGTCAGCGGTCAGCAATAATTTACTTACGCGCCTCCAGAATCAGGTTGAACGGTGTTTCCGTAGCCCGCCGGAACGTTTTGAACCCCGCCTCGGTGAAGACCTTGCGCAGCCGCGCCTCGCCAGCCTGGGCGCCGAGTCCGAGGCCGACTTCCTGGGACAGCGAGTTCGGGGTGCAGATGAAGGTCGAAGCGGCGTAGAACAAGCGGCCAACCGGGTTGACGTTGTCGTCGAGCGAGTCATTGGCGAACGGTTCTACCAGCAGCACCGTGCCGTCCGGTTTTAGCGCTTCATAAGCGTGCCGCGCCGCGCCCACCGGATCGCCCATGTCATGCAGGCAGTCGAAGTAGCAAACCAGATCATAGTCATCGCCGGGGAAGCTTTTTGCCGTGCCCTGGAAGAATCGCGCACGCCCGGCCACGCCACCTTCTTCGGCGCGCTGGGTGGCGACGGTGACGGAGGGCGCGTGGTAGTCGAAACCGACGAACCGCGAATCCGGAAACGACTGGGCCATGATCACGGTGGATGCGCCGTGGCCGCAGCCGATATCCGCCACTTTGGCGCCAGCCTCCAGTTTGGCGACCACGCCTTCGAGCGCCGGCAGCCATTCAGCGACCAGATGCGCTTTATAACCTGGCCGGAAGAACCGCTCCGTGCCGCTGAACATGCACGGATGGTGATCGCCCCAGGCGAGGGCACCGTCGCCGCGCATGGCGTTGACCAGTTTGTCCTTGTCATGGAAAAACGATGCGACCACCCCGATGCCACCCGCGATATAGACCGGTGAGTCTTCGATCGCCAATGCCATGGCCTGCTCTTCGGGCAGACGGAACTGGCCGTCGCGGTGTTCCATGTAACCGGAAGCGGCGTGGGCGCTGAGCCATTCGCGTATCAGGCGAGGGTTGCAGCCGGTTTTTTCAGCGAGGGCTTCCGGGGTGACTGGCTGACTGTCGGCCATGGCCCGGTACAGTCCGAGCTCTTCGCCGAGGATGACGTTGGCGAGCATCGCCGCGCCGCCCATGTCGTTCACCAGTTTGCCCATGAAATCATTGAGTCTGGCCTCGTCCATCACGTTTGCTCCTTCAGCAGGATCACCGTCCAGAGGCCTTGTTTTTCGAGGCGTTCACCTCTGGACGGTGGTCGTGGGAATGAACAGGACGATAAGCACGCCCTGCGTGCACTAAGTTTAGTCCGGGGTCCGTGCACCGCTGCCTTGAGCGACGAAAGTTATATTTCCCTGACTGACACTGGACCCCTGTGGGAGCGGGCTTGCTCGCGAAGGCGGACCTCCAGTCGACAATGATGTTGCCTGACACACCGCCTT
>NZ_JAGYGJ010000007.1:0-173286 GCF_019947405.1 Pseudomonas sp. GL-B-26 | reverse complement strand
GGATTGCGCTGCGTGCAACCCTGATCGTGCTGCCGGCATTCCTGCTGGCGCTGATCGACCCGGCCGGTTATCTGCCGATCATCCTGAAGGCCGTCGGCCTGGGTCAGCAAAGCTCCACGACGAACGCCCGCATCGCCGGTCGCGAGCTGCTCGGCTCAACCTTGCTCGCAGGCCTGTTGGCGATCCTGTTCTGGAGCGCCCTCAGCCTGTTCGTGCATCTGTGGATGTTCTTTCTGTGGATGCTGCTGTTCGGCCTGGTGATGGCGCGCAAGTTGTATGCCCTGAGCCCGACGCGGTTTACCCCGGGGTTCTGGCTCAATACCCTGATCACGCTGATCATCCTGTTGGGGCAGTCGGTACAGGACAGCGCAGCAGGCAAGGACGTTTACACAGCGTTCGCCATCCGTATGGGCTTGTTCATCCTCGTGACGCTGTATGCCTGCCTGATGGTCCATCTGCTCGATCAACGGCAGGAAAGTGCTCAAGGATTAACCTGATACCCCTTACCCTGGAGGCAACTGGTATAGGCGGTAGAACTGGTCGCAGCACTGGTTTTATCTTGCGCCCGGCGTTCCTGACGCTGACGCGAGCCTCCGACGACCGCTCCTGCCACGGCGGTTTCCTTGGCGCGATCCTGGCGATAGTCCTGCTTGCGGTCATCATCGACCTGATCATAAAACTCGTCATGCTGACGTCCCCGCACCTGCGCCCCCGCAGCCCCTGCGGCAGCGCCCGCCGCGGCGCCCTTCAGCCTTCCGCCGCCAGGAGGCGGTGCCGCCGAGGCGCTCTGACCGGCCGCGATGTTGTGGCATTCGGTGATGTCCGTTTGGGTTTGTTGCGAACTCTGCCCTTTCATCGGCACGACCGTTTCCGCCCACCCCTGGGTCCAGGAAACCGACAGTGCGATGCACAGGCTAATGGATGACAACCTTTTCATGATGACCTCCGACAGGGCCCGGCACTCTGCAAGCACACTGGGTCGGTAGACAGACCGCTCAATACGTCACACCTCGTGATCCTGAGCGTGGTTCAGCATAAAAGATTGTAGATCACCCCTTCTCACCCGCCCCCCTTCTCCATTCGTGAACCGCGTGGCGCTAGACCTCCATGACCAACCGGTCTTCGACCCATCGCACCGGCACGGGCTCCAACTGCGCGCCCTTGCAGGGACCGTCGATGCAATGCCCGTCTTCGAAACGAAACATCGCGCTGTGATGAGCGCACATCAGGATTTTGCCGCGATAGGTGCAGAATTCTTGCGGGCGATAGTCCAGAGGCACCGAGAAATGCGGGCAACGGTTGATGTAAACCCACACCTGCTCGCCTTGCCGCACCGCCACCAGCCCGCCGGGATGCAATTGCTGGTGTTCGGGCAGACCCAGGGCGCCGCCATCAATGATGTCATCCAGTTGGCATAACGTAATGATGGTCATGATCAGCCGCGCAATTCCGGGTTGCCAAGGCTCCAGTACCAGGGGCGAATCTGAACACTGGCGAACAGTCCTGCCTGAACATACGGATCGTCCTGGATGAACGCTTCCACCTCCGGCAGACTGCCCGCCTCGATGACCAGCAACGTGCCATTCATGGCCGTACCCGTCTCATCGAGGGTCGGGCCGCCGAACCGGACGACCACTCGATGCGTTTCAGTCGCTCGCAAGTGCGCCTGATGACTCGGCCGCAAGCGCTGACGCAAGGCCAGGGAATCCGGGTGGTCTGTAGCGAATACTGCAAAAAACTGTCCCATGGTTCACTCGGTTTCCATGACGAATTCGTAACAGGCGCGCTTGAACGGCAAGTCGATACCCAGGTCGGCGGACAGATCATCGTGGGTGATCCGGTCTTCATAGATCACCTGCAATGACTGTTTGACGCCGAACACCGCATCGGATGTCAGGTACGGATCATCGTGATTGAACAGGTGGGTGACCAGTTTGCGATAGCCAGGCACATCGATCATGAAATGCAGGTGCGCAGGCCGCCACGGGTGACGGTTGGCGGCGTTGAGCATGCGCCCGACCGGGCCATCGGTGGGGATCGGATAGCACACCGGGACAATCGTGCGAATCGCAAAATAGCCATCGGCATCGGTGCGATAGCGACCGCGCAAGTTGCCGAAAGGCTGTTCGGTATCTTGACCTGAATACATGCCATTTTCGGCAGTCTGCCAGACGTCGAGCACTGCGCCGGCCAGGGGATTGCCCCGAGTATCGACCACACGACCGCGCACCAGCGCCGTCTCGCCTGCGGTGAAGGACATGTTTTCACCGAAGTCCCGCTCTGGCATGCCTTCGATGTAGAACGGTCCGAACACGGTGGTCTCGGTGGCGTTTGCACTGTGCCGATGGTTAATCGCATCGACCAGCATCGACACACCCAGGGTGTCTGACAGCAGGATGAATTCCTGGCGCAACTGACCATCGCACTTGTGGCCGGTCTCGGTCAGAAAGCGGATGCCTTCAAACCACTCTTGCTCGGTCAGTTCGACGTCGCTGACGAATGCGTGCAGGTGGCGAACCAGGCTCTGCATGATCTGTTTGTAACGCGCATTGGGCGCATCGCCAAAACTGCTGACCGCCTGCTCGGAGATCAGGGTTTCTATGGCTTTGTCTTGATCGGTCATTGTTTTTATTCCGACGTGGGTTGTCTGCACGGGTCAATCAGGCTGGCGCCAGACCATTCATGGCACGGGTCAACAGCGCTTCGATCGGACCTTGTTCAAACGGCCGTGGGTTGTAATAAGGACTTGCGCAGGCGATTTGCGCGGCGTCGGCCGGCCCGTTTTCAGGCAGGCCAATGTCAGCCAGCGCCAATGGAATACCCAGCTTCTGGTTGAGCGCGTACAACAAGGCGCCCACCTCCCCCGCTTCGCTGCCGCCCAAGGCGCGGGCGGCACGCTGTAAAGGTCCTGCGGCCGCTTCACGGTTGTAATGCGCCGCGTGTGGCAAAACTATCGCGTGTGCCTGGGCGTGAGGCAAATTGAACGTCCCGCCCAAGGTGTGGCAGAGCTTGTGGTGTAAGGCCATGCCGACCGAACCCAGGCAAATGCCTGCCAGCCACGCGCCATACAAAGCCTGGCTGCGCGCTTGCGGGTCGTTGGGGTCATTGACCACGCCCGGCAGGGCCAGTGCCAGTGAGCGAATCGACTCTTCAGCCATGAAACCGATGATCGGATTGGCGTCCTGGGCGTACAACGCTTCAACCGCATGGGCCATGGCGTTCATCCCCGAACAGGCGGAAATCTGCGCCGGCAAGGTCAGGGTCAATTGCGGATCGTAGATCACAGTCTTGGGCAAAACCCTTGGATCACGTCCGGTTTTCTTCAGGCGGTTTTCGGTCAGCCCGTAGATCGGCGTCATCTCTGAGCCGGCGTACGTCGTCGGAATCGCCACGATCGGCAGCCCCGAATCCATGGCAATCGCCTTGCCCAGGCCAATGGTGGAACCACCGCCAATGGCGACGCAGCAATCGGCATCCAGACGCGCCGCTTCGACACGCGCCGCTTGCGCTACTTCCAACGGCACATGCATCACTGCCTTGGGATAGACGCCCGCAGCGCGATCACCGAGCAACGCCGCGACCTGTTCGCCGAGCCCATGCTGTTCAGGCGTGGTGAGGATCAGCGCGCGCCTGGCGCCCAGGCGCTCGATCTCTTCAGCCAGCGCCGAGAGCTTGCCCCAGCCGAACACCACACGGGTCGGCAGGCTTTGGTACACAAAAGGATTCATGGCAGGCCTCAACGTTTGAAGTGCGCAGCGATGTTGGCGTCGACGTTGACCCAGACCGAGCGTGCCTCGGTGTAATCATGGATCGCTTCAAAGCCCATTTCACGGCCGTAGCCCGACTGTCCAACGCCACCAAACGGGCTGCCAGGGCTCACGCGTTTGTAGCAGTTGACCCAGCACATACCGGCATGAATGGCATCGGCCATTTTGTGCGCGCGGCTCAGGTTCTGTGTCCACAGGCCGCTGCCCAGTCCGTATTCAGTGCTGTTGGCAATGGCCAGGGCTTCTTCATCGGTGCTGAAACGCACCACGGTGACGAATGGACCGAAGACCTCTTCCTGGCAAACGCGATCTTCTGGCGAAGCCTCGACAATGGTCGGCTCGACATAAAAGCCTTGGGCCAATGCCTGGTCATCCGGGGCCTTGCCGCCACAGAGGATTTTGCCACCCTGCTCTATCGCGATATCGATATAGGCCAGCACGCGGTCGCGGTGCAGCGCCGACGTCAGCGGGCCCATTTCGGTCTCCGGGTTCATCGGGTCGCCAAGGCGGATGGATTTGGCCAGCGCGATGAAACGCTCAAGGAACTGGTCAGCTATGTCTTTATGCAGAATCAAACGCGAACCGGCGATGCAGGCCTGGCCCTGGTTGTGAAAGATCGCCCAGGCAGCGCCGTTGACGGCCGCGTCCAGGTTGGCGTCTTCGAACACGATGTTGGCGCCCTTCCCGCCTAGCTCCAGTTGAATACGCTTGAGGTTGCCTTTCGACGCTTCAACGATCCGGCGACCGGTGGCCGTCGAACCGGTAAAGGCAATCTTGCCCACGTCCGGGTGTTCGGCCAGGCGTTGACCGGCGGTATGCCCATAACCCGGCACGACGTTGACCACGCCCTTCGGGAAGCCGACTTCGGTCATCAGTTCGACAATCCGCAAGGTCGTCAGCGGCGTAATTTCCGAGGGTTTGATAACGATCGTATTTCCGGCGGCCAGTGCCGGGCCCATTTTCCAACTGGTGAACATCAGCGGGAAGTTCCAGGGCACGATCTGCCCAACCACACCGATTGGCTTGCGCTGCACGTAATTGAGAAACCCGGCTTCGACCGGAATCACCGCACCTTCGATTTTGTCGGCCATGCCGCCGAAATAGCGGAAACAGGCCGCCGTGCGTGGAACATCGAGGCCGCGGGAGTCACGAATCGGGTGCCCAGTGTTGAGGGATTCGAGCTGCGCCAGTTCTTCGCCGCTTTCTTCGATCTTGTCCGCCAGTTTGAGCAACAAGCGCCCACGTTCGGCGGCACCCAGGGCAGACCAGACTGGAAACGCCCGTTTGGCTGCGGCGACAGCGAGGTCGATGTCAGCGGCTTCTGCCGCGGCGACGCGGGTGATCAACGAGCCGTCATGGGGCGAGACGACATCAATGGTGCCGCCAGCGACCGCATTCACGAAACGGCCATCGATATAGAGCTGATTTTGCATAATATTTTCCTCGCACCGCGCCGATGGCGCAGTGTCTGACGACTTGATTCTTGAGAGCATGCCTTGCTGATTAGCCCGGCGTGATGCCGAGCAAGACAAAGGTCTTAGAACTCGATCGGATACGGCTTGAGTTCACCGCTTTCGTAACGCTGCGGCAGGTTCGGCGTGGCGTTTTCCCACACCAGCAGCATCGAGCGCTTGGTCGAGTAGCCCTGATGACGAATGTCCGCCGGCATGGCGCAGATGTCGCCGGCACGCATGGTGATGCGCGCTCGCGGATTGCCGTCGTCCTTGTCACCGACGTCCCAGAGGATTTCATCGGACAACTGCAAGAACCACTCGACCCGGTCATTGCCATGGAACACCGGCAAGATGAATTCTTCAGTGGTCGGGCAGAACAGGCTGGCCTTGCACACCGAAGTCACCGATGGGTTCCAGGTCACGTCGGAGCGCGACAGGTACTTGAACAGGCTGAAGGCATGTAACTCAGCTTCGAAGCCTTCGGCGGCGTGTACTTCCGGTTCATCCTGAGGAACGTCGATGAACTGGCGATTGACCGGCAAATCGTTACGCAGCGGCGAGTCATCTTTCAGGCCCGGCATGCGCTTGGTGGCGATGCGGAAGCGTTCGATGGCCTCGATGTTGTTGCCGTTCTTGCGACCGAACGCCGAACCGGTTTCTTCCGGTGCTGCGAAGGGGTCGAAGGTGGCATTGGTCCAGTCCCGCAGGATGGCCTTGAAGGTCGCCATGATCAGCGGTGTTTCAAAGTTTTCGGTGTAGTTGACGCCTGCGGCCTTGAGCGTGCCATTGAAGGTGCCGGCGTACAGGTCGACTTTGCCGTAGTAATTGCGGGTGCCGATGACGTGGTCGAAGTTGACCCAGCCGTAGAAAAAACCCCAGGCCACGTCGCGCATCATGGCGCGCAGAAAGGCATCGACCGGAATCAGGTGCGAACGGGTCTGACCTTTGGCGGGCCAGGTGATGCGGGCAAAATACTCGTCGCGCGACAGTTCGAAGGCGCCGAGGTTGAAGGCGCGATAGCCGGTGACGGCATGGGGAGCGCTGGCCTGGACTTCGTCGTCGGCAAAGGGTGTGTTATCGGCAGCGTTTTCAAGCATGGCCATGACGGGGTTCCTCTTGTTGCTTTTATTAGATGGGAAGGCGGTGATCACTTGAAGCAGATGTCGGCCCACTTCTCGACCGATAACGGCCCCTTGATGGTCTGCTGGAGGATCACGCCGGGACGGCTGGCTTCGAAGCGATACGCGGTGCCGGTCGGCAACAGGCACTGGTGACCGCGTTTGAGCAGCACGTAACCCATCGGTTTGCCCGCCGGGACTTCACCGGCCAGCTGAGTGCCCTCGCCGTCTTTCAAAGGTGCATCGAGCTTGAGGAAGTCCACGCGGACTTCACCGTCCATGACGATGGCGAACTCGTCGTGCGCCGCTGTGTACCAAGGCGACTGTCCTTCGGCGCGCAGGGTTTCAATGACGTAGCCAAGATTGAGACCGACGACGACTTTTTCATAAGGAAGGGAGTTGTCCGCCACTTCGAAAATATTCGAAAAAGCGTAATGACTGGCCTGGCCGCTGATGATTTCAACCGCCCCTTTGCTGTAGTTATCCAGCGAGCCAAAGACCGTTTCGATTGCCGCGCTACTCATGGTTTTCACCGTTTTGTTGTTGTAGTAACAGTGATCCAACAGTACGTCCCCCCTCCTCTGGGGACAATTAGTGAGCGGGCGACAACAGTGTTCGCGAAACGCAAACACTGATAGCGCAACCGTTCCGTTCAGCGTACCCAGCCACGCTCCAGCAAGGGTTTGTCCCAGCACGGTTCGTCACCGAAGTTTTCCACCAGGAAATCGATCAGCGTGCGCACTTTCAAGGCCCGGCGCTGGGTTGCGGGGTACACCGCGGAGAAATTGAAGGATGACAATGCGTACTCCGGCAGCACCGGAATCAGTCGACCGCTGAGCAGGTCATCGCTGGCCACCAACGTTGGCAAACAAACAATGCAGACCCCGGTCGACGCGTAGTCGCGCAGCAAATGAACCGAATTCGAACGTACCTGCCCCGGCAGGCTCAGCTCCACCTGCTCGTGCTCGCCGGTGAAGATCCAGCGGTTGCGTGACGGATAGCCTTCGTACAAAGCAATTTTGTGTTGCAGCAGTTCCTGCGGATGCTTGGGCACACCGAACTCGGCGGCATAATCGGGTGACATGCAGAACAACCGGCGAACGCTGAACAACTTGCGTTCGATCAGGGTTTCCGCCATCGGTGGGAACATCTGGAACGCTACATCGAAACCCTCTTCGATCGGGTCCACCACCCGGTCATTGACGATGACGTCGACTTCAATGTCCGGGTACAGCCGCGTGAACTCGGCGAGCATTCTGCCGAAGTGGCCGATGGCGAAGCCCGGCAGCATCTGCACGCGCAATTTGCCGGTGGGTTTGGCGCGCAACTCGCGCATGTGTTCGGTCAGCGAGTTGAAACTCGCGACCATGTCCGCGCATTCCTTGTAGTAGGTCTCGCCCACTTCGGAGAGCCGGACATGCCGCGTACTGCGGTGGAACAACGGTGCATTGATGAACTGTTCCAGCTGTTGAATGCGGTGAGTGATCACCGACCGGGTCACGCCCAATTGCTGGGCCGCCTTGGCGAAGTTGCCGGTTTCGGCAACACGCACAAAGGCTTCGACACTGAGTAAACGATCCATGGGGCAGGCTCTCTGGATGTTTTTGTTCTTATAGGAACAGCGAGGTTAGCCTGTCGGCACCCAGCACTCCACATCCCTGGCAACGCGCTATTTGTGGTTCTGAACAGACAACCGTCGCTGCATGGGGAAAACCTGCCAGCCCAGGCGTTCACTGATCAGCCCCCACACCCCTTGCGGTGCCTTGAGCATCATCACCACCGCGACCACGCCGAGGATGATCATGTACACGGCGCCGTATTGCGCCAGACAACCCCGCAACACAAAGTAAATCAGCGTGCCGATCAATGGCCCCTCCAGTGTGCCGATGCCGCCGATGATGACGATGAAGATCACCACCGCCGTCCAGTCCTGCAGGTTGAACGCCGCGTCCGGTGAAATTCGCAGTTTCTGCAGGAAGATCAGCGCCCCGACCACGCCCGTGCAACCGGCGGCCAGCACGTACACCATCAACTTGGTACGAAAGGTGTTGACGCCCAGGCTGCCGGACGCCGGCTCGGAGTCGCGAATCGACGCCAGGGCCAGGCCCTGTCGTGAACGCAGCACAAAAAACACCACCGCCACGGCGGCAATGGCGATGGCCAGGGCGGTGAAGTAGATCAGCATCTCGCGCTCGTCCCGGTCATTGCCGATCTGCCGCACAATCGCCGCCGGCAGGCTTTGCCCGGAACCGCCGCCGAGGCTACTCATCTGCGCCAGGCCCAGGCGAAAGACTTCTGCCACCACCCAGGTGCCAATGGCGAAGTAGGCACCGCGCAACCGAAACACAATCAAGGCTGTGGGAATCGCCAACAGCGCGACCAAAACGCCCGAGAGCAGGACCGCGAACAACGGCGGAATACCAAACCGGGTGGCCAACATGAACAGCAGATACCCACCCAGACCGACGAACGCCTGCTGTCCGACCGAGACCATGCCCGCGTAACCCGCCAGCAGGTTCCACATTTGCGCCAGCGCCAGGTAATAGGCGAACTCCACCACGAGCCGCAAACTTGAGCGATCGGCCCAGAATGGCGCGCTGATCAACACCAACACACAGACGCCCAGCAATGACAGCCCGACCATGCTGCTGGTGGTCGTGCGTTGCACGCGATAGCTGAGCGCGGGATTGTTCAAGGCATTCATCAGTCGACACTCCGTGGGAACAGGCCACGCGGGCGCACGACCAGAATCAGCAAGAACACAAGATGACCGGCGAGGATTTGCCAGCCAGGATCGATTTTTGCGCCCAGCGCCTGGGCGACGCCGAGAATCACCCCGCCGGCCAGGGTGCCCCACAGGCTGCCCAACCCACCGATGATCACCGCTTCGAAACCGTACAACAGACGCGCCGGCCCCACAGTGGGGTCGAAGCTGGTGCGAATCGCCAGAAACACCCCGGCAATCGACACCACAGCCATCGCCAGCGCCATGGCCAGACCAAAGATATGCGCGTTGTTGACGCCCATCAGCCGCGCGGTGTGCTGATCATCGGAGGTGGCGCGAAATGCCCGACCCAGAGCGGTTTTGTAGAACAGTAATTGCAAACCGCCGATGATCAGCAACGCACTGCAAAACACGATCAGCGGCATGACGCCCACGCTCAAACTGCCGAAGCCGACACTGGCGACTTCAAGGTCACCCTGAGACAGCTTTTGACTGTCTGCGCTGAAAAACTCCAACAGCACGTTCTGCACGATGATCGACAAACCAAAGGTCACCAGCAGCGGCGGCAGGATGTCCTGGCCAAGCGTTCGGTTGAGCAACAACCGTTGCAGCAGATAACCGAAACAGAACATCAGCGGCACCACCACCAGCAGGCTCGCCAACGGGCTGAAGTCCAGATGATTGACCACCATCAGCGCCAGGTACGACGCCAGCACGATGAAGTCGCCATGGGCGATATTGACCAGGCGCATGATGCCGAACATCAGCGACAGCCCCACCGCGAACATCGCGTAAAGGCCACCCAGCAACATGCCCTGAAGCAAAGTATTGAGCCATTCCATAACTAGATCCCGAAATACGCGGCTTTGATTTGTGCTTTGTCCGCGTCCCCAGGGCGGCCAGTCAGGGACACGCGCCCTTCCTGGAAGCAATAGAAACGGTCGCAGACACTCAGCGCCTGATTGATGTCCTGCTCGACGAGAATCACCGTCGTGCCGTCAGCCTTGATCGAGGGCAGCGCGGCGTAGATGTCCTTGATCGTGGTTGGCGCCAGGCCCAGGCTGATCTCGTCGCACAACAGCAAATGCGGGTTGGCCATCAAGCCCCGGCCAATCGCAACCATTTGCTGCTGACCGCCGGACAGCGCGGTGCCGGGGCGCTTGCGCAGTTGTTCCAGCACCGGAAACAGCTGATAGATCCGCGCCAGCGTCCAAGGGCCGGGGCGTTTGCTGTAAGCACCAATCAACAGGTTTTCCTCGACGCTCAGCGAAGGAAACAGCTTCCTGCCTTCCGGCACCAAGGCGATGCCACGTTCCAGCACCTGATTGGCCGCCAGATCACCAATCGCCTGGCCCTTGAAGGTGATGGCGCCGGGCTGGTTTTTGATCAGCCCGGCCAGCGAGCGCAGGAACGTCGATTTGCCCGCGCCGTTGGAGCCGATGATCGCCACGGTTTCGCCCGCCTCAAGGGTCAGGCTGATATCGAACAGCGCTTGAAAGTCGCCGTAGCCGGCACAGAGTTTTTCGATGGACAACAGGTTTGAAGGGGTCGACATGTTCAGCTCCCGATGCCCATATAAATGTCCTGAACCCTGGGGTCGGCCATCACGCTGCGCGGTTCGCCTTCCGCCAATTTGGCGCCGAAGTTGATCACTGTCAGGCGGCTGACGACTGCCAGTAACGCGTGCACGATGTGTTCGATCCAGATGATGGCGACGCCGGCCTTGTGAATGCCCTGAATGGTTTCCACCAGCGCCAGGCACTCCGGTTCGGTCAGGCCACCGGCGATTTCATCCAGCAGCAACAGCCGCGGTTGGGTCGACAACGCGCGGGCCATCTCCAGACGCTTGCGGTCGAGCAATGTCAGCGAGCCGGCGAGGACGTTGGCCTTGCGCATCAGCCCCGTCAGTTCCAGGGTCTGCGCGCACCATTGGCTGGCCTCCTTGTCGCGCAATCGCGCCCCGAAGGTCGCGCCGACCAGCAAGTTCTCGAACACCGTCATTTTCACGAATGGATGCGGGATCTGATGGGAGCGGCCAATGCCTTGCTGACAGCGCTTGAACACCGGCTCGCGGGTGACGTTGCGACCTTCGAAATGGATCGTGCCGCTGTCGGCTGCCACGCCCCCGGCGATCAGGTTGAACAGCGTGCTTTTACCCGCGCCGTTGGGACCGATGATGCCAAGGGCTTCACCCGGTTGCAGGGTCAGGCTCATCGCATCCGTGACCTTCACCGAGCCGTAGCTTTTGTGCACATCGTTCATTTGCAGAAGTGGCTGTTGCATGGTGCACCCGTTTCTTTTCGAGCAATCAGTACGTAATGGCCTGCATGTCGCCGCCCAGCGGAATCGCTGGTGCGGTGGCATTGCTGGTCACGACCAGGTCGTATTTGTTGTCAGTGCCCAATCGCCATTGGCCGCTGACCAAAGGTGTTTTGGCGACGTTCTTCACCGGTCCGTTTTTCCAGCTGATCGGCCCGACAACGGTGTTGAGCTCGGTCTTGAGCAAGGCATCGCGTACCGCATGCGGGTTACCGATTTCTTCAGTGCGCTTGAGGATGTTCACCGCCAGTTCGAACAGGGCATGCACGAAACCCAGCGGTTGAGTCCACTGCTTGCCGGTCGCCTGAGTGAAGCCCTGGGCCAACTGCCCGGCACTGGCGCCGGTCAAGGAAGAGCTGAACGGGTGCGTCGGGCTCCACCAGATTTCGGTCGACAGGTTGTTGCCGGCCTTGCCCAGCGCTTCGACCGCCGTGGGAAACAGCAGCGCCTTGCCGACCGACACCGCTTTGGGCTTGAAGCCCTGCTGGCGCGCCTGGGTCCAGAAGGTGGTCAAGTCAGGTGGAATAACCACGCCAGTGACGATCTCGACGTCGGCCTTTTTGAACGCGGCGATCTGCGCCGAGAAATCGTCGGTCAAGCTTTGAAAGCGGCCGGGGTCGACCACTTGGAAACCCTTCTGCGCCAACACCGGTGGAAAGCCGAGTTTCGGATCGCCCCAGGCATTGCCGTCGCCATCGTTGGGGAACAGACCGCCGACCACCTTGTTGGACGGCATCGCGCCCCACATGGCGCTGTAAGTGCCGATCACATCCTCCAGGCCCCAGAAAAAGTGATAGGTCCATTCGAACCCCTGATCCGGCTTGCCACCGCGGGTAAAGAACCACGGCTGCCACGGCGCCACCGTGGAAATACACGGAATCTCGTTGATTTCGCATTGGTCGGAGACCGGGTTGGTGGTTTCCGGTGTCGACGACACCAGCATCAGGTCGACCTGATCAGAGAGAATCAGCTCGCTCGCCACTTCTGCTGCGCGATTAGGGTTGGACTGGCTGTCCTTGACGATGACTTCCAGGCGATACGCCTTGCCGGCCACGTTGATGGAGCTCTTCAACACCTGCTTGAGCGATTCAATGATGTAGTTGTCGGCGGCCGCAAAGGGGGCCAATGGTCCGGTTTGCGGGCTGACATAACCGAGTTTGATCACCCGCTCGCTACCCAGCGCAAAGTTGAACGGCAAACTCGCCAGCGCCATACCGCCGGCAGCAACGCCTGTGGTGCGCAGGAAATCACGGCGCGAGACGTCGCGGCCAAACAGGTTTTTATCGTTGTTGTCTGTCATGTAGTACTCCAAAGCGGCTGCGTATCGGCAAAGTCCGGACGAACAAAGTCGCAGCGTGTGGGCTGAGCCAGCACGCAGGGTCAGGTGCTTTGCGAAAGTGGGCGGTTTAGAAAAAGAAGCTGACGTCGAAGGACGCGACCAGTTGCGAGTCCTTTTGCCCGTCGGCGTAGGCATCGCGGCCGGGGCCGGAATGAATGTCGTAGCGCAATTCCGGTCGCAGGCGCACGTTGGGGGTCGGCGTCCAGGCCAGGTTGGTGGTCACGCCGTAGAAACTGCCCCAGGTCGGGTCGGGAATTCCGGTGTGCGGGTCGATGTTGGCCATCATCACGTGCACCGGCGCATCGGTGTAGAACCACTCGGCGCGGCTGTTCCACATCAGGGTTTCGCTGACCCGGTGGTACCAGTTGATGTCGGTGCCGTACCAGGTGGCATCGTTTTTGTTGGCAAACCCGGCGAAAGCGCCCTGCTCCTGTTTGCCGTAATTCAACTCCAGCGCCATACGGTTATTCGGATCGAGCACTTGCGACAGGGTCAAGTACGAGGCCAGGCGCTTGTAGTCGTCGTCCTTGGTGCCGGCCGGCAATGGCGAGCCACAACTGCAGTCGGCGAAGCTGTCGCCGGCGCCGTTGCCGTAGATGTTTTCCCAGTCTATCCAGGTGCTGAAGTCCGCCGAGCGCCAGCGTACGTTGGCGATCACATCGGGATCATGGTTGGGATCCTGCAAGTTGTTCCAGCCCTGCACCACGCCCAGTTCGAAGCCCAGCATGCTTTCCCCGGGCGCCGAGGGCAGTTTGAACGAGTACAGCGCCCCGGCATGCTTGGCCGGGCCGTGCATGAAGGAATAGGTGTGCGAGTAGAAGTCGCTCGGTGCCGGGGATGGCAAGGCAAAGCCGATTTCATTTTCCAGTGGCGTGTGGAAAATCCCGATCATCAAGTCGGAACCACCCAGCACAGGAAAGTAAAAATCGACGTAGGCCTGAGCGACAGTGAAGGCTTCGTCTTCAGCCTTGTTGTCGCGATTGACACTCAGGTCTTCGTCCCAGCCGTAGGTCTTGAAGAAGCGTGCATCCTTGCCATACAGCGCCGTGACATTGAAACCCCAATCAGCCTCTTGCGGCATGGGCCCGGGAAACGGTCCGACACGACCGATCACATTGCTCTTGGGTTTCTTTTCCACGGCCAGCGCGAACTGGTTGAGGTTCACGCCTTCGTCGGAAGTGAAGAAGCTCTGTTTGCTGACGTCATCCGTGCCGTTGTTGTTGTAGCTCACACCCACCTGGCCCCAGCCGTAGACCTTGATGCCATGCTCACGCTCAAGGCTGTCGCCGAACACCCCACGAACCAGCGAGCCCATCGGGTCTTCCGCGGCCGAAGCCATCGAGGGACATAAGATGCCGGCTCCCAGAACGGGGGCGAACAGGGTTGCTGCACATGCCCACGCACGAATACTCATACCTGTGTTCCTTATTTTTATTAGGCGCCAAACCCCCGAAAGGGCATCAGGCCGACAGCAAGGTATGACGTGAAGGTGTCTGTCTTGAAAAGCCCTGGCAGGGGCTCCACTCGATCCTTGGCAGATCGTAGTGTTCGGCGTATTG
This sequence comes from Pseudomonas sp. GL-B-26, assembly GCF_019947405.1. Taxonomy (NCBI): domain Bacteria; kingdom Pseudomonadati; phylum Pseudomonadota; class Gammaproteobacteria; order Pseudomonadales; family Pseudomonadaceae; genus Pseudomonas; species Pseudomonas sp. GL-B-26. The sequence goes on along the minus strand of NZ_JAGYGJ010000007.1, from coordinate 159,005 downwards.
CAGGCTACAAGCCCGTCACTACCCCAACAATTCCATTCTCGGCGACTTCAGTGTTTGCGTATTCAGAACAATCGCGCGCAGTGCGGAACTATTTTTCGCGCCTGCACACGCCATGACCTAACCTGAATGGCTAAAGCCGCTGGAGGCATGCTTATGCGTCCTGCATTGAAATTACTCATATTCGTTGTGTTCGCGCTGATGGGGGCGAACATCGGCGAGCTGTCGGCGGACGAACTCCCCAACACGTCAAGCAACGGTGAGGCCAGCGCTACCGCTACGGTGTCAAAAAGTGATCTGGAAGCACTGCAATTAAGGCTGGACAACCTTAAACAGCAGGTGTCACTGACCAGTAACTACACCCAGTTGATAGGCTTTCAGGACAACGTTCAGTTGCTCTTCAGTGATGTGGACAAGTTGGCGGCGGTGTTACTTCCCGAGCAGGCGCAATTGCAAGCACAACTCAGTGTGCTCGGGACGGCATCCGCCACCAGTCTTGCCATGGAAACGTCCGATATCGTTAAACAGAGGTCCTATCTCACCGCACAAAAAGACAAGGTGGATGGCGATCTCAAGATACTGCAGGCCATCAAAGAAGGTGCTGCTAACCTCATCGCTCAGATTGCCAGTATTCGACGTACCCTACTGGAAACCGAACTGGCCCAGCGCACCGCCAGCTTCCTCAATCCCCGCTTTTGGTTACCGCTGTTTTCTCCACTGGAGGAGGATAAAAACCGTCTGAGGTTTTTGATCGATCAGTCCAACAGTGTCATTCAGTCCGTCTGGCAACCTGGCCGGCGTGCCGCGACCGCCACGTTGTTACTATTGGCCCTGGCCTTCTGGACACTGGGGCGAAGACTGGCTGAACGTGGTTTGACATGGATCTGCATCCATCGAGTACCGGAAGGTCGCCTGCGCAGAAGTTCATTGGCGATAGCGACCGTAGTTGCCACGATGCTGAGCGCAGGTTGCGCAATACAGCTCATCTCCGCGGCGGCTACCCGGCTTCAACCATTGCCGCAGCCACTGCAAGGTTACTTCGACGATGTCGAGAAAGTCGCTTACGCCTGCGCCCTGATTATCGGTTTGAGTCGGGCCCTGCTGTCTAAACGCAATCCCTCATGGCGGTTGCCTGGCATCGCCGATGAAGTGGCACTTGCAATAAGCCCTTTTCCGGCGCTGCTGGCCGGATCAATGCTGATACTCATCTCGCTGGTACAAGTCACCAATGCGACGGGTATGAGTACGCAAGTGGTTCTCTTCAGCCGGGGCGTCGTATCATTAGTCGTCATCATGATTATCGGTGCGCTATTGCTACGCGTCAGTAGAACCCGCCGAGCGATGGTCATTGCCGGGGAACACCCTGAGTCAGGGACTACGCTGGCGGGGCTGATTTATACCGGCGTCAGTATCGCCATGTTGATCTCGATTTTTGGCCTGCTGATCGGTTACATCTCCCTGGCCCGCTTCATCACTTACGAAATTGTCTGGCTCTATATCGTTTTTGCCAGCTTCTATTTGCTGACGCAGTTGTTCAGGGACTCGTGCGATTACCTGTTTTCGCCAAAACACCCCAGCGGCAAAACGATCAAACAGCTGCTCGGTATCGGCGACGTACGGCTCGAACAAATCGAGGTTGTTGTGTCGGGTATTGGCAGAGCGGCTTTACTGTTGATTGCCGCGATTACAACGTTTGTGGGGGGGGTTGGAGCGACCTTTGGCCAACTGACTGACAGGGTTTCAGCGATCCTCGGCGGCGATGGCTTGCGCAAGCTGAACATCATTCCGGGCAATCTGTTGAATGCGGTCCTCGCGCTGTTGATCGGTATTTACCTGATTCGATCGCTGCGCAGATGGCTGGATAACGAGTTCCTGCCAAAAACCGTTATGGACCCCGGCATGGGTGCATCGCTGAGCACTCTGTTCAGTAATATCGGGTACGTACTGGTCATTCTGCTGGCGTTGTCTTCATTGGGCGTCCAATGGACGAATCTGGCCTGGATCGTCAGTGCATTGTCGGTGGGGATCGGCTTCGGCTTGCAGGAGATCGTCAAGAACTTCGTGTCCGGGTTAATCCTGCTCACCGAGCGTCCGGTCAAGGTCGGCGACCTGATCAGCATCAGCGGAGTCGAAGGCGATATCCGGCGAATCAATGTCAGGGCCACCGAGATACAGCTCAGTGACCGCTCAATCGTGATCGTGCCCAACTCGCAGCTTATTTCCCAGAACCTGCGCAATGTGACCATGGGCGGCAGCGCCCAAGGGGTGGCCACACTCGAGTTGGTGTTCCCTCTGGATATCGACCCCGAACAAGTCAAAAACCTGCTGTACACCACCTATTGCGAACATGAAACCATCCTCGACAAACCCTCCCCCGTTGTTCGATTCAGCAATCTGAGCCCTGAAGGCATCACATTGACCATCACCGGCTATGTCAGCAGCCCAAGGATTGTCAGTACGACCAAGAGCGATCTGCTCTTTGAGATCCTGAAGCGATTGAGTGCGGCCGGCATCGAATTGGCCAAGCCGGTCCCTCCTGCGTAATGCCCATCAATAGCCTGCCTGGCGCCTGAACATGTTCGTGATCACACGGGATCGCCGTGATTTTTTGCGCCATCGAATGATATGTTTATTTTCATTACGTTGCATTATGAAATAAAACATGTCATTTATAGTCACACAAAATCATCAGGACTGATCCACCGTGCCAGATCGGATGGCCTGTACCACCCCAACGCCCCTCCAAGGAGTCAACAATATGAACAAGACAGAACTTCTAGGTGCTCTGGCACTGTGCGCCGCAAGCTTGCTGGCTCACGCCGACGAAGACAGCCTGCGTATCGGTATCGAAGCCGCCTACCCACCCTTCTCTTTCAAGACGCCGGAGGGCAATGTCAGCGGTTTCGATTACGACATCGGCAACGCCCTGTGCGAAGAAATGAAGGTCAAATGCGAGTGGGTCATCCAGGAATTCGACGGCATGATCCCGTCGCTGAAAGTGCGCAAGATCGATGCCGTGCTGTCGTCGATGTCGATCACTGAAGACCGGATGAAGTCGGTCGACTTCAGCAAAAAGTACTACCACACGCCAGGCAAGTTCGCGATGAAGGCCGGCAATGTGATCAACGACCCGCTGGTTGATCTCAAGGGCAAGAAGGTCGGGGTGCAACGCTCATCGACCTACGACCGTTTTGCTACCGAGCAGCTTGAAAAAGCCGGGGTCGAAGTGGTGCGCTACGGCTCACAAAATGAAGCTTTCCTCGATCTGGCGTCGGGTCGACTGGACGCGACGCTCGCCGACATCGTCAACACCGACGAGAGCTTCATCAAAACGCCGGCAGGCAAAGGCTTCGCGCTGGTTGGACCGGACATCAGCGACCCGAAATATTTCGGCCGAGGCGCCGGGATCGCAGTGCGTAAAGGCGACAGTGTGAACGTTGCACGTCTGAGTACAGCGATCGACGCCATCCGCGCCAACGGCAAGTACCAGCAAGTGATGGCCAAGTACTTCGCGTTCGATATCTACGGCGAATAAACCTTACCTGAAACCCTGTGGCGCCGGCCTCTTGCGGGCGCTTTGGGCTCGTCTCGCGCGCCTTTTGGCGCTCGTTTGAGGAACTTCATCATGCTTCACGGCTACGGATCGAGCATTCTCGATGGCGCCTGGCTGACCATTAACCTGGCCCTGACCTCCATGAGCATGGCGATTGCTTTGGGTCTGATCGGCGCGGCCTTTCGGCTATCGCCGCTCAAATGGCTGGCGATGCTGGGCGAAGGGTACACAACCCTGATTCGCGGTATTCCTGACTTGGTGTTGATCCTGCTGATCTTCTACGGCGGCCAGGATCTGGTGAACCGCATCGCCCTGGCGCTCGGTTACACCCGCTACATCGACATCAATCCCTTTATCGCCGGTGTCTGCACCATGGGCTTCATTTTTGGCGCCTATCTCTCGGAAACTTTTCGCGGCGCCTTTATGGCCATCCCTAAAGGTCAGGCCGAGGCCGGCGTGGCGTATGGCATGAGTGGCGGCCAAGTGTTCTGGCGGATTCTGGTGCCGCAGATGATTCGTTTCGCCATCCCGGGGTTCACCAACAACTGGTTGGTGCTGACCAAATCCACCGCGCTGATCTCGGTGATCGGCTTGCAGGACATGATGTTCAAAGCCAAGAACGCAGCGGACGCCACCCATGAGCCGTTTACGTTTTTCCTCGCGGTGGCGGCGCTGTATCTGATGCTGACCAGCGTGTCATTGCTGGTGCTGCGCTACCTGGAAAAACACTACTCGGTCGGCATCAAAGCCGCCGAATTGTGATTGGGAGCTACCCCATGATTCTCGACTACAACCTGATCTGGGAAAACCTGCCGCTGTATTTCAATGGCGCCTTGTTGACCCTCAAAGTCCTGCTGATTTCCCTGGCCTTCGGCCTGGTGCTGGCGATTCCGTTGGCATTGATGCGGGTGTCCCGATCGCCCCTGATCAACTTCCCTGCGTGGCTCTACACGTACGTGATTCGCGGCACGCCGATGCTGGTGCAATTGTTCCTGATCTATTACGGCCTGGCGCAGTTCGCAGTGGTCCGTGAAAGCGCGCTCTGGCCATACCTGTCCAGCGCAACCTTTTGTGCCTGCCTGGCCTTTGCGATCAATACCAGTGCCTATAGCGCGGAACTGCTGGCCGGCAGTCTGAAGGCCACGGCCCACGGCGAGATCGAAGCGGCCAAGGCCATGGGCATGTCGCGCCTTACCCTGTACCGCCGCATTCTGTTGCCATCGGCCTTGCGCCGGGCGCTGCCGCAGTACAGCAACGAAGTGCTGATGATGCTGCAAACCACCAGCCTGGCATCGATTGTCACCCTGGTGGATATCACCGGAGCCGCGCGTACGGTCAGTGCGCGGTTCTATCTGCCGTTCGAGGCGTTCATCACTGCCGGCCTCATCTACCTGGCCCTGACCTTCATCCTGGTTCGCCTGTTCAAACTCGCCGAGCGTCACTGGCTGGCGTATCTGGCACCGCGCAAGCACTGAGGAGCTGTTATGGAGCACATTGAATACCTGTTGCCGTGGAGTGCCTCGGGCACTGAACGGAAACTGTCGCTGTTTCGTTTTGGCAGCGGGCCGCGCAAGGCCTATATTCAGGCGTCCCTGCACGCCGACGAGTTGCCGGGGATGCGCGTGGCGGTTGAACTCAAACGACGTCTGCGGGTGCTGGAACAACAAGGTCGCCTGAACGGAGTGATCGAGCTGGTGCCGATGGCCAATCCGATTGGCATCGCCCAGATGTTCCAGGCCACCCATCAGGGGCGTTTCGAGTTCTCCAGCGGGAAGAATTTCAATCGGGATTTCCCGGAACTGGCCGAAGCCGTGGCGCCGCTGCTGGAAGGAAAACTGGGAGACGATGCCGATACCAACGTTGCGCTGATCCGCCGCGCCATGAGCGATGTCCTCACCGACATGCCCGCACCGGCATCGGAACTCGATGGCTTGCGCCGCCTGTTGCTGCAACATGCCTGTGACGCTGACGTGGTGCTGGACCTGCACTGCGATTTCGAGTCGATCATGCTGCTTTACGCCATGCCGCAAAACTGGCCGCGCTTGCGTTCATTGGCCGCTCGACTCGGTGCCGGTGCCGCGTTGCTGGCCGAGGGTGCGGGCGGTAGTGCCTTCGATGAAGCCTGTGCGATCCCTTGGTTGCAGTTGGCCGAGCTCTTTCCTGAAGCCGATATTCCGCTGGCCTGTGTGGCCACCACCATCGAGTTGCGCGGCATGGCCGACACCGAACGCGAGCCATGTGTCGATAGCGCCGAGGCCATTCTTGGCTATCTCGCCGAACAAGGCCTGATCAGCGGTGACTGGCCAGCAGCGCCACAGACCTGTTGTGAAGCGACGCCATTCGCCGGTGCGCAGTATGCCTATGCGCCGCATCCGGGGGTGGTGAGCTTTCTGCAACCGCTGGGTGCCCGGGTCAGGGTGGGCGATCCGCTGTTCGAAGTGCTGGATCCGTTGACCGATCGCCACAGTATCGTGCGCGCCAGCACCGACGGCATCCTCTATGCCCGAGAACGCCTGCGCTTTGCCCAGCCCGGTTTGTGGCTGGCCAAAGTCGCCGGCACCCGCCTCATTCGCCAGGGTCGCTTGCTCAGCGACTGATTCCAGAGAATAAAAACCATGTACAAACTTGAAGTTCAGGATCTGCACAAAAGCTACGGCAGCCACCACGTGCTCAAGGGCGTGTCCCTGGAGGCGAAGGCCGGCGATGTGATCAGCCTCATCGGCTCCAGCGGCTCGGGCAAAAGCACTTTCCTGCGTTGCATCAACCTGCTGGAGCAGCCCAACGCCGGCAGCATCGTGCTCAACGGCGAACAATTGAAACTGGTGACCAACAAACTCGGCGGGCTCAAGGCCGCCGAACCCAAGCAGTTACAACGCATGCGTTCGCGGCTGTCGATGGTGTTTCAGCACTTCAACCTGTGGTCGCACATGAGCGCCCTTGAAAACGTCATGGAAGCCCCGGTGCATGTACTTGGCATGGGCAAGAAAGAAGCCCGGGAAAAGGCCGAGTACTACTTGAACAAAGTCGGCGTGGCGCACCGCATGGATGCCTGGCCAGCCCATATGTCGGGCGGCGAGCAGCAGCGTGTGGCGATTGCCCGGGCGCTGGCCATGGAGCCGGAAGTGATGCTGTTCGATGAGCCGACCTCGGCACTCGACCCCGAGCTGGTCGGCGAAGTGCTGAAAGTCATGCAGGACCTCGCCCTCGAAGGCCGCACCATGGTGGTCGTGACCCACGAAATGGGCTTTGCCCGTGAGGTTTCCAATCAACTGGTGTTCCTGCACAAGGGTCAGGTCGAAGAGCGTGGCGACCCGCGCGAAGTGCTGGTCAACCCGCAGTCCGAACGCCTCCAGCAGTTTCTTGCCGGCAGCTTGAAGTAATCCGACCGGCCTAATGCCAGTCAGTTAAGCCGTAACGCGATCTGTAGCAGCTGTCGAGCCTGCGAGGCTGCGTTCGGCTGCGCAGCAGTCGTAAAACCTGACCGCGAGGTAGCCCTGAAGAACCGCATTGCCTGATTTCACGACTGCTGCGCAGTCGAACGCAGGCTTCGCCAGCTGCTACAAAGTATGCGCTGCAGCTGAAATTGCTTAACTGGCGGGCATTGCCCGACCGCGTTGCACACCAACGGTTGGCTTCGGATACACTCCAGCCAACCTTGTGCCCCCCCCCTTCTCCAACCCTCAGGAAATGTTGAGCCGGATATGCCGACCCCATCGAAAAACACCACGGTCTATGCCGCACCGGTTATGCGCAAACTGGCGGAGATCGTTGGCGATTTACAGCCGTCACTGCGCAAGGTAGCGGACTTTATCCTGCGTCACCCGCTGAGGGCCGCGACGCTGACCATCGAGGAGATGGCTCACGAAACGTCCACCTCGCCAGCTGCGGTCAACCGTTTGGCCAAGGCCTTGAACCTGGGTGGCTATACCGGCATGAAAGCCGAGCTGGTCGCGACGTTGCAGCAGATGGTGTCGCCGGTCGACAAACTGCGCAACGAACTGGCTCATCGTCCTGGCGGCGAGTTTGGCCTGCATGAGCAAATCCAGAGCGCCAGCAGCAACCTCGCAACGGCGGCGACCAACAACCATGCAGACACCTTTGAAGCGTTCGTGACCCGCCTGACCCAGGCTCGCAAAATCTACATCCTGGGCTTTGGTAACAGCGTGTACTTCGCCGGCCTCGCCGCCTCGACCCTGATGCCTTTCTGCGCGGACGCCACCGCCATCAGCATGGAGGGCGGCAACGAAAACGCTGCTTACCGTCTGGCCGCGATTACCGATCAGGATGTGTTGCTGGCGATCTCCCTGCCGCGCTATTCCCTCGACACCCTGCAACTCGCCCGTTTCGCCAATGAACGTGGCGCCACAGTGCTGGCAATCACCGATTCCCCCGCCTCGCCGCTCACCAGCATTGCCGAACACGTGCTGTTTGCTCCCGCCGACCATCCGGTTTTGACCAGTTCCAACATCGCGGTGCTTGCCTTGATCGAAGGGTTGGTGGCGGGCGTGATGGCGCGCAACAAGGAAGCCGTCAAGCTGGCGACCGAGTTGACCGAAAGCGTGATGGCTTACCTGCACATGCCGGGCAACAGCAAATCGGCGAAAGCCACAAAGCCGCGTTGACGTGTCCCAGGCTTACCCGCGACCTGTTACGCCACAGGATTTGCGGGCGAGCGTCTGACTGGGAAGTTCGTTGAACAACGCCCGATAGCTGTTGGAAAATCGCCCTAAATGCCAGAACGACCACTGCATCGCCACTTCGGCAACGGTGGTGTCCATCGCTGTGCGACTGAGCAATTCGCGGCGTGCGCTGTTGAGTCGGCGCAAGCGCAGCCAGTGGGTTGGGGTCATCCCGGTATAGGCCTTGAACGCATGCTGCAACTGCCGCAGTGAAACCCCGGCGACCTGCGAAAGCTCCAGCAGATTCAGGGTGTCTTCCGGGGCATCAGCCGCCCATTCACCGATGCGTTTCATCACTGCACGCTCTTCGGCGCGGCGCTGTAACCCTCCGCGATCAAGGCAAACACACGCGTTGTCGAGGATGTACAGGCAGTCTTCCAGCAACTGCTGGGTCAACGCCTCCTTGCTCGGTGGATCGAGCGTCTGCGCCAGTCGGGTCAACGTCCCGCTGAGCCAGCGACTGAACAACGCGTTCTGCCCCGAATTCAGTGGCGCCATGAACAGGCCTTCGAGCCTGGCCACGTTCAAACCGTGACGCTGCACGAACTCCGGACCGAACACCACGGCGATTTCCTGGTAGTTCTCCGGGGTGATCCAGATGTTGCGGCTTTCGCCATTCAACACGTACAACGCGTTGTCGCTGCGATCGAAACAGAACGCCAGCGCACCTTCGGGCGCGCTGAAATTCTGCTCGACGCGAGTGTTCATCTGTTCCTCGTAAATCTCCACGCCTTGCAGGTCCAGGTAGCGCACGCGCCCGGCGAAATGCCCCGGTGACATTTGCTGGTAATGCTGCACCCAACCCGGTGTGGCGCGGATTTGCTCGGTTACATCGGCGGTGTTGAACGCTTGGACTTGCAGGGGGTTGCACGTTGTCATGGGTGACCTTACGCACTCGTTTGGTGCGTTTTGGTGCTGCTGAAAGTGGATAGATGGAACGTCAAGGCTCGCCCAAGATAGTCGTCAACGCGCCACAGGGGAAGTGTGTGGTGGATGAAACCAGCCTCCCCGGCGTTAATAAAACCAATAACGAGGTCTTTATGAATGTCCCTTTCGATCAGCTGCTCACGTGGCTGAAAGATCACAAGATTACCGAAGTCGAGTGTGTGGTCAGCGACTTGACCGGCATCGCACGCGGCAAAATTGCACCCACCAACAAGTTCCTGCATGAGCGAGGCATGCGCCTGCCGGAAAGTGTGCTTTTGCAAACGGTAACCGGGGACTTTGTCGACGACGACATCTACTACGACCTGCTCGACCCGGCCGACATCGACATGGTGTGCAAGCCCGTCTCCGACGCGGTGTATGTGATTCCATGGGCCATCGAGCCGACCGCTATCGTGATTCACGACACCTTCGACAAGTTCGGCAACCCGATCGAGCTGTCGCCGCGCAACGTGCTGAAAAAAGTCCTGCAGCTGTACACCGACAAAGGCTGGCGGCCGATTGTCGCGCCGGAAATGGAGTTCTACCTGACCCAGCGCTGCGAAGACCCGGACTTGCCGCTCAAGGCACCGCTAGGGCGTTCGGGCCGTGCGGAAAGTGGTCGTCAGTCGTTTTCCATCGACGCCGCCAACGAATTCGATCCGCTGTTTGAAGACGTGTACGACTGGTGTGAACTTCAGGGCCTGGACCTCGATACCTTGATCCACGAAGACGGCCCGGCGCAGATGGAAATCAACTTCCGTCACGGCGACGCGCTGGATCTGGCCGACCAGATCACCGTGTTCAAGCGCACCCTGCGCGAAGCGGCGCTCAAGCACAACGTCACCGCGACCTTCATGGCCAAACCGATTGGCGATGAACCCGGCAGCGCCATGCATATCCACCAGAGCGTGGTGGACATCGCCACCGGCCAGCCGATCTTTGCCAATGCCGACGGGCAGATGACCGAACTGTTCCTGCACCACATCGGCGGCCTGCAAAAGTACATCCCCAAAGTGCTGCCGATGTTCGCGCCGAACGTCAATTCGTTCCGCCGCTTCCTGCCGGACACTTCGGCACCGGTGAACGTCGAGTGGGGCGAAGAAAACCGCACCGTGGGCCTGCGTGTGCCGACCTCCACGCCGGACGCGATGCGCGTGGAAAACCGGTTGCCGGGGGCCGACGCCAACCCTTATCTGGCGATTGCAGCGAGCCTGTTGTGCGGGTATCTGGGAATGGTCGAGCGCGTCGAACCGAGCGCTGCAGTCCAGGGGCGTGCCTATGAGCGCCGCAATCTGCGCCTGCCGATCACCATCGAAGACGCGCTGACGCAGATGGAAGAGTGCGAAACCGTCGGGCGTTATCTGGGTAGCAAATTCGTCCGCGGTTATGTGGCGGTCAAGCGCGCCGAACATGAGAACTTCAAGCGCGTGATCAGCTCGTGGGAGCGAGAGTTCCTGCTGCTCAGCGTCTGAGATTTGTAGTGTCTTTGACTGCCTCTTCGCGAGCAAGCCCGCTCCCACATTTGAAATGCGTACCCCTGTGGGAGCGGGCTTGCTCGCGAAGACGGCCTACCAAGCACCGAAGAAACGCCTGATAAATCCAAAAAATCGAAGAGGTGTCGAATGCGTCTATTGAAATCCATGGTGCCGGTCGCACTGGCGTTATTGTTCAGCGCCGTTGCGCAGGCTCAGCCAACGGTCAGCGTCTACAACTGGACCGATTACATCGGCGAGACCACCCTCGTCGACTTCCAGGCGAAAAGCGGGATCAAGGTGATCTACGACGTGTTCGATTCCAACGAAACCCTGGAGGGAAAATTGCTCGCTGGCCGCACCGGGTATGACGTGGTGGTGCCGTCCAACCACTTCCTCGCTCGCCAAGTGAAAGCCGGCGCGTTCCTGAAGCTCGATCGTTCGCAGCTGCCCAACTTCAAGAACCTTGACCCGAAACTGCTGGCGCTGCTGGAGAAAAACGATCCGGGCAACGAACACTCGGTCCCGTACCTGTGGGGCACCAACGGCATCGGCTACAACGTCGACAAGGTCAAGCAAGTGCTGGGCATTGACCGCATCGATTCCTGGGCCGTGTTTTTTGAACCGCAGAACCTGAAGAAACTCAGCCAGTGCGGCGTGTCGATGATGGATTCGGCCGATGAAGTGTTCCCGGCCGTGCTCAATTACATGGGCATGGACCCGCGCAGCGAAAACCCTGAAGACTTCAAGAAAGCTGAAGCCAAGCTGTTGGCCATCCGCCCTTACATCACTTACTTCCACTCCTCGAAGTACGTTTCAGATTTGGCCAACGGCGACATCTGCGTGGCATTCGGTTACTCGGGTGATGTGTTCCAGGCCGCGAACCGGGCCAAGGAAGCCAAGAACGGCGTGAACATCGCCTACGCGATTCCCAAGGAAGGCAGTAACTTGTGGTTCGACCTGTTGGCGGTTCCCGCAGACGCCAGCAACCAGAAAGAAGCGCACGCCTTCATCAACTACTTGCTGGACCCGCAAGTGATTGCCAAGGTCAGCGCGTCGGTCGGTTACGCCAACCCTAACCCGGCGTCCAAGCAAGACATGGACCCGGAACTGGTCAACAACCCTGAGGTTTACCCACCCCAGGCAGTCCTCGACAAGCTCTACATTTCCACCACCCCGCCCCAGGCGATTATGCGTTTGATGACCCGTTCCTGGAGCAAAGTGAAGTCCAACCAATGAACCAGTACAGCAACGAACATGCCCGCTCCTATTACGCGGCGTCAGCCAATGGAATGGCGCCCTACCCCACACTGGCCGAGGATCTTGAGGCCGATGTCTGTGTGATCGGCGGCGGCTTTACCGGCGTTAACACAGCGATCGAACTGGCGCAGCGCGGACTCTCGGTGATCCTGCTGGAGGGCCGGCGTATTGGCTGGGGCGCCAGCGGGCGTAACGGCGGGCAGTTGATCCGCGGTATCGGCCATGACGTCAGCGGTTTTGCCCGTCATGTCGGTGAAGAAGGCGTGCGTTACCTTGAGCGTGCGGGCGTCGAATCGGTAGCGCTTGTGGGCAACCGCATTCGTGAACACGGGATTGATTGCGACCTGCGCTGGGGGTTCTGTGAACTGGCCAATACTAAAGCGCAGTTCGCGGCGTTCAAGGCTGAGCAGCAGGGCCTTGCCGAATCGGGTTACGCCCACGAAACCCGACTCGTCGGGCCGGAGCAGATTCGTCAGCAGGTGGTGAACTCAGGCGTGTATGCCGGTGGTCTCATCGATATGGGCTCGGGTCACTTGCACCCGCTCAATCTGGTCCTTGGCGAAGCACTATTGGCGCAATCCCTCGGCGTGAAGATCTTCGAGCAGAGCCCGGTGCTGGAGTTGATCCATGGCAGCACCGTGCAGGTTCGCTGTGCCGGCGGCACGGTGCGCGCCGGCAGTCTGGTGCTGGCGTGTAACGCTCACCTGGAAGAGCTCGAACCGAAACTGAGCGGCAAGGTCCTCCCGGCGGGCAGCTACATCATCGCCACCGAGCCGTTGGCGCCCGATGTTGCAGCGCAATTGATCCCGCATAACCTGGCGCTCTGCGACCAGAAAGTCGGTCTGGATTACTACCGGCTCTCGGCAGATCGACGCTTGCTGTTCGGCGGCGCCTGTCATTATTCCGGGCGCGATCCGGCGAACATCGAAGCGTACATGCGCCCGCACATGCTCAAGGTCTTCCCGCAACTGGCCAACGTGCGCATCGATTATCAATGGGGCGGCAAGATTGGCATCTCCGCCAACCGCTTCCCTCAGGTCGGGCGCTTGAGCCAGCATCCGAACGTGTTTTACGCCCAGGGTTACTCCGGTCATGGCCTGAACGTGACCCACTGGTGCGCAAAGCTGTTGGGCGAAGCGATCCACGTCGGACACAGTCAGGGCTTTGACGTGTTCAGCGCCGTGCCGCACATGACCTTTCCGGGCGGGTCTATGCTGCGCTCTCCGCTGCTGGCGCTCGGCATGTTCTGGTATCGCCTGCGCGAACTGCTCGGCTGAACGCCCTCCCACCTTCGATAAAACGCCATTCCCCTGTAGGAGATCACCGTACGTCCGCATCCTATTGAATAACCTTTTAATTTGCTCAATTGCGAGGTCCTTCTATATTGAGGGAGTGCTCTGACTTCCCTGCGTCCTGGCGAGTGCAGCCTATGGCTACGACTGATCCACTGATCATCTGCGAGCACTGCGACTGCGTGTATGAAAAAGTCACGCTCGCCAAACATCAAAAAACCCTCTGTACGCGCTGCGGCGGCGTGCTTCAGCGCTATAACGGCCTGACGGTGGAACAACGTCTGGCGTTGACCTTCACCGCGTTGATGCTGTGGATTTTCGCCAACTTCTATCCCGTCATGAACATCAGCCTCAAAGGCCTGAAAAACAGCGCAACACTCTGGGATTCGGTGCTTGCCCTGAGTCTGGGGCCGATCACTTTCATCGCCATGGTGGCGGCGATCGCGATGATCATCGCGCCGATTTTCCAGCTGGTGCTGCTTGTCTGGGTGCTGAGCTTCGCCCTCGCCTCCCGCCGCTCACCCGGTTTCAGGTTCTGCATGCGCTGGCTGGAAACCCTCAGGCCCTGGAGCATGCTGGAGGTCTGTCTGCTGGGGGCGATGGTCGCGGTCATCAAACTCGCCGGATTGCTGGATGTACTGCCCGGCATCGGCCTGTTTGCCCTGGCCATCCTCAGTCTGATGATGATCCGCATCGCCGGGCGCGACATCCGTGACCTATGGGACATCTTATGAACAGGCCCCCGGTGGCGAGTGAACTCAACCTGTGCCTGTGTCATAGCTGCGGCCTGGCCTGTGACATGACCGATGAGCCTCACGAATGCACTCGCTGCGGCGCGCCGCTGCATCGGCGCAAAGCCAACTCACTGGCCCGGACCTGGGCCTACATGTTCACTGCCCTGGCGTTTTACGTCCCGGCGAATCTGCTGCCAGTGATGAACACCAGGATGGTCGGCAACGGCGCCGACAGCACGATCATGAGCGGTGTACTGGAGTTCTGGCAGCACGGCGCCTGGGACATTGCCCTGATTATTTTCATCGCCAGCATCGCGGTGCCGGGCATCAAGTTCGTCGCCCTGACGCTGTTACTGGTGACCGTTCAGCGCGACAGCCAATGGGCGAATAAGCAACGGTCAACGCTGTACCGTTTCGTCGAGCTCATCGGTTACTGGTCGATGCTCGATGTGATCGTGGTCGCCCTGGTGGCCTCACTGGTGAAGTTTCAAGCCCTGGCCGATATCGAACCGCGTCCGGGCATTCTGTTTTTTGGCCTGGTGGTGGTCTTCACCATGCTGTCGGCGATGAGTTTCGACCCACGCCTGATCTGGGATAAAGAGCGGAAAAATCCGCAAAACGAGGAGGTCATGGATGAAGTCGCAAGCCACTGACGGGCCGCAAGCCCCTGGGCAGGCCCCTGTCAAGACCACCCACCGCTTCAGCGTTTCGCTGGTATGGATCGTGCCGATCGTCGCGGTGCTGGTGGGGATTTCCCTGGTCGTGCACACCATGATGCAGGAAGGTCCGACCATTACCGTTACGTTCAAAACCGGTAGCGGCCTGACGGCCAACAAGACCGAGGTCAAATACCGCAACGTGGTGATCGGCCATGTCTCGGACGTGGAACTGAGCAACGATCAGAAGAGCGTCAACGCCACCATCAAACTGTCCAAGCAGGCGGAAAGCTTCACCCGCGAAGACTCGCAATTCTGGGTCGTGCGTCCGCGTATTGGCGCCGGCGGGGTGTCGGGTATCGATACCCTGCTGTCCGGGGATTACATTGGCGCCGACATCGGCCAGGCCAACGCGCGTGCAAAAAACTTTATCGGCCTGGAAAACCCGCCTCCGATTACCTATGGCGAGCCGGGCAAGCGCTTCACCCTGCGCACCCAGGATCTCGGTTCGCTGGACATTGGCTCTCCGATTTACTACCGCAAGATTCCGGTGGGGCAAGTGGTGGCCTATGCCCTGGACGCCGACGGTAAAGGGGTCAACATCGAAGTGTTCGTCCACGCGCCCAATGATGCCTACGTCACTGAAAACACCCGGTTCTGGAACGCCAGCGGGATCGACGTGAGTGTCGACGCCAACGGCTTCTCGGTGAAAACCGAGTCGTTGTCATCAATCCTGGTGGGCGGCATCGCCTTCCGCGCTCCGGAGTACAGCCCCAACGATCAACCGGCCGCCGAGGACAAAGCCTTCGACCTGTTCGAAGACCAGCTAACTGCCCTCGCCCCACCCAGCGGCAAGGGGCAATTCTTGAGTTTGCGTTTCGATCAGGCCTTGCGCGGGCTCAGGGTCGGCGCGCCGGTGGAATTCCTTGGCATCGAGTTCGGCAAAGTCGTGTCGGTCGTTCTGGATTTCGACGCGAAAAAGCGCAGTTTCCCGGTCAATGTCGGGATCATGATCTACCCGCAACGACTCGGCCAGGCCCACATCAAAATGCTCGAGGTGTTAAAGCATGACCCCAACGACGAAGCCGCTGGCGTACGCCTGATGGGCTCCTTCATCGAAAACGGTCTGCGGGGCCAGGCCCGGAGCGGCAACCTGTTGACCGGCCAGCTCTACATTGCGCTCGACTTCTACCCCAAAGCGGAGAAAGTCGTGTTCGATCCAACCGCCCGTCCAGTCTCTATCCCAACCGTTCCTGGCAGCCTCGAACAATTGCAGGAAAAACTGGAGGGCATGGTCAACAAGATCAACCAACTGCCGATCGAGCGCATTGCCGGCAACCTGGACAGCAACCTCGTCGAACTGCGAAAAGGCCTCGCACAGTTCAACGCCAAGACCCTGCCCGGCGTGCAGACCACCCTGGCGGATGTCAGCAAGACGCTGCAATCGGCCAGTTCGACCTTGGCCGAAGACTCGCCGCAACGCGAACAATTAGGTCAGACCCTCGACGAACTCGGGCGCATGTCGCGCTCCTTGCGTGAACTCTCGGATTACCTGGGACGCCATCCGGAATCGCTGATTCGCGGTCGTCCCGACAATGCTGCGCCGATGGACCTGCAGGGGCCGCCACGCAAATGACCACAGGAGCATCACTCATGGTTTATCCGCTGAAAATCAGCTTGGTCACTGCATTGTTGCTACTCGCCGCTTGCCGCGGTGATCCGATTCAATTTCACACCCTGACCCCGGCCCAACCGAGCGGCAATTCAAGGACCAGTGCTGCGGAAATCCAGATTGAGGGCATCAGCGTACCGCCCCAGGTCGATCGTCCGCAGATCGTCATTCGCCAGGGCAACAGTGGCATGGCGATCCTCGAAACCGAGTGGTGGGGCGCGAGCCTGGTGGATGAATTGCGTAGCGCGCTGGTCGATCAAATGGTCAACAACAATCCTCGACGCAACGTATCGGTGCGGTTAGACGTGCAGCGATTTGATTCGATTCCCGGTCAATATGCGTTGATCGACGTCAAGTGGCGCCTGCGCAATCTGAGCGAAGGTGATGCGCCGCTGCTCACCTGCCGCAGCACTTTGCAGACGCCTTCAGGGCCGTCCATCGATGAACTGGTGGCGGCTCAACAAAACAACGTCAAACGCCTGGCCGCGCTTATCAGCCAGGCCGCGGGTGGAACACAAAAAGGGTGTCCATCGGCTTGATTAAGCCATTACGCGATCCGTAGCAGCTGGCGAAGCCTGCTGCTACAAGTGATGCGTTGCTACTGAAATTTTGACGTTTTTTTCTCATTTGGCACTTTACATTTGCCGCGCCTCAAACATGCAAATGATTCGTATTGATCTACACTGATCGACGACCCTTCCCGTCGTTTCTGCCGAGTCTGCGCGCACGATTATTAAAAGAAACAGGAGCTGCACAACGCATGAGTCCCAACATCCCTTCTTTCCTGAAAACAGCACTGCTGGCCACCGCTTTGCTGAGTGCCGGTCATGTGTATGCGGCGGATGCCGATGGCATCGTGGTCTACAACGCCCAGCACGAAAGCCTGACCAAATCCTGGATCGAGGGTTTTACCAAGGAAACCGGCATCAAGGTCACCGTGCGCAATGGCGACGACACCGAGATGGGCAATCAGATCGTACAGGAAGGCGCTGCCTCCCCGGCCGACGTGTTCCTGACCGAAAACTCCCCGGCCATGGTGCTGGTCGACAACGCGGGGCTGTTTGCGCCGGTTGCGCCGACCACCCTGGAACAGGTCGGCAATGCTTACCGCCCGGCCCATGGCAAATGGGTGGGGATCGCCGCGCGCTCCACGGTGTTTGTCTATAACCCGAGCAAACTGCCCGAAGCCGAACTGCCCAAGTCGCTGATGGACCTCGCCGGCCCGAACTGGAAAGGTCGCTGGGGCGCTTCACCGGCCGGTGCCGACTTCCAGGCCATCGTCGCCGCCGTGCTGGAACTCAAGGGTGAAGCCGCCACCCTGGAATGGCTCAAAGGGTTGAAGGCCAATGCCACGATCTATCGCGGCAACAGTGCGGTACTGAAAGCGGTCAACGCCGGGCAGGTCGACAGCGGCGTGATCTACCACTATTACAGCTTCGGCGACCAGGCCAAGACCGGCGAAAACAGCAAGAACACCGCCCTGCACTACTTCAAGCACAAGGATCCGGGCGCGTTTGTCAGTGTCTCCGGTGGCGGCGTTCTGGCGTCCAGCAAACACAAGGAACAAGCCCAGGCGTTCCTCAAATGGGTTACCGGCAAAGATGGCCAGGCCATCCTCAAAACCGGTAAATCGTTCGAATACGCGGTGGGCAAGAACGCTGAATCCAATCCAAAACTGGTGCCTTTGCAGCAACTCGACGCGCCGACAGTCGATGCTTCAAAACTCGACAGTAAAAAAGCCGTGGAGTTGATGACTCAGGCGGGACTGCTCTAATTGATGCCTGAAACCTTGCCAGCGGGTGTCGCCGAGGCGATACCCGCGAACTTGCGACGACGATCCCGCGGCCTCTTCGCGGGGCGTGGCGGCGCGTGGGTGATCAGTTTGTCGGTGCTGGTTTCGCTGCTGTCGCTGCTGCCGATTGCCTTCGTCATCGGCGTATCGTTTCAGACAGGCTGGGCGACCCTTGTGCCGCTGGTATTCCGGCCGCGGGTCGCTGAATTGTTGATCAACACCGTTTTACTGGTGGTGATCACGATTCCGTTGTGCGTCACGTTAGGCCTGTCTCTGGCCTGGCTGACAGAACGCACCAACCTGCCGGGGCGGCGCTGGTGGTCGTTGTTGGCGACCGCGCCGCTGGCGGTGCCGGCGTTCGTTCACAGCTATGCGTGGGTCAGTCTGGCCCCGCCGATTCACGGGCTGTTTGCCGGGGTTCTGGTTTCGGTCATCGCCTACTTCCCGTTCCTGTACCTGCCGATTGCTGCGACCCTGCGCAGGCTCGATCCGGCCATCGAAGACGTTGCCGAATCGCTCGGTCTCAAACCCTGGGCGATATTTTTCCGGGTGGTGCTGCCGCAATTGCGCCTGCCTATCTGCGGCGGCGCTTTGCTGGTGGGCCTGCACCTGCTGGCCGAATATGGCCTATACGCAATGATCCGCTTCGACACCTTCACCACGGCCATCTTCGATCAGTTCAAATCCACCTTCAACGGCCCCGCCGCCAACATGCTGGCCAGCGTGCTCGCGCTGTGTTGCCTGGTGATGCTGACCGCAGAATCGACCGCTCGCGGCACGGCGCGTTACGCCCGGGTCGGGTCGGGAAGCGCTCGCGAACAGCGGGTGGTGCGCCTGAAACCTGCAACCACCTTCCTCGCCCTGACCGTACAGATTGCGACCTGCGCACTGGCGCTGGGCGTGCCACTCGTGACTTTGGGTAACTGGCTGATCGCCGGCGGTACGCAAGTCTGGCAGATGGACGAACTTCTGCCGGCGCTGGAACAGACGCTGCTGCTCGGTGTTGCGGGTGCCGCCCTCACCACCTGCGCCGCCATCCCGATTGCCTGGTTGTCGATTCGCTCTCCGGGCCGGTTGCAACGTGTGCTGGAAAGCTGCAACTACATCACCAGTTCGTTGCCGGGGATCGTCGTAGCCTTGGCATTGGTGACCGTCACCATCCATTTCGCCCGACCGATTTACCAGACCACGATCACGGTGCTGCTGGCGTATCTGCTGATGTTTTTGCCTCGCGCCCTGGTGAGTTTGCGCGCCGGGATCGCGCAGGCGCCGGTCGAACTGGAAAACATGGCCCGCAGCCTCGGCCGCTCACCCGCCCGGGCCTTATGGCTGATCACCCTGCGCCTGGCCGCGCCCGGCGCTGCCGCTGGCGCGGCGCTGGTGTTTCTGGCGATCACCAATGAGTTGACCGCCACCCTGCTGCTCGCCCCCAACGGCACGCGCACCCTGGCCACCGGATTCTGGGCCATGACCAGCGAAATCGACTACGCCGCGGCTGCGCCCTATGCCCTGCTGATGATTTTGCTGTCGCTTCCCTTGACCGGACTTCTTTATCACCAATCCAAACGAACGGCTGGCCGATGAACGCTCTTGAACTCCATTCCATTTCCAAGTCCTACGGCGCCCATCAAGCGCTGGAGAGCATCAACCTGTCGGTGCCAACGGGCAGCCGAACGGTCATCGTCGGCCCGTCGGGCTCAGGAAAAACCACGCTGTTGCGGATGATTGCGGGCTTCGAATTCCCGGACTCGGGCCGTCTATCATTCAATGGCCAAACGCTCGTCGACGACACCCACGAAGTCCCGGCGCATCAGCGCTTGATTGGCTATGTCCCGCAGGACGGCGCCCTGTTCCCGCACATGACCGTGGCCGCGAACATCGGTTTCGGGCTTTCGATCAAGGGCGGTGCAAAACAGGAGCGAGTCGCAGAGTTGATGGACAGCGTGGCGCTGGATACGAACATGGCCAATCGTTGGCCTCATGAACTGTCCGGCGGCCAGCAACAACGCGTGGCGCTGGCGCGGGCGTTGGCGCAACAGCCGCGCCTGATGTTGCTGGACGAGCCGTTTTCGGCCCTCGACACCGGACTTCGAGGCGCCATGCGCAAAATGGTCGCACGGCTGCTGACCGACGCCGGCGTGACCACCATTCTGGTCACCCATGACCAGAGTGAAGCCTTGTCGTTTGCCGATCAGTTGGCGGTGATGCGCGACGGCCGGCTGGTGCAGTCAGGCCATCCGCTGGATCTTTACCGCTACCCCGAGGATGAACAGACCGCGCTGTTTCTGGGGGATGCCGTGGTCTTGCCCGCCAGAATCGAAGCCGGCTGGGCCCATTGCGATCTCGGTCGCATACCGGTGAACAACCACCGGAACAACAAATCGGCGCAGATCATGCTGCGTCCCGAACAACTGCAACTCGTCAGTATCCAGCCCAGCCCAACCGAGGCTTCCGGGTGCCGCGCCGTCGTGACCGAGCGGGATTTCAGCGGCAATACCTGCACGTTGACGGTGGAACTGGAAACATTGGCTTCCGGGCAACAGCCTGGTCGATCATTAATGGTGCGCAGTTCGGGCCTGTATGCGCCACCCGCCGGCAGCGCGGTTCACGTCTCGACAATCGGCCATGCCCACGTACTGAGCGAATCCTGAACCCCGTCCATCAAAGATCGAACCGGTCCACGGCCCGACGCCGTTCGTTGTCATCGCGCACATCGTAGTTGGCCGTGGTCTGGATGTTGCTGTGATGGGCGAGTTTCTGGGCGATCGACAAGTCATACTCCTCGATCACTCGGGTAATGAACGAACGTCGAAAATCATGCGGCATGATTTTCACCCCGACCTGCGCGCCCCGCTGTCGGGCGATGTAATAAATCGCATGTTTGGTGATGCGCTCGCGGGTGATGTGACTGCCGCGGCGAATGCGGTTGAACAGGAACGAATCATCCACTTCACCCTCCTTCAGTAGCGAGCGCCGCAGTTCCAGCCAGTCATTGAGTTTGGCGAACGCCCAAGCCGGTGCGTACTTGATCAATTGCTTGTTGCCCTTGGCGGTCACACGAAGGCTGCGCTCGGTGAAATCGACCTGGTTCAGGTCCAGGTTCACCGATTCCGATTTGCGCATGCCCGAGCCATACAAAATCCCGATGATCGCCGCATCCCTCAACCCTTGCGGCCGTGGATCGGCAGCACAGACCGCCATCAATTCCTGGATCAGCGTGCGCCTGAGGTTTCGCCCCTGGGACAATCGTGTGCCGGCAATCCCCTTGACCGAGCGCATCTTCAGCAGGTGTTCCTGACTGATCAGGCTCATGCGCCACGCTTCGTTCATCACCCCGCGCACCGCGTTGACGTACAGCGAAGAAGTGTTCGGCGCGTAGCCATCCGTGCGCAAGGTGGCCACCAGTGCGATGACATCTTCAGGTTGCAGGTTGTGCCAGGGAATCTCCTCGACGTTCATGTCTTCGAAGCCCAACCGGTCAGCGGCGTCCTGCAAAACATAACGCATGGTCAGCTGGCTGGAGGGCGCCAGACGCGCCAGATACAGGGTCAACGGATTGGTCTTTAAGGGAGTCGAGTCGGTAGCGGGTAAGTCGATCAAACGAAACGGCCTTCAATGGAAACAGTTCATTAAACAACTAAGGATTGAAACATCCTTCATGTAAAGCAGGACACTTCTGTAGGACTTTCTACTAGAAAACTCGATGAACGGCAGAAGTCTGAACAGTGGCTGTATGACCTCCAGATAAACGATTCGCCGACCGGTTTTTCATGTTCCTTTCACAAAATCGGGAATAACCTCAATGGATCCGGCCTGTCTCTTTGCGAGGGACCAACCTGCCGACCATCGCAGAAAATGTCAACCTATCTAAATCGTCAGGTATTTCGAGTAAGTAATTGATGCAGCTTTTGTTTTAGCGTCTACGCTTGCAATGGATCCAAAATTTTTTTAGCCTCACAGGCTATTCACTCTTCAGCCCCGAGGTGTCCATGAGTCAGGCTTTTCTCCCCTTCTCCCGCCCCAGTATCGGCGATGAAGAAATTGCCGCCGTAGAGCAAGTATTGCGCTCTGGCTGGATCACTACCGGGCCGAAAAACCAGGAACTGGAAGAGCAATTCGCCAACTACGTGGGATGCCGTCATGCCGTGGCACTGTCCTCGGCCACCGGCGGGATGCACATTACTTTACTGGCACTGGGAATTGGTCCGGGCGATGAAGTCATCACGCCGTCGCAGACCTGGGTGTCCACTGCCAACATGATCTGCCTGTTGGGCGCGACACCCGTGTTCGTCGACGTTGATCGCGACACGCTGATGAGTGACCTGGCCAGCATCGAAGCAGCGATCACGCCGCGCACCAAAGCCATCATTCCGGTGCATTACGCCGGTGCCGCGTTCGATCTCGATCCGCTTTATGCGCTGGCCGACAAACACGGCATCCCCGTCATCGAAGACGCCGCTCACGCCGCAGGCACCTTCTACAAAGGTCGTCATGTCGGCGCGAAAGGCACGGCGATCTTCTCGTTCCACGCGATCAAGAACATGACCTGCGCCGAGGGCGCCATGTTTGTCAGTGACGATGAAGCCCTGGCCAGTCGTGTGCGCATGCTCAAGTTCCATGGCCTCGGTGTCGATGCCTATGACCGCCTGACCCACGGCCGCAAACCTCAGGCTCAGGTCATGGAGCCCGGCTTCAAGTACAACCTGGCCGACATCAATGCCGCCATCGCCTTGGTGCAGCTGAAGCGACTGGACGAAATCAACGCCAAACGCACGGAGCTGGCCGGCACTTATTTGCAGCGACTGGAAGGTTTGCCGGTGCAACCCCTGGCCCTTCCAGCCTATGCGCAGCAGCACGCCTGGCACCTGTTCATCCTGCGTATCGACAGCGAGCGCTGCGCAATGGACCGTGAAACGTTCATGAAGGCCCTGCAAGCGCAGAACATCGGCACCGGCATTCACTTCATCGCCACTCACCTCCACACCTACTACCGCCAGCGCTTCCCCAACATCTATCTGCCCAACACTGAATGGAACTCGGCACGGCTGTGCTCGATTCCGTTATTCCCCGACATGACCACCGATGACGTCGATCGTGTGGTCGACGCTATTGAAAACGTTTTGGACTCAAGCCTGTGAAACCTTACCCGATCCGTTGCGTGTCAATCGTCATCCCGGTCTACAACGAGCAAGACAGCCTGCCCGAGTTGCTCCGGCGAACTGAAGCGGCATGTCAGCAATTGCACCATGACTACGAGATTGTGTTGGTGGACGACGGCAGCCGCGACAACTCGGCGCAAATCCTCGAAGAGGCCGCCCATCGCGAGTGCAGCCCGGTGGTGGCGGTCATTCTCAACCGCAACTACGGCCAGCACGCGGCAATCATGGCCGGTTTCGAGCAGTGCAAAGGTGATGTGATTATTACCCTCGACGCCGACCTGCAAAACCCTCCCGAGGAGATTCCGCGGTTAGTGGCTCAGGCCGAGCTGGGTTATGACGTCGTCGCCACCGTGCGCAACAACCGTCAAGACTCGGCACTGCGCCGTTGGCCGTCAAAGCTGATCAATCTGGCCGTACAGCGCTCAACCGGCGTCGCCATGACCGACTACGGCTGCATGCTCCGCGCTTACCGGCGAACCATCGTCGACGCCATGCTCGCCTGCCGTGAACGCAGCACCTTCATCCCGATCCTCGCCAACAGCTTCGCCCGGCACACCACAGAAATCCTCGTGCCCCACGCCGAGCGCGAACACGGGGAATCGAAGTACAGCCCCATGCGCCTGGTCAATCTGATGTTCGACCTGATCACCTGCATGACCACCACGCCCTTGCGTTTGCTGAGCATCGTCGGCTTTGGCATGGCGGCCCTTGGCGTGCTGTTCGCCATTACGCTGATTGTGCTGCGCCTGGCCTTCGGCGCCCATTGGGCCGGCGACGGGACATTCGTGCTGTTCGCCGTGCTGTTCATCTTCACCGGTGGCCAGTTCATCGGCATGGGCCTGTTGGGCGAGTACCTGGGACGCATGTACGGCGACGTTCGCGCCCGCCCCCGGTTCTTTATTGAAAAAGTCCTGCGTAACCAACCCGCTGCCCCCGCTCCCGTTGTCACCGTTGACGGTCTCACCTCCATTTCTTCAGATCAGGTTCACTCATGAGTGCAAAAGCTGTTGTCTTCGCCTATCACGATATTGGCTGTGCCGGCATCGAATCCCTGCTCAACTCGGGCTTTGATATTGCCGCGGTGTTTACTCATCCTGATGATCCCAAGGAAAACGCGTTCTACGGCTCCGTTGCGCAACTGTGCGCACGCAAGGGCATCCCGGTGCACGCCCCGGACGATGCCAACCACCCGCTGTGGATCGAGCGCATCAGCAAGCTCAACCCGGATTACCTGTTCTCGTTCTACTACCGCAATCTGCTGAGCGAACCGCTGTTGGCCACCGCCAGCAAAGGTGCCTTCAATCTGCACGGTTCGTTGTTGCCGCGTTACCGTGGTCGTGCGCCGGCCAACTGGGTGCTGGTCAACGGTGAAAGCGAAACCGGCGTGACTCTGCACCGCATGGTCAAGCGGGCCGATGCGGGCGCAATCCTCGCCCAGAAAACGGTTGCGATTGAACGCAGCGACACGGCGCTGAGCCTGCACGGCAAACTGCGCGTGGCCGCTAGCGACTTGCTGCGTGACACGCTACCGGCGTTGCTTCAGGGCAAAGTCAACGAAACCCCGCAGGACGAATCCCAAGCCACAGTGTTTGGCCGCCGCACACCGGCCGACGGCAAACTTCTCTGGAACAAACCGGCTGAAGAATTGTTCAATCTGGTTCGCGCCGTCACCCAGCCTTACCCGGGCGCATTCTGCGCCGTGGGCGAACACAAGCTGATTGTCTGGAGCGCAGAAGTCGCCCAAGGCAATGAAGGTCAAGCGCCTGGTCGCGTCATCAGTGTCGACCCACTGCGTATCGCCTGCGGCGAAGACTCGCTGGTGATCACCGCCGGCCAGCGTAACGACAACGGCCTGTACCTGAGCGGCCCGCAACTGGCCAACGAACTGGGCCTGGTGGACGGTTCCGTGCTGCGTGGCGCCGAGTCCGGTCGCGCACCGCGTCGCACTCGCGTGCTGATCCTCGGCGTCAACGGCTTCATCGGCAATCACCTGTCCGAGCGTCTGCTGCGCGACGACCGATACGAGGTGTATGGCCTGGACATCGGCTCGGATGCCATCGAGCGCCTGCGCAGCCATCCGAATTTCCACTTCGTCGAAGGCGACATCAGCATCCACTCCGAGTGGATCGAATACCACATCAAGAAGTGCGACGTGATCCTGCCACTGGTCGCGATTGCCACACCGATCGAGTACACCCGCAACCCGCTGCGGGTGTTCGAGCTGGACTTTGAAGAGAACCTGAAACTGGTTCGTTACTGCGTCAAATACAACAAACGCGTGATCTTCCCGTCGACCTCCGAAGTGTATGGCATGTGCCAGGACCAGAACTTCGACGAAGACACCTCCAACCTCATCGTCGGTCCGATCAACAAACAGCGCTGGATCTACTCGATCTCCAAGCAACTGCTTGACCGGGTGATCTGGGCCTACGGCCAGAAAGGCCTGAACTTCACGTTGTTCCGTCCCTTCAACTGGATGGGCCCACGCCTCGACCGCCTGGACTCGGCACGTATCGGCAGTTCCCGCGCGATCACCCAGCTGATCCTCAACCTGGTGGAAGGCACGCCGATTCGCCTGTTCGATGGCGGTGAGCAAAAACGCTGCTTCACTGACATTGCCGACGGCGTAGAAGCCCTGGCGCGGATCATCGACAACGAGAACGACGCCTGCAACGGCCAGATCATCAACATCGGCAACCCGGACAACGAAGCCAGCATCCGCCAGTTGGGCGAAGAGCTGTTGCGTCAGTTCGAAGCGCACCCGTTGCGCGACAACTTCCCGCCGTTCGCCGGGTTCCGCGATGTCGAAAGCAAAGCGTTCTACGGCACCGGTTATCAGGACGTGTCGCACCGCAAACCAAGCATCGCCAATGCCAAGCGCCTGCTGGACTGGACGCCGACCGTGGAAATGAGTGAAACCATCGGCAATACGCTGGACTTCTTCTTGCGTGAAGCCATGCTCGAAATCGCGGACAAGCGCTAATGCAGGCGGGCCTGCGGATTGATGTCGACACTTACCGAGGCACCCGCGAGGGGGTGCCGCGGCTGCTGGAAATGCTTGAAGAAGCACAGGTCAAGGCGACGTTTTTCTTCAGTGTCGGGCCGGACAACATGGGGCGTCACTTGTGGCGCCTGATCCGGCCGCAATTTCTCTGGAAAATGCTCCGTTCCAACGCGGCAGGCCTGTACGGCTGGGACATCTTGCTGGCCGGTACCGCGTGGCCCGGTAAACCGATCGGCCGTGATCTAGGGCATTTGATGCGTCAAACCGTGGCAGCCGGGCATGAAGTCGGCCTGCACGCCTGGGATCACCACGGCTGGCAGGCCAATGCCGGACGCTGGAGTGACAAGCAGCTGGTCGAACACCTTCGTCGGGGCGTCGACACCCTCGCCGACATCATCGGGCAAAACGTCGAATGCTCAGCGTCCGCCGGGTGGCGGGCAGACGAGCGCGTGATAGAGGCCAAGCAGGCATTCAGTTTTCGCTACAACAGCGATTGCCGGGGCCAGAGCCTGTTCCGGCCGCGATTGGCCGATGGTGGCTTGGGAGCTCCGCAAATTCCGGTGGACTTACCAACGTTCGATGAGGTGGTGGGCCCCACCGTGGCGGCCAAGGACTTCAACGCTTTCATTCTTGATCGCTTCAGCCCCGAAAAACTCAACGTCTACACGATCCATGCCGAAGTAGAAGGGATTCTGATGGCCAACGATTTTCGTCAACTGCTGGCCGATGCGCGCCAGCGAAACATCCGTTTTCAACCCTTGGGCGATCTGCTGCCCGAGGTACCCGACACCTTGCCGGTTGGCCGAGTGCTGCGTGGCGCGCTCGAAGGGCGCGAAGGTTGGTTGGGAGTGCAAGGCGTATGAGCAAGCACTGGGCATTGCCGTTGTCGCTGGCCATCTTCGCTCTGGCGTATCTGCTGCCGCTGGGCAGCCATGGCTTATGGATTCCCGACGAAACCCGCTACGCCCAGATCAGCCAGGACATGCTCCTGAGCGGCAACTGGGTGTCGCCGCATTTCATGAGCCTGCGCTATTTCGAAAAACCGGTGGCCGGTTACTGGATGATTGCCGCCAGTCAGGCACTGTTCGGTCAGAACCTGTTCGGCGTGCGCTTCGCCTCGGCCCTGAGCACCGGGCTCAGCGTGTTGCTGTGTTACCTCATCGCCCGCCGTCTGTGGAACGAACCACGCAAGAGTTTTGCCTGCGCACTGCTGTACATGAGCCTCACCGTCATCGCCGGTGCTGCGGGCTACGCCAACCTCGATCCGCAATTCACCTTTTGGGTCAACCTGAGTCTGGTGGCCTTGTGGTTTGCCCTGGACAGCGCCGGCCGTGGCCAACGCCTTGTGGGCTGGGCCGTGCTGGGACTGGCCTGCGGCATGGGTTTCATGACCAAGGGTTTCCTCGCCTGGCTGTTGCCAGTGCTGATCGCCCTGCCCTGGATGCTCTGGCAAAAACGTTGGCGTGAACTGCTGATCTACGGCCCGCTGGCGATCGTCGTGGCCATCGCTGTCAGCCTGCCCTGGGTCTTGGCGGTGCATGCGCAGGAACCGGATTACTGGCGATTCTTCTTCTGGCACGAACACATCCGCCGTTTTGCCGGGGACGATGCGCAGCACGACGCGCCGTGGTGGTACTACTTGCCGTTACTGGTTGCGTTCAGCCTGCCGTGGGTGGCGCTGTTGCCACCGGCGCTCAAGCAAGCGTGGCAAACACGTCGCCAGGCGAATATCGCGTTCCTGTTGCTGTGGTTGCTGATGCCGCTGATTTTTTTCAGCCTGAGCAAAGGCAAGCTGCCGAGCTACATCCTGCCGTGCCTGTTGCCATTGGCGTTGCTGCTGGGGCACGCACTGGTGGACCGCTTGAAGCTTGAGCAAGGCCGGGTACTGGGCATCAATGGTCTGCTGAACCTGCTGCTGGGCCTGACGATTCTGGTGGCCCTGGTCTACCTGCAACTGAAAAAACCGCTCTACAACCATGAACTGCACAACCTGGTGCTAGTGTTCATCGGTCTGACCGGCTGGATCATGGCCAACCTGCTGCAAGCCTTCAGACCTTTGCAATGCTGGGCGGCGCCAGCCTTCGGCAGTCTGCTGCTGATTGCCTTGTTGCCGGTCGGGCTGCCCGAGTCGGTGGTCGCCAACAAAATGCCCGACCAATTCATCCTCGAGCATGCCCAGGAACTCAGCCAGACCGATCAGTTGCTGAGCAACGACCTCGGCGCCGCCGGAGCGTTGGCCTGGCGCCTGAAACGCCCGGACGTGGCGTTGTACAACACGATAGGCGAATTGAAATATGGCCTCGCCTATCCTGACGGCGCACAGCAGCAAGTCGACCCGAACCAGGTTCAAACGTGGATGCGCGACGCCCGCCAGAGTGGTTCGGTCGGTGTGGTCATGCGCATCAAGGGTGACGACGAACTGCGCGAAATCGAACTGCTACCCAAGGATGGCAAGCGTTATGAACAAGGCAACATTGTGATTCTGATTTTTCCTCAGGAGGCGTCATGAGCCTGTTATTGCTCTTGACCGCCTGCCTGCTGACCTGCCTGGGCCAGATCGCACAGAAATACGCCGTTGAAAGCTGGCGCGACAGGGCGTCGCTCTGGAGCGAGAAACTGCGTTCGCCGTGGTTGTGGCTGGCGCTTGCCTCTCTGGGATTGGGCTTGCTGGTGTGGCTGCTGGTGTTGCAGCGCCTCGAAGTCGGCATTGCCTACCCGATGCTGAGCCTCAATTTCGTACTCATCACCCTGGTCGCCCGCTTCGTTTTCCACGAAACCATCGACCGTCGCCACTGGTTGGGCGTGGCGCTGGTGATCGGTGGCGTGGTGCTGCTGGGGCAACAGACATGAACCTGCGTCGCGGAATCACCTTCGCGTTGAGCAGCGTGCTGCTGGTCAGTGCCGCGCAACTGGGCATGCGCTGGAGCATGAGTCGCCTGCCATCGCCCGAACACTGGCTCACCACCAGCATCGATCTGTCCGCTGTCGCCGTGGTGCTGGTCGCCATTCTC
The DNA here is from genome assembly GCF_019947405.1 of Pseudomonas sp. GL-B-26. Lineage (NCBI taxonomy): Bacteria > Pseudomonadati > Pseudomonadota > Gammaproteobacteria > Pseudomonadales > Pseudomonadaceae > Pseudomonas > Pseudomonas sp. GL-B-26. The sequence continues at coordinate 129,797 of NZ_JAGYGJ010000007.1, read as the reverse complement.
GCTTACGCCCTGTCGATGCTCTGCTGGCTCGCCGCCCTGCGGGATTTACCGCTGGGCCGGGCCTATTCGCTGCTGAGCATCAGCTACGCGCTGGTGTACCTGCTGGCCGCCAGCCTGCCGCTGTTCAACGAAGCGTTCAGCCTTTCAAAAACCATCGGGGTGGCCCTGGTCATCCTCGGTGTCATTACCATTAATTCTCGCCCTGCTCGCGCGCCCGAACTCAGGAGTGCCCCATGAAAATCAGTGTATTTGGTAGCGGTTATGTTGGTCTGGTGCAAGCCGCCGTCCTGGCGGAAGTTGGCCACGACGTGGTCTGCATGGACATTGACGAGAAGAAAGTTGAACTGCTGCAACAAGGCCACGTGAGCATTTTCGAGCCGGGGCTGGCCAGCCTGGTGCGCGAAGGCCTGGAAGGCAAACGTTTACAGTTCACCACCGACGAAAAACTCGCGGTGCAGCATGGCCAGGTGTTGTTTATCGCGGTCGGCACACCGTCCCGGGACGATGGTTCGGCGGATCTGCGTTATGTGCTGTCGGTGGGAGAAGCCGTGGCGCGTCATCGTGAACAACCGGTGATTCTGGTGGAGAAATCCACGGTGCCGGTGGGCACGGGGGACACCTTGCGCGCGCATATCGACAAGTGCCTGATCAAAGTCGGTCGGCTGTTGCAGTTCGATATCGTCTCCAACCCGGAATTTTTGAAAGAAGGCTCTGCCGTGGCCGATTGCCGGCGCCCGGACCGGATCGTCATCGGCTGCGAACGCGATGAGGTGCGTGACGTAATGCGTGACCTCTACGCGCCCTTCAACCGCAACCATGACCGGGTCATGTTCATGGACCTGCGCAGCGCCGAGCTCACCAAGTACGCCGCCAACTGCATGCTGGCGACCAAGATCAGCTTCATCAACCAGATCGCCGAACTGGCCGAACACCTGGGCGCCGACATCGAATCGGTGCGCCTGGGCATCGGCGCCGATTCGCGCATTGGCTATCACTTCATCTACCCCGGTTGCGGTTATGGCGGCTCGTGCTTTCCCAAGGACATGCGCGCGCTGATCCACAGCGCTGAAGAGGCGCATTGCTCCAGCGATCTGCTGCAAGCGGTAGAAGCGATCAACCAACGTCAGAAGCACAAGCTGTTCGAGCGCATCAATGCGTTCTACAAGGGCGATTTGCGCGGCAGGACCTTTGCCGTGTGGGGGCTGGCGTTCAAACCGAACACCGACGACATGCGTGATGCACCGAGCCGGGTGCTGCTGGAATCGCTGTTTGCCGCCGGGGCCAACGTCCGCGCGTTCGACCCGGAAGCCATGCAGGAAACCCAGCAGCTGTATCCCGATGAATCCAAGTTGATGCTCATGGGCACACCGGAGTCGGTATTGTCCGGCGCTGACGCCTTGATCATTTGCACCGAATGGCAGCAGTTCAAGGCCCCGGATTTCAGCCTGATCCAACAGCGGCTCAACGCACCGGTGATCTTCGACGGACGCAACCTGTACGACGCCGATCGCCTGGCCCGCGCCGGTTTCATGTACTTCCCGATGGGGCGCGGTGAATCGCGCAATCTGCCGATTCCGCATCAGCAGTGGCTCGCTGCTTCGGTCACCGCTTGATTGCGACATCACCCGGTATCCGCCGACAGTCTCTGGGGCTAGGGCTGTTGGCGCTGCTGCTGTTCAGCGCCGGGTTGTATCAACAGGCAGTGATCGGCTTCGATTCGCGTTTTGTGCTGTTCGCTCAGGAAATGCTGCGCCATGGGCCGACATTTTTTCCGACCACCTATGGCCAGCCGTATGCGGATTATTCTGCGCTGACGACGCTGTTCATCTGGTTGCTGTCGCTGCCGTTCGGGCAGGTCAACAGTTTGACTGCCTGGTTGCCGAGCGCCATTGCCGGGGCGGTGATCGTCACGTTGATGTACCGGTTGCTGGCGCCCTACTCCCAACGCTGGGCGTTGCTGAGCATCGCCCTGATGATGTTGACCAATACCTTTGTCACCGAAACCCGTGCCGTGTCCCAGGATCTGATGCTCGCGGCGGTGGCATTTGCGGTGTTCTACCTGGGCTATGCCGCCGATTATTTCGCCGCAAAGCGCCGGTGGTGGCTGATCTTTGCCTTGTTGCTAATAGGTTTCGGGATTCGCGGGCCGATCGGGCTGGTGATTCCCACGGGCATGCTGTGCAGCTATTTCTTGCTCAATCGACAATGGCAGCATTTTTTTGGTTTTGGCCTGATGGCTTCGGTGCTGCTGGCCGTGTGCGTTGGCGTGCTGTTGTGGCTGGCGGAAACCATCGGCGGCCCGGAGTTCATGCACGACGTGGTGCGCATGCAGATCCTGGGGCGCCTGGACGGTAGCGAAGGCGTCAGCGGTTCGCTGTATTACTTCACCAGCTCGGTGGGCAACTATGCGCTCGCGTATCCGTTGGCGTTGCTGGTACTGGCCGCGGTCTGGCTGACAAATCCGCGGCAGGCCGGTCCTGCTTTGCGCCTGTTGCAATACTGCACGGCAGCCGGGCTGATCGTGATGGTCGGGCTCTCGATCCCCCAGGCAAAAAAGGCCCGCTACCTGCTGCCGATGTTGCCCATGGCGGCTATCATTGCGGCGTATCCGTTTCAGGTGGTGCAAGGTCGGGTATTTGAGTGGTTGCGGGGGTTGATGCAAGGGCTGTGGTTGTTGATCCCGGCTCTATTGGTCGTTGGATTGATGGTCGCTCACCGACGTTTTTCCGAGCAAATGCCGACGCTGACTGCAATTTTGATCATTCTTGGCGTGCTGCAAGTCATTGCCCTGGCGGTGCTCTTTCGGCCCCGCTGGCGGGTTCAGACACTGGCCTTGTGCGCGGTCCTGGCGTTGTGGTTGGTCTATATTCTGGTATTCGAACCGGTCGAACGCCGACTCTACGACACCCGGACCTTCAGCCGCGCGGCATTCGCACTTGTCCAGAAAGACCCGGCGCCTCTGGTCCTGCACGCCATGGGTAAAGACGCCAAGGCGATCAAGTTCATGGTCAACATCGAGCAGGACTTACAGCCGGTTTTCACCGAATCGACCCAAGAACTGGAAAACCTTCAGGGGCCGCATTGGCTGATGATGGATGAAAGCGACTACCGCGCCCTGCAGGGCACGCCGTTGGGTGCATTGCCGCCCGTTTTGAGCGGCCGTTTCGACAAAAACGATTTCGTCCTGCTGCACCTCAATCCCTTGTAGCAGCTGCCGAGCCTGCGAGGCTGCGTTCGGCGACGCAGTCGTCGTGAACCCAGGCAACGCGGTGTTTCAGGAAGACCTCATGCGCATGTCTTGCGACGACTGCGTCGCCGAACGCAGCCTCGCAAGCTCGACAGCTGCTACAGTCGCCCGCATGAATTTCACTATTCGCCGTGCCCAACTTACCGACGCTGCTGCCCTCCCCGCCATTGAGCGGGAAGTTACTGTTAACCGCGGTTGAGCATGCCCGGGATCGAGAACTCTACGGTCTGACGCTGACCACGTTCCGCGACTTGCCGTGGAATGAACCGTTTTATCAGGGCATGGGCTTTGAAACATTGAGCCCTGCACAATTGGGTCCGCGATTAGCGACTGTATTAAACGACGAAGTCGCCCACGGCTTACCCGGTGAGCGACGTTGTGCGATGCGTTTGAGCCTTAGAGCGGCGCCTTCAAATCAACCCCCAACGCCTGGGCAAACGCCTTCACCAGAGGACTGCGCACGGTGTTGTGGCGAAGGATCAGATTGAACGGCGTGACGATGTTGATCAGGTCCGGGCGCACCGCCCGGAACTGCCCCTGAGCCACCATTGATGCGGCGTAATGCTGGGGCAGAAAACCCACGAAACGCCCGGTCTTGATCAGTAATGCCACCGCTTCGACCTGGGTGGCCGAGGCGGAAAAGCTGTCGTAGTGGGCAAAATTCAGTTTGTCGCGATGGATCGCGTAACGGTGGTTGATGCACTCGTAATCCTTGAGCACATGACTGCCGATTTCTGCGTCCGGCACCGAGAATAACGGATGACCGACCGCGCAATAAACTTCGGAGCGTTCTTCATAAAGCGCGTAGTAGTCAAACTCTTCGCGCTTCTGATAAACCGGCACGATCCCCGCCACTAATCGCCCCTCTACCACGCCTCTTTCCACCTCATCCAACTGAGAGGATTGAAGTTGGAACCTGACTTTAGGCGATGTCTCATTAATTATTCTAAGTGCAGCAACTAACGGCGAATTAACATCGGAAATCGTATTATCAATAACCCCCACACCAAGGTCACCGATCAGTTCGTTTTGCGCTGAACTAAGCCGATCACGAAAGTTGTCGACCGAGGCAAATAAATCAATCGACGCCTGATACACCAGACGTCCCTCTTCGGTCAGGTGAAAACCCTCGCGACCTCGGGTACACAGGCGCATGCCGATACGAATCTCCAGGTCGGAGATCTGTTTGCTGATGGCTGCCAGTCCCACATTCAGCTCGTTCTGGGCGGCACTGAAGCCGCCGGCCTCAACCACAGCCTTAAACACTTTGAGCAGTTTGAAGTCCAGACCGCTGAGGGTCAGCGGTGCCCGATGGCTCGTTTTCAACGGCGGGTTTCCGGAATTGGAAAGTGGGGTTTCCATAATGCCTATTTACCTCTGGCGCCCTATTCAACAACCTGTGTCCAACAACAAAAATAGTGCTGGTAAATAATAATGACCACAGAAAACCAGGCTTGGCAACCGCTAATAAATCCCGCACATCAGTGCCAACTCACTGATTTCGAACTATTAAAAGCTGACACTTCGATCAGCTCTCGCAACGATGCAACTGCCCTCTTGAAAACTGCTTAGGCCAAACCACGCCCAATTGATTTGTGGCGAGTGTTTCATGCCCGGCACACCGATTTCAGTTCGCTTTACCGACGAGGAAAACAACAATGTCTCAAACCACCGACCGTCTCTGGGGTGCTCGCTTCAAAAGCGGCCCGTCCGAAGCCCTGGCGGCCTTGTCCCGTTGCCCCGAGCGCTACTTTCGCCTCACCCCGTATGACCTCGCCGGTTCCAAGGCACATGCCCGTGAATTGCAGCGCGCCGGGCTGCTGAGCGAACAAGAAACCCAAACCATGCTCGACGCTCTTGAGCGCATCGGTGATGACTTCCGCGCCGGCAGCATCGCACCGACGCTGGACGATGAAGACGTCCACACCTTCATCGAACGCCTGCTGACCGAACGCCTCGGCGCGCTGGGCGGCAAGCTTCGTGCTGGCCGTTCACGCAACGACCAGACCGCCAACGACTTGCGCCTGTTCCTGCGTGATCATGTCCGCACCCTGGCCGTTGAAGTGCTGGCCCTGCAGCAAGCGCTGGTGGATCAGGCCGAGCAACACATCGAAAGCATCTGCCCGGGGTTCACTCACCTGCAGCAAGCTCAACCCATCGTTTTCGCTCACCACTTGCTGGCCCACGCCCAATCGATGTTGCGTGATGTGCAACGTCTGGTGGATTGGGACGTACGCACTTCGTTGTCGCCACTGGGTGCTGCGGCCATGGCCGGTTCCGCCATCGCTCGCCTGCCTCAGCAGTCGGCCAAGGAAATGGGTTACAGCGGCGTGTGTGAAAACTCCATCGACGCCGTGGCCAGCCGCGATCACGTTGCCGAGTTCCTGTTCATTGCCAGCATGCTCGGGATCAACATTTCCCGCCTCGCCGAAGAGTTCTGCCTGTGGTCGTCGCGGCAGTTTCGCTGGGTCGCACTGGACGATGCCTACGCCACCGGCAGCTCGATCATGCCGCAGAAGAAAAACCCGGACATCGCTGAACTGGCACGCGGCAAGGCGGGTCGCCTGATCGGCAACCTGACCGGCCTGCTTTCCACACTGAAATCCCTGCCGCTGTCGTACAACCGCGACTTGAGCGAAGACAAAAACGGCGTACTCGACAGTGTCGACACCCTGCTGCTGGTGCTGCCAGCCATGGCCGGGATGGTCGCGACCATGAAGGTCAACGTCGAAGAGTTGCGTCGTCAGGCACCACTGGGTTTCACCCTCGCCACCGAAGTCGCCGACTGGCTGGCCATGCGCGGCGTGCCGTTCAAGGAAGCTCACGAAATCACCGGTGCGCTGGTCCAGGCCTGTGAGAAACACGACATCGAATTGTGGGAAGCCTCGCCAGCGTTGTTCGCCGAGATTGATCCGCGCCTGACCGCGGAAGTGCGCGAGAGCCTGACCCTCGAAGCTGCCATCGCCGCCCGCAGTGGCTGGGGCGGCACCGCGCCGCAACAGGTGCGCGAGCAGATCGGCCGCTTGAAAACCGCCCTCGCCGCGCAGCAAGAGTGGACCGAGAACTATCAGGGCTTCCGCCTCTGAAGCAGAACACAAAACCTGTGGGAGCGGCGGTGCGACGATTCGACTTGCTCGCGAAGGGGCCGTGTCAGTCACCATTTATGTTGAATGACACACCGCATTCGCGAGCAAGCCCGCTCCCACAGGGATTGTGGTTGGCCTGAATTACCAAGTGTACGGAGAAACAACATGAGCCAGACTCAGGCAGAACGACTCCAGTCGGAGCGCAAACTGGCGGAAAACCAGTTCGATATTACCCAATACCACCATGTGCCACGGCGCTACTACGGGCGGATCTTCTTCGCCACCGTCATCGTCATTGCAATTCTCGGGCTGGTGCGGGCCTTCGCCGAAGGCAAGATCGAGTGGTCTTACATCGGCCAGTTCCTCACTTCCCAAGCGATCATGTGGGGCTTGCTCAACACCATCGTCATGGCGGTGCTGGCCATGGCGCTGGGCATTGTTTTCGGGGTGATCACCGCGATCATGCGCATGTCGGCCAACCCGATCCTGCGCTACGTGGCAGTGACCTACACCTGGCTGTTTCGCGGCACGCCACTGATTCTGCAACTGCTGTTGTGGTTCAACCTGGCGCTGATCTTCCCCACCATCGGCATCCCCGGCCTGTTCGAAATGGACACCGTGAGCCTGATGACGCCGTTCGTGGCCGCCCTGCTCGGCTTGAGCATCAACCAGGGCGCCTACACCGCCGAAGTGGTGCGTGCCGGCCTGTTGTCGGTGGACACCGGCCAGTACGAAGCCGCCAAGTCGATCGGTATGCCGCGCCTGCAAGCGCTGCGCCGGATCATCCTGCCGCAAGCCATGCGGGTCATCATTCCGCCGGTCGGTAACGAGTTCATCGGCATGGTGAAAATGACCTCGCTGGCGAGCGTCATCCAGTACTCGGAACTGCTCTACAACGCCCAGAACATCTACTACGCCAACGCCCGGGTCATGGAGCTGCTGATCGTCGCCGGTATCTGGTACCTGGCCACCGTCACCGTCCTGTCCTTCGGTCAAAGTCGTCTGGAGCGTCGTTTCGCTCGCGGCGCCGGCAAGCGTTCTTGAGGAGTTCAACATGAGAAGCATCGTCAAGGCCGTGAGCCTGAACAAGTACTACGACCATTTCCACGCCCTTAAGGACATCAACATCGAAGTCGAGCAAGGCGAAGTGCTGTGCATCATCGGTCCGTCCGGCTCCGGCAAAAGCACCTTGCTGCGTTGCATCAACCAGCTGGAAAAAATCGACAAGGGTGGCCTGTGGGTCGACGGCGAACTGGTGGGTTACCGGATCGTCGGCAACAAACTGCACGAACTCAACGAATCGCAGATCGCCCGTCAACGCCTGTCCACCGGCATGGTGTTCCAGCGCTTCAACCTGTTCCCGCACATGACCGTGCTGCAAAACATCATCGAAGGGCCGTGCCAGGTGCTCAAGCGTTCGCCCAAAGAGGCGCACGAAGAAGCCGTGGAATTGCTCGCTCGCGTCGGCCTCGCCGACAAGCGCAACAGCTACCCGATCGAACTCTCGGGTGGTCAGCAACAACGCGTCGCCATTGCCCGTGCATTGGCCATGCGGCCCAAGCTGATGCTGTTCGATGAACCCACTTCGGCACTCGACCCGGAACTGGTCGGTGAGGTGCTGTCGGTGATGCGCGACCTCGCGCAAACCGGCATGACCATGATCGTCGTCACCCATGAACTGGGCTTCGCTCGCGAGGTTTCCAACCGCATGGTGTTCATGGACGGCGGGCAGATCGTGGAGGCTGGAAGCCCCGAAGAAATACTAATAAGTCCGCAAAACCCACGCACCCAAAGCTTCATTTCTGCCGTTCGAACCTAAGCGCCAGTCTCAGAAACCAAGAGCTGCGTAATAACACTCATAAGAGAACGACCATGAAGAACATAGTTATCCCAGCAGTACTCGCAGGCGTTATGGCTTCCGGCTTCACCTGGGCCGCCGAACTACCGGCCAGCATCAAATCAAAGGGCGAGGTCGTGGTAGCGATCATGCCGAACTACCCGCCGATGGACTTCAAGGACCCGGCCACCAACACTCTCACGGGGCTCGACTATGACCTGGGCAATGCCCTGGCCGAACGTCTTGGCGTGAAGATCAAATGGCAGGAAACCGGCTTCGAGCAAATGATCAATGCGCTGACCACCGACCGCGTGGACATGGTGATGTCGGGCATGACCGACACCGCTGAACGCCAGGCCAGCGTGACCTTCGTCGACTACTTCACCAGCGGCCCGCAGTTCTACACCTTGCAGAAGAACAAGGATTTCAACGAGATCATCGACCTGTGCGGCAAGAAAGTCGGCACCAGTCGCCGCACCACCTTCCCGGCGGAAATCGCCGAGTGGAGCAAGGCCAACTGCGAAGCCGCCGGCAAGCCTGCGATCAACGTGATCGGCACCGAAGGCTCGGCGGACGCCCGTGCGCAACTGCGTCAAAGCCGTATCGACGCCGCCATGCAGGGCAGCGAGACCTTGTCCTACCTGAAGACTCAGGAAAAGGACATGTACAAAACCGTGGGTCTGCCGATCTCCAAGCAGTTCACCGGGCTGGGCGTGAGCAAGAAAAAGCCTGAGCTGAGTGAGGCGGTGAAGGTCGCGTTGCAGAGCATGGTGGATGACGGCAGCTACCAGGCGATCCTGAAGAAGTGGGATCTGGAGTTGGGTGCGATCAAGACTGTGACCATTAACGCCGGCAAATAAGTTTGCTCCCACCGGGTCAAGTGCTGATCACAAACATGGCAGACGACCCGGATTAAATGTGGGAGCGGGCTTGTTCGCGAATGCGGTGTGTCATTCAACATCAATGTCGACTGACACACCGCATTCGCGAACAAGCCCGCTCCCACAGGTTTCGCGTTTTACCAATAAGTAAATGGAGCGCTACTGATGTCCTCCTCGCCACAACTCACCTGGCCCGACCAGCACAAAGCCTGCCTCGCCCTGGCCTTCGACCTCGACGGCCCGACCGGCGATGCCATGCTCAACGGCTCGATCTGGCGCAAACCCGAGTACTTCGGTTTCGGCGGTTACGGCCCTTACCGGGCCTTGCCGCGAATCCTCGATGTGCTCGACGAGTACCAAATCCCGACGACGTTTTTCGTCCCGGCCTGGGTCGTGGAGAACTGGCCGAAACAGTGCCAGGCGATTGTCGAGCGCGGGCATGAAGTGGCCTACCACGGTTACAAACACGAATCCTTTTACGCCCTGACGCTGGAACAGCAAAAGGACGTGATGAAGAAATCCCGCGAGGTTTTCTGGAAGCACTTGAACATCCGCGCCGAAGGTTTCCGCACCCCGTCCGGCGACTGGCGCGCCGAAACCCCGGCGATGCTGGTGGACGCCGGCGTGACCTATTCCAGTAGCATGCGCGGTGATGACCGGCCGTACCTGGTGAAAGTGCCGGGCCACGACACGCCGTTGGTGGAAATCCCCGGCCGCTGGGAAATGGACGACTACGCCTCCCTCGCCTACACCCGCGCCCCGGATTTTCCTTCCGGGCTGGACCGCACCGCCAGCTACGCGCTGACCCTCGATAACTGGCGCCGCGAGTACGACGGTGCCATGAACGAAGGGTTGTGCCTGACCACCCTGTTCCACCCCAAGATCACCGGCAAACCAGGACGCATCCTGCTGCTGGAAAAACTCTTCGAACACATGCGCCAGCGCGATGACGTGTGGTTCGCCACCTGCCGCGATGTCGCCCAGTGGTGGCTGAAGGAGCATCACCATGGCTGAGTCCACTGTCTGGCCCAAAGGCTACCGCTGCGCCGTGGTGCTGACCGTCGATTACAACGACGTCCACGGCATCCTCACCCAGGCCCCGGAAGTCGCCGGGCGCGACAAGACGCTGTCGGTCTGGCGCTATGGCACCCAACGCGGCGTCGACCGGTTGCTCGGTTTATTCGAAGAACTGGGGGTTTCCAGCAGTTGGTTTGTGCCCGGCATCGTCGCCGAGGAAAACCCCGGGCACATTCGGGCAATCCAGGCTGGCGGGCATGAAATTGCCTGCGCCGGTTATCGCCATCAGAACTACGACACCCTGAGTCTCGCCGAGCAAAGCGTCGAGATTGCCAAAGGCTGCGAGGCGTTGACCGCGCTGACGGGCCAGCGTCCGACGGGGTTTCGCATCCCGGCCGGCAACGGTGCGCCGGGTTTCATCGAGGCGTTGAAGGATCACGACATTCGCTGGTCCTCATCCTGGCGCGGTGATGATTTGCCGTTTGCTCACCCGACCGCGTCCGACGTCATTGAGTTGCCGTTGCACTACGAACTGGAAGACGAACCCTACTTCGCCTTCAACCTCAGCCCGGCCGTGCCGCCGGCGCAATCGCGCATCGCTTCTTACAGCCACACCCTGGGCAACCTGCAAATGGACTTCGCCGGGTTTCACCGGTTTGGCTTGTGTTATGTGCTGCGGCTCCATCCGGAGATCATTGCTACGCCCGGGCGGATTGGCGTACTGCGCGAGTTGCTGGAGGGGATTCAACAGCACGATGACGTGTGGATTGCCACGGGCGCCGACGTCGCTCAATGGTGGGCTGAATCGGCTCGGCCGGTGACCGAGGACCATCCGGCGGCCGTGTATGAGCGGCATTATCGGGATTACATCGTATGAGTGAGCGGATGCAGCGACTGGCGCAGTTCTGCGTCGACACCCGATTCGAAGATTTGCCACCCGCACTGGTGGCACAAGCCAAGCGGCACATACTCGACACCTTCGGCGCGACGTTGGCCGGGGCTGGCAGCGAGGTAGCCAAGCAGGCACGTCAGGTGTTCGACGGTGAAGTCGGGAGCGCGCTGATCTGGGGCACCGATCAGCGCACTGGCGCGGCTCAGGCCGCCATGCTCAATGGTGTCGCCGCCCATGCCCTGGAACTGGACGACACCGGTGGCTGTGACCATTCCGGCGCGGTGGTGCTGCCGGCGGTCATGGCGGCGGTGTCGATGTCTGGAAAACCGGTGAATGGCCGGGAGTTGATCACGGCCGTGGTGATCGGCTACGAAATCGGCCGCCGGGTGCTCGAAGCCTGCGGCAGTTATTCGGCGCACAACGGTGCCGGCTGGCACTCCACCGCCACCTGCGGCGTATTCGGTGCGGCGGCGGCCAGTGCGCGAATTCTCGGGCTGGATACCGCGCAAACCGTCTCGGCGCTGGGCATTGCCGGCAGTTTCAGTGGGGGGTTGTGGGCATTCATCCACGACGGTTCGCAAAGCAAGAAACTTCACAGCGGTCGTGCCGCCGAGGGTGGATTGCTGGCAGCACGATTTGCCCAACGAGGCATCACCGGGCCGACGAAGTTGTTCGACGATGTCTGGGGCGGGTTTCTCAAGACCCTGGCCAGTGAGACTGCACAACCTGAAGCGCTGGATGCCGATCTGGGCGTCGTATGGAAACTTTCTCGTTGTTCAATCAAGCCATACGCGGCGTGCCGAGGAACCCATTCGGCAATCGATGCGTTGGGACTGCTGCTGGATCAGCTGCAGGTCGGCGCGGATCAGGTCGAGGATGTTCAGGTGTCGTTGTGCGGGTTTCTGCAGGACATGTGCGGCGGGCGCGACGTCGGCACGTTGGCAGCGGCGCAGATGAGCCTGCCGTATGCCCTCGCGGTGCGGCTGGTGCAGGGTCATTGCCGATTGGAGGCTTATGACGATGAACAACGGGGCGATCCGCGGATTGCTCACTGGATGTCGCGCATCCACCTTGAAGTGGACTCGCAACTGTCAGAGGATGGCGAGCCCATCGTCAGCCTGCGGACCGTGGACGGTCGGCAGGCGAGCCTGTGTGTCGACCCGCCGTTGGGTGCGCCGGGCAATCCGTTGAGTGATGCGGCGCTGGAGCAGAAGTTTTTCAGTCTGGCAGGGCGGGTGATGTCGCGACAGCAGGCTGTGGAACTACTCGGGCAGTTGCAGCGACTGGAAACGCTTGAATCGGTTCGTTCGCTGGATCGGTGGCTCACTTGACTATGTCGTTGTCTGTGCGGGCCTCTTCGCGAGCAAGCCCGCTCCCACAGGGGAATGCGTTCCAAATGTGGGAGCGGGCTTGCTCGCGAATGGCCGCGACGCGGTACATCGGCGAACACCACAAAATCTGAATAAGGATATTTGCACCACCGTGGCCACTTACTCACTCGTTATCCGCCGGTTGATGATCGTTTCGCTGACCATCGTCGTCAGCCGCGCCATCACCAGCCCGCTGCTGACGTTGTTCCTGAGCAACAAACTCGGCCTCAACCAACAGGATGTTGGCTTGCTGCTGGGCATCGCGGTGTTCATCGCCACCCTGCTCGCGCTCTACGGCGGTTACATCATCGACCGCCTCGAAAAGCGCCGGCTGCTGATCCTCGCGATGCTCTCCAGCGCCATCGGCTTTGTACTGCTGACCTTCGCCGAAAACCTCTACCTGACCACCGCCACCCTGGTGATCACCGAAACCGCCTCGGCGCTGTTCCTGATCGGATCGAAGGCGATCCTCAGCGAAAACCTGCCCATGGGCCAGCGCGCCAAGGCGTTTTCCCTGCGCTACACCTTGACCAACATCGGCTACGCCACCGGCCCGATGCTGGGCGTGGTGATTGCCGGGGTGTATCCGATTGCACCGTTCCTGATCGCTGGCGGTATCGCGTTCTTCAGTATTTTCCTGATGATCGGGATACCGAAGGACTCGGCCCAGACACCTGCAATCGGCCAGCCCCAGAGTTTTCTCAAGACGCTGGTCACCCTGAAAAACGACCGCACGCTGATCATGTTCACCTGCGGTTGCCTGCTCAGTACCGTGGTCCACGGCCGTTTCACCCTGTACCTGTCGCAATACCTGCTGGTGACCCACGACTCCAAACGGGCACTGGAAACCATGGCCGCCCTGCTCGCCTGCAACGCGATCAGCGTGATCCTGCTGCAATACCAGATCGGCCGTTTCCTCAAACGCGAGCAATTGCGTTACTGGATCGCGGGCGGTACCAGCCTGTTCATCGTCGGGCTGATCGGTTTCAGCCTGGCCGACAGCCTTGTGAGCTGGTGCGTGGCCATGTTCATCTTCACCCTCGGTGAAATGATCATTTACCCCGCCGAATTCCTCTTCGTCGACACCCTGGCCCCGGAAGAGCTGCGCGGCAGCTATTACGGCGCGCAAAACCTCGCGGCCCTCGGCGGTGCCCTGAGCCCGGTGATTTGCGGTTACCTGCTGATGCACACTCCGCCGCCAACGATGTTTTATGCCCTGAGCGCGCTGACCGCCATGGGCGGTTTCCTGTGTTTCATGAGCGGTCGTCGGGTGGCCTTACAGCAAAATTAATGCACTAAAACTGCATTAATATGAATTTGTCAGCATCAGGAATGAACGGCACACTGTGCCCGTTCCTCCCCCAATAGTTGGAACAACTTCAAGGGCTTTCTGGGTATCCCAGCTAAGCCTTTTTTTTGCCTAGATTTTTTACGGATTGTTTGCCTCATGTTCGCTCGCTGGTTACCTGCCGCCATCAACACCCGCCCCTCCGAATGGAGCCGGGCCGCCATCGGCATGTCCTTGGGCACGATGTTCAGCGTCTGGCTGTGCAGCCAGGTATTCGGCATGCAAGTGGCGCAGCACCTGATCGGTCCGCTGGGTGCATCGGCCGTGTTGTTGTTTGCAGTGTCCTCCGGCGCCCTTGCCCAGCCTTGGTCGATTCTTGGCGGCTACCTCAGCGCCGGGGTGGTTTCGCTGCTGGTCGCTCACGTGCTCGGACGAACCCTCGGCAGCGCATGCCTGGCGGCCGGCATGGCATTGATTCTGATGTGCTGGCTGCGTTGCCTGCACCCACCGGCCGGGGCGTTGGCACTGCTGTTGGTGTTGGCAGACCCGGCGACCATTGCCCTGGACTGGAAAGCCCTCGGCCCGGTGATGCTCAGCGGATCGACCATGCTGCTCAGCGCCCTGGCCTACAACAACCTGACGCGCATTCGTTACCCAAAACGCGCCAGCGAACCGGTGTCCAGGGTGCCGGCCGATCGCCCGCCCACCGACAGCCAGGCGATCACCGCCCAGGACCTGAAACTGGCCTTGGCGGATATGGAAGCCTTCTTTGACGTCACCCCCGAAGACCTTGAACAGTTGATCCATGCGAGCGAGCTGCATGCCAAACGGCGCAGCATTGGTGAAGTCCTGAGCCGCAGAACCTGACAGCGCCCACGGTCCTTGTAGCAGCTGCCGAGCCTGCGAGCCTGCGAGGCTGCGTTCGAGGACGAAGTCCTCGCAAACCCGGTGCACACGGTTTGTCTGACATACCGAGTTGGCTGGTTTCACGACGGCTCCGCCGCCGAACGCAGCCTCGCAGGCTCGGCAGCTGCTACGGATCGCGTTATGGCAAAGAATTGATCAGGCTGCTGACAATTGCCGTACCGGCACTGCCAGGCTCACCGCGCGCACCGATGCCCCTGCACTCAAGCCCAGCGTTTTGGCAGTCTGCGCATCGACAATCAACGTCCCTGCAGCCACCCGCGCCGGAGCCGCGGTAATCCGGCATTCGGCAAACTGGCGGTTATGAATCAGGTAAGTCGCCGCCTGCTCCCCCGGTGTGCCAATGCTCAGTTGCAGCACCTGACTGTCGCGCACTGCGCGGATGTCGCCGGTGGCGCATTCGATCAGCGGGCCGCCGTCGAAGATGTCGATGTAATCGCGGTGCTCGAACCCTTCAGCCTTGAGCATCCCCAGCGCTGGTTCGGTGTTGGGGTGGACGCGACCGATGACCGTTCGCGCCGCTTCCGGCAACAGGCAGGTCGGCAGCGGAAACTTGGGCATCAGCTCGGCGATGAACGTCTTGTTACCCAGCCCGGTCAGGTAGTCGGCATCGGCAAAATCCATTTTAAAGAAGTGCCGCCCCAGACCTTCCCAGAACGGTGAAACGCCCTCTGCGTCCGAGTATCCGCGCATCTCGGCGATGACCTTCTCCCCGAAATGCTGACGAAATTCCGCCAGAAACAGGAACCGTGCCTTGGACAGCAAACGCCCGTTCAGACCGCTGCGGTGATCGGCATGCAGAAACAGCGAACACAATTCCGAATGGCCGGTCATGTCGTTACCGAGGAACAATGTCGGCAGCTGCTGATTGATCCCGAGGTTTTTCGAGGCCGCGACAAACAGGCCCAGTCGATAGTTGTACCAGGGCTCGCGCAGGCCGACAGCACCGGCCAGTG
The DNA here is from genome assembly GCF_019947405.1 of Pseudomonas sp. GL-B-26. Classification (NCBI taxonomy): domain Bacteria; kingdom Pseudomonadati; phylum Pseudomonadota; class Gammaproteobacteria; order Pseudomonadales; family Pseudomonadaceae; genus Pseudomonas; species Pseudomonas sp. GL-B-26. Next base: position 114,299 of record NZ_JAGYGJ010000007.1, on the reverse strand, counting down.
CGCAAATGCCGATGGCTTCGTGCTGGTCATTCTCGAGCACAAACAGGTAATCGGCATCGGCGCGTTCGGCCTCGCCGGCGAAGGTTTTCGCCGCCCATTCCAGACGCTGACGCAGACGCCCCGCGTCGGCGGGCAAGGTGGTCAAACCGGTTCCGGCGCTATGGGCCAGGGCTAACAGTGCCGGCAGGTCTGCCGGTGTGGCTGGACGAACGATCATTGCAGTTGCTCCCGGGTAACCCGATGTTTGGACAGAAAGACCTCGGCCAACATGCAGCGCGCGCTGCCGCCGCCGATGCGCTCGATGGTGTCGATATTGACGGGGAGTGGCGTGGTGTGGGCTTCGATCAAACGACGTTGCGCGGCATCCAGCGATTGCCAGGCCGTGCGCGACATCACCAGCAAAGGTTCGCCCGCAGCGTTGTGGACCTCCAGCATGTTGCCGGCGAAGGATTCCAGCTGCTCCCAACTCAGGGCGATGACCTTTTTACCGCTGTCTTCCAGTCGCGTGCGCAGGGCCAGGCGTTCGGTCGGTTGCGTGACCGACGCCAGGCAAGCCACAGCCAGGCGCGTGCCGACACTCATCATTACGTTAGTGTGGTAAATCGCGACGCCTTGGCGGTCCACTGCATTGAATGCGCACAGCTCGTAGCCCAAATGGCTGACCACCTGATCCAGGGCACGGGCATGGGTACGGGTGGAGTAACCGGCGTAGCAAATCCGCTGCTGACGATCCAGCACCATGCTGCCGGTGCCTTCGAGGAACACTTCCTGCTGTTCGAGGCTGGAAAGGTCCAGCAACTGTTCCACCCGGAACTCGTCCCGCAACCAGTCGAGTACGCCTTTGTCCCGCTCCAGACGCCGGTTGTGGCCCTGCATCGGGTACAGCACCAAGGTGCCGTCGGGATGGCTGCTCCACCAATTGTTAGGGAAGATCGAATCCGGGGTATGCGGCGCTTCGCGGTCGTTGTGCACCATGACTTCGACGCCATGGTTGCGCAGCGCGGCAACGTAGCCATCGAACTCTTGTAGGGCCTTTTGCTGAACGTCTTCGCTGACGTCGGCCGGCTGCTGGAATCGGTTGTTCGCCGCCGTGTCCTGATTGAAGGAGAAGCGTGTCGGGCGAATCATCAAAACAGTATTGGTGGTTTGCATGGGCACAGATTCAATGAGGGTTAAGAGGTACTCATTGTCTGTGTCACAGGCTAAAAAACCCGGTTGATAAGTGGCTGCGGCGTGATGGAAACGGCTGAAAAACGTGTGTGGCCCAGCCGATTCGGCGGCGACCAGACAAAAAAAATCGCAGCCCGAAGCTGCGATTTTTTTGCTCTGCCAAACCTATTCCATCGTGGTCTTGACCATCGCCAGTTCCGGATGGCTGACCAACTTGTCGATGTGCAAATCCGGATCATCGAACCATACTTCGGTCAGCACCCGATAATGCTCCATGTCCCGGCAACGCATGCGCAAGCTGTAGTCGAACGCACCGCTGATCAACCGACATTCCAGCACCTGCGGACAGGCGCGGACCTTGGCTTCGAACGCCTTTTGCGCCGCCCGCCCACTCTGGTTGGACAACGCAACCAACACCAGTAACGACAAGCCTGGTGTCAGTTTCTTTTCATCGAGAATCGCGCCATACCCACGAATGACCCCGAGCTGTTCGAGCTTGCGCACCCGTTCCAGGCACGGCCTGGGCGTGAGGTGCACGCGCTCGGAAAGCTTTTGATAAGTGATGCGCCCTTCGTGGCGCAGCACTTCGATGATTGCCTGATCGATACGATCAAGCACGATCGACAGATCGCGGATATCCGCCATGTACGTCTTGCCTCACTTCAAACGACCCGATAGAAATTGCTGCAAACGTTCACTTTTTGGCTGGTCGAGGATCGTAGCGTCACCCTGCTCCTCGACCTTGCCCTGATGCAAGAACAACACCTGGCTGGAAACCTGCCGGGCAAACCCCATTTCGTGGGTCACCATCAACATGGTACGGCCTTCTTCGGCCAGTGCCTGAATTACCTTCAGCACCTCACCCACCAGTTCCGGATCGAGTGCCGAGGTCGGCTCGTCGAACAACAGAATCTCCGGTTCCACTGCCAGGGCACGCGCGATTGCCACCCGCTGTTGCTGTCCGCCGGACAGAAACGCCGGGTATTGATCGGCCACTCGTTGCGGCAGACCGACCTTGTCCAGATAGGCCCGCGCACTTTCTTCGGCGGCCTTGCGGCTGATTCCCAGCACCCGACACGGCGCCAGCACGATGTTCTCCAGCACCGTCAGGTGGCTCCACAAATTGAAATGCTGGAACACCATCGCCAGGCGCGTGCGCAAACGCTGCAATTGCGCCGGATGAGCGACGCGCATGCCACCGGCACCCGGGCGCGTAATGACGCGCTCGCCGTCCAGTTCAATGGCGCCTTCGTCCGCGCGCTCCAGAAAATTGATGCAGCGCAGCATCGTGCTTTTACCCGAACCGCTGGCGCCGATCATGCTCACCACATCGCCTGCCCGTGCATTCAACGAGACGCCCTTGAGCACTTCGTTGTCACCAAAACGTTTATACAGATTTTCAACCGTGAGTTTGTACATGTCAGCACTCCTGGAGCGGCGCGCCTGGCGGCACCGCTCTGGATAGAAAATGGGATTCAGTGAGTCGGACCGAGAAAACTCAGCCAGCGCTTCTCTGCCAACCGGAAGGCTCCGACCAGGCCGAACGACAGCGCGAGGTACAGCAGGCCGGCAATGCCGAAGGCCTGGAAAGTCATGAAGGTCGCGGCGTTGGCGTCCCGGGCGATTTTGAGGATGTCCGGAATGGTGGCGGTGAACGCCACTGAAGTCGCGTGCAACATCAGGATCACTTCGTTGCTGTAATACGGCAGTGCCCGGCGCAACGCCGAAGGCAGAATCAGCCGCAGGTACAGGCGCCAGCCACTCAAGCCATACGCATGGGCGGCCTCGATTTCACCGTAGGGAATGCTGCGAATCGCCCCGGCAAAGATTTCCACGGTGTACGCGCAAGTGTTGAGCGTGAACGCGAGCAAGGTGCAATTCATCGCATCGCGAAAAAATGCTTCGAGCAGCGGTTGCGAGCGCACCACCGCGATGCCGTAGATCCCGCTGTAGCAAATCAGCAACTGGATATACAGCGGCGTACCGCGAAATACATAGGTGAACAGCTGAACCGGCCAGCGCAACAGGCCCCAGCGCGAGGTGCGCATGATCGCCAATGGCAACGACAGGAAGAACCCCATCACAATGCTCGCCACCAGCAGCCACAACGTCATGGCCAACCCGGTGAGGCTGTAGCCGTCGCTGAACAGAAAGGGTTTCCAGTATTCGGCAATCAACTCGATCATCGTGCCATCCCCCGCACACCGTGGTTATAGCGCCGTTCCAGCACGCGCAAAACGTAGTTCGAAGCGCTGGTGATCAGCAAATACAGCGCCGCAGCCAGCAGCAGAAAATCGAGCATGTTGAAGGTGCTTTTACCCGCTTCCTGCGCAACCTTGACCAAGTCCGACAAACCGATGATCGACACCAGCGCCGTGGCCTTGAGCAGCACCAGCCAGTTATTGCCGAGGCTCGGCAAGGCGAAACGCATCATTTGCGGGAACACGACAAAGCGAAATCGCTGCCAGCGGTTCAGACCAAAGCACGCGGCGGCTTCCTGTTGGCCGCGCGGCACACTCAGAATCGCCCCGCGAAAGGTCTCGGTGAAATACGCGCCGTAGATAAAACCGAGGGTGATGACGCCGGCCACGAACGGGTCGATTTCCATGTAGGGCCAGTCCATGGCCTCGGTCAGGCTGCTCAGCCAGCCTTGCAGGCTGTAGAAAATCAGCAGCATCAGTACCAGGTCCGGCACACCGCGAATCAGCGTTGTGTAGAAGGTCGCCGGCAGGTTCAACAGCTTCAGCGGCGACAGTTTCGCCGCCGCGCCGAGCAGGCCCAGCGCCATGCTCACCAGCAGCGAGAGCGCTGACAATTTCAGCGTGACCCAGGTGCCGTGCAGCAACAAAGGGCCATAGCCTTGCAGGGCCGAGAGATCGACCCCGATCAGATTCAGGAAGGAGTTCACGTCAGTCACCTGTCTTGAGGCGCCCGCGCTCAAGCGCTGCGCCTGTTACCAGGACGCAGCCTTCGGGGCGCGAGGATCAGTAGTTGTAGAGGTCCAGATCGCCGAAGTGTTTCTGCTGGATCTGCGCGTAGATACCCTTGTCATGCAGGGTTTTGATGGCGGCATTGAGCATGCCTTTGAGTTCTTCGTTGTCCTTGCGCACGCCGATGGCGATGTCGGATGGGACCAACGGGTCACTGATGCCTTCACTGTTCTTGAAGTCAGCGCCTTGGGGGGAAGTCAAAAAGCTCATTTGCGCCTGCATCTTGTCCTGGATGGAGGCGTCGAGACGGCCAAATACCAGGTCAGCGTAGACCTGATCCTGATTCTGATAAGCCCGCAGTTTCACGCCGCCGGGTGCCAGTTTGGCCTTGGCGTAGGTTTCCTGAATCGTGCCCTGCATGTAACCGATGGTCTTGCCCTGCAGCGACTCGGCGGTGGGCAACAGCCCGGAATCCTTGCGAGTGACGATGGCGGTCGGCCCTGCATACAGGCGATCGGTGAAGTCGATCTGTTTTTTACGTGCATCGGTCACCGTCATCGACGATTCGATGGCATCGAATTTACCTGCCTTGAGCGCCGGGATCAGCCCGTCGAAGTCATTGCTGACCCACACGCATTTCACCTTCAATTCGGCGCAGATCGCGTTGCCCAAATCCACGCCAAAGCCCTGCACGCCGCCATCGGCGGTGGTGGACTCAAAAGGCGGGTAACTCGGGTTGACGCCGAATCGCAGCTCTTTCCATTCCTTGGCACTGGCGCCAGTGGTGCAGCACAGCAACGCGATTGCCGGCAAAGTCAGCCATTTGATGTTGATCATCTTCTTGAGTCCCGGATTATTTGGATTTATCGCGGTCTGGCGCCTGCGCCTGACCACACTTTTTGACAGGGGCAGAGAGTCGATGCGGTATTCACCGCAGCCGTATTTGTTGTTGTTTTCGACCGGCCCGAGCCAGTCGTCGGAGTGCAGTCCGCTTCAGGCGCATCGTCGCAAGCGCTTGAAATGGACCGTCAGAATGCCAATTGCCAGGCTGATGCAGGTGTCGAAAGCCCCTGTTCTGACAGCCCAACTGCGCTGAACGAGTGGCATGCACAGCCGATTCTGTCGTTGGTCGCCCAAGATCAAGAGATCGCAGCCTTCGGCAGCTCCTACAGAGCCGTGTCTCACCGCGATATTGCGGATGAACATCGATTGCGTAGGAGCTGCCGCAGGCTGCGATCTTTTGATCTTGCCTTAAGGCAAAAACGCAAACTGACCCTGCACATATGCCGGTTGTACATCACAAATTTGCACTGGTACGATCCAGCATCGCTCGCGCGCGAGCTTCTCTATAAAGAACAATAAAAGCAGGGAGTTAGTGATGACTGCTCAGGTTTCATCGAAGGGGACTTCGTCCTTGGATGCCATGCAGAACGAAGTGCTGGCCGAGGTTCGCAACCACATCGGCCACCTGACCCTCAATCGCCCCGCCGGACTCAACGCCATTACCCTGGACATGGTGCGCAATCTGCAGCGTCAGCTCGACGCCTGGGCACTGGATCCGCACGTACACGCAGTGGTATTGCGCGGTGCTGGCGAGAAGGCTTTCTGTGCCGGCGGCGATATTCGCTCGCTGTATGACAGCTTCAAAAACGGCGACACGCTGCACGAAGATTTCTTCGTCGAGGAATACGCCCTCGACCTCGCGATTCACCATTACCGCAAACCTGTGCTCGCCTTGATGGACGGCTTTGTCCTGGGCGGCGGCATGGGTCTGGTGCAGGGTGCTGACTTGCGGGTGGTCACCGAGAAAAGCCGTCTGGCGATGCCGGAAGTGGCGATCGGTTATTTCCCGGATGTCGGTGGCAGCCATTTCCTGCCGCGCGTTCCCGGTGAACTGGGGATTTACCTCGGCGTCAGCGGCGTGCAAATCCGTGCGGCCGATGCGCTCTATTGCGGCCTGGCCGACTGGTACCTGGAAAGCGACAGGCTGGGCACCCTGGACGAGCAACTCGATCAACTCGAATGGCACGAAACACCGTTGAAGGACCTTCAAGGTCTGCTGGCGAAACTGGCCGTGCAACAGTTGCCCGACGCGCCATTGAGCGCATTGCGCCCGGCCATCGATCACTTCTTCGCCCTGCCCGATGTGCCGAGTATTGTTGAGCAACTGCGTGAAGTAACGGTCGCCGACAGCCACGAGTGGGCCAGGACCACCGCCGACCTGCTGGAAAGCCGTTCACCGCTGGCCATGGGCGTGACCCTGGAAATGCTTCGTCGTGGTCGGCACTTGAGTCTGGAAGACTGCTTCGCCCTTGAGCTGCACCTGGACCGTCAGTGGTTCGAGCGCGGCGACCTGATCGAAGGCGTACGCGCCTTGCTGATCGACAAAGACAAGAAACCGCGCTGGAATCCGCCGACCTTGCAGGCGCTGGACGCCGAGCACGTCGCGAGTTTCTTCACGGGTTTTGACCAAAGCGGGAGCTGAGCCATGCACGATATCGAATTGAGCGAAGAGCAAGTCATGATCCGCGACATGGCCCGGGACTTTGCCCGCGGCGAAATCGCGCCCCACGCCCAGGCCTGGGAAAAGGCCGGCTGGATCGACGACGGTCTGGTGGCGAAGATGGGCGAACTGGGTCTGCTGGGCATGGTGGTGCCCGAGGAATGGGGCGGCACCTATGTCGACTACGTCGCTTACGCATTGGCCGTGGAAGAGATTTCGGCTGGCGACGGCGCCACTGGCGCGCTGATGAGCATTCACAACTCCGTGGGCTGCGGTCCGGTCCTCAACTACGGCACTGAAGAACAGAAACAGACGTGGCTACCGGATCTCGCCAGCGGTCAGGCCATCGGCTGCTTCTGCCTGACCGAACCCCAGGCCGGGTCCGAAGCCCACAACCTGCGCACCCGCGCCGAACTGCGCGACGGCCAGTGGGTAATCAACGGCGCCAAGCAATTCGTCAGCAACGGCAAACGGGCGAAACTGGCCATCGTATTCGCGGTGACCGATCCGGACCTGGGCAAGCGTGGCATCTCGGCGTTCCTGGTGCCGACCGATACCGCAGGTTTCATCGTTGATCGCAGCGAACACAAAATGGGTATTCGCGCGTCCGATACCTGCGCGGTGACCCTGAGCAACTGCACGATTCCCGAAGCCAACCTGTTGGGTGAGCGCGGCAAAGGACTGGCGATTGCCCTGTCGAACCTTGAAGGCGGCCGCATCGGCATCGCGGCGCAGGCGCTGGGCATTGCCCGCGCGGCATTTGAAGCGGCGCTGGCCTACTCGCGGGATCGGGTGCAGTTCAATAAGCCGATCATCGAGCACCAGAGCATCGCCAACATGCTGGCCGACATGCACACCCGGTTGAACGCGGCACGACTGCTGATCCTGCATGCCGCGCGGTTGCGCAGCGCTGGTAAGCCGTGTCTGTCGGAGGCTTCACAGGCGAAGTTGTTTGCGTCGGAGATGGCCGAGAAAGTGTGTTCGTCGGCGATGCAGATTCATGGCGGGTATGGGTATCTGGAGGATTACCCGGTGGAGCGTTACTACCGGGATGCGCGGATTACGCAGATATATGAAGGGTCGAGCGAGATACAGCGGATGGTGATTGCCCGGGAGCTTAAGAACTATTTGGTGTGATGTTTGGGAATGGGGTGGCCTTTAGATCCACCCCTCACCCTAACCCTCTCCCCAGAGGGGCGAGGGGACTGACCGAGTTGTTTTGTAGAAATTCTGCGACCTCAAATACCGAGTCGAACTCAGGATTTGAAAAGCATGGAGATGTGCTCCCTTTCCCCCCTCTCCCCTATGGGGAGAGGGCTGGGGTGAGGGGTGGATCTAAAGGCCACCCCGCAATATCACTTCCCCTTAAACTCCGCCTCACGCTTGGCAATAAACGCCGCCATCCCCTCTTTCTGATCCTGCGTCGCAAACGCCGCATGGAACACCCGACGCTCAAAGCGCACACCTTCCGACAGGCTCACTTCAAACGCGCGGTTGACGCTTTCCTTGATCATCATTGCAATCGGCAGCGACTTCCTGGCAATCAGCGCCGCGACTTTCAACGCTTCTTCCAGCAACTCATCTGCCGGAACAATCCGCGCGACAATCCCGCAACGCTCCGCTTCCACCGCATCGATCAAGCGACCGCTGAGGCACATTTCCATGGCCTTGGCCTTGCCCACCGCGCGGGTCAGGCGCTGGGTGCCGCCCATGCCCGGCAGTACGCCGAGGTTGATTTCCGGCTGACCGAATTTGGCATTGTCGCCGGCCAGGATGAAGTCGCACATCAGCGCCAGTTCACAACCACCGCCCAAGGCGAAACCATTGACGGCGGCAATGATCGGCTTGCGGCGGTTAGCCACGCGATCGCTGTCGCTGAACAGGTCGTCAAGGTAGATCTGCGGATAGGTCAGCTCGGCCATTTCCTTGATGTCGGCGCCGGCCGCGAAGGCTTTTTTCGAGCCGGTCAGCACGATGCAACCGATGTTCGAATCGGCTTCCAGGCCATCGAGTGCGCTGTTCAGCTCGCTGACAATTTGCGCGTTCAACGCGTTCAGCGCTTGCGGACGGTTGAGAGTAATCAGGCCAACGCGACCGTGGGTTTCCAACAAAATCGTTTCGTAGCTCACAAGTGTTTTCCTTCTCAAAGATTGCGCGAAATGACCATGCGCTGAATATCGCTGGTGCCTTCGTAGATCTGGCAAACCCGCACGTCGCGGTAGATCCGCTCCAGCGGGAAATCGTTCAAGTAACCGTAACCGCCGAGGGTTTGCAACGCCGAGGAACAGACTTTCTCGGCCATTTCCGAGGCGAACAGTTTGGCCATGGACGCTTCGACCAAGGCCGGTTTGCCGCTGTCACGCAGCGCCGCCGCGTAATGCACCATTTGCCGGGCGACGGCGATTTGGGTCGCCATGTCCGCCAGGCGGAACGCGACCGCTTGATGCTCGATGATCGGTTTGCCGAAGCTTTCACGCTCGCGGGCGTAGTCGCGGGCCGCTTCGAACGCGGCGCGGGCCATGCCCACCGATTGCGAAGCGATGCCGACACGGCCGCCCTCGAGGTTAGCCAGGGCGATTCGGTAGCCTTCGCCCTCCTCGCCCAATCGGTTGGCGACTGGCACCTTCACGTCCTCAAACAGAATTTGGCAGGTGTCGGACGCGTGCTGACCGAGCTTGTCTTCGACCCGCGCGACTTTGTAGCCCGGCGAATCGGTGGGCACGATCAGCGCCGTGATGCCACGCTTGCCGGCACTTGGGTCGGTCACGGCAAACACGATCACCACTCCGGCATTCTGCCCGGACGTGATGAACTGCTTGCAGCCATTCAACACGTAATGATCGCCTTCAAGACGCGCGCGGGTTTTCAGGCCGCTGGCGTCGGAGCCGGCCTGCGGTTCGGTCAAGGCAAAAGCCCCGAGCATCGAGCCGCTGGCCAAAGGTTTGAGGAATCGCTCTTTCTGGTCGTCGTTGCCGTACTTGAGAATCGGCACGCAACCCACCGAGTTGTGCACGCTCATGATGGTCGAGCAGGCGCCGTCGCCGGCCGCGATTTCTTCCAGGGCCATGGCGTAGGCCAGGTAACCGGTGTCGCAACCGCCCCACTCTTCCGGCACCAACATGCCGAAGAAGCCCAGTTCCGCCATCTCGCCGATGGCTTCCTTGGGGAAGCGATGCTCGCGGTCCCACTCGGCGGCGAACGGTTTCAGCCGTTCCTGGGCAAACTGCCGGGCCGCTTCGCTGATCTGAAGTTGTTCGTCATTGGGAATCATGACTAGTCCTTAATTGGGTTGAACGCAAAACCTGTGGGAGCTTTGTGGCGAGGGGGCTTGCCCCCGTTGGGCCGCGCAGCGGCCCCAAGAATCTGCGAGCGCTGCGCACTCGAACGGGGGCAAGCCCCCTCGCCACAAAACCCGCTCCCACAGGGATTGGTGGCAGCCTTAGTAGAGGCATTCAACGGCCATGGCCGTGGCTTCACCGCCGCCGATGCAGATCGCTGCAACGCCGCGTTTCAGGCCTTTCTGGCGCAGGGCCGAGAGCAAGGTCACGAGGATCCGCGCGCCGGACGCACCAATCGGGTGGCCGAGGGCGCAAGCGCCGCCGTGAACGTTGATCTTCTCATGGGGGATTTCCAGTTTGGTCATGGTCACCAGACTGACCACGGCGAACGCTTCGTTGACTTCGACCAGATCGACTTCGTCCAGCGACCAGCCGGTTTTCTTCATCAGCTTCTCGATCGCACCCACCGGTGCTACCGGGAACAGGCCCGGGGTGTCGGCAAACGCCGCGTGGCCGTGAATCACTGCCAGCGGTTTCAGGCCGCGCTTTTCAGCTTCGGAACGGCGCATCAACACCAGAGCCGCAGCGCCATCGGAGATCGAGCTGGAGTTCGCCGCCGTGACCGTGCCGCCTTCGCGGAACGCCGGTTTCAAGGAAGCGATCTTGTCCAGTTTGGCTTTCGGTGGCTGTTCGTCGTTGCTGATCAGCACCTGCTCTTTACCCACGGTCACGGTGAGCGGCACGATCTCGTCTTTGAAGCTGCCGTCCTTGATCGCCTGCTGCGCGCGGGTGGTCGAGGCAATGGCAAACGCGTCCTGGGCTTCACGGGTGAAACCGTTGGTTTCAGCGCAATCCTCGGCGTAGGTGCCCATCAAGCGGCCCTTGTCGTAGGCGTCTTCCAGGCCGTCGAGGAACATATGGTCAAGTACCCGACCGTGGCCCATGCGGTAGCCGCTACGGGCGCGGTCCTGCAGATACGGCGCGTTGGACATGCTTTCCATGCCGCCAGCGACAACCACATCGGCGCTGCCGGCCACCAGCATGTCGTGGGCCAGAATGGCCGCTTCCATGCCCGAACCGCACATCTTGTTCAGGGTGGTGCAGCGGGTTGATTTATCCAGCCCGGCGCCCAATGCGGCCTGGCGCGCCGGGGCCTGGCCGAGGCCGGCGGAAAGGACGCAACCGAACAGCACTTCTTCAACCGAGTCTGACGCCACACCGGCACGCTCAACGGCAGCGCGAATCGCCGCAGCACCGAGTTGCGGCGCGGTCAGGCTTTTCAGTTCGCCCTGGAAACCACCCATCGGGGTGCGGACGGCGCTGACGATAACAATGGGATCGTTGGAAATAGTCATGACAAATCCTCCTTACTTGGCGGCCATGCGCAAGGCACCGTCGAGACGGATCACCTCGCCATTGAGCATGCTGTTTTCAATGATATGCCTGACCAGCCCGGCATACTCGCCTGGTTTGCCCAGACGCGGCGGAAACGGCACGCCAGCCGCCAGGGACGCGCGGACTTCCGGGGTCATGCCGGCCATCATCGGGGTTTCGAAAATGCCCGGGGCGATGGTCATCACGCGGATGCCGAAGCGCGCCAGTTCACGGGCGGCGGGCAAGGTCAGGCTGACGATCGCGCCTTTGGAGGCGGCATACGCGGCCTGGCCGATCTGGCCGTCATAGGCTGCAGCCGAGGCGGTGTTGATGATCACACCGCGCTCGCCGTCAGCATCTGCTTCGGTTTCGGCAATCGCCGCAGCGGCCAGGCGCAGCATGTTGAAACTGCCGATCAGGTTGACGTTGATCACCTGGCTGAAATTGGCCAACACGTGTGGGCCGTTCTTGCCGAGGATCTTCTCACCGCGCACGATACCGGCGCAGTTGACCAGACCATTCAGGCCACCGAAGGCTTTGACCGTCGCCTGCACAGCGGCTTCCGCCGCCGCTTCGTTGCTGATGTCCGCCACCACGCTTTGCGCGCCGAGACGTTCAGCCTGGGCCGCAACGGCTTCGGCGTTCATATCCACCAACATAACTTTGGCGCCCGCCGCGACCAGCATTTCAGCCGTGGCCGCACCGAGGCCCGACGCACCGCCGGTGACGAGAAAAACCTTGTTTTCGATCTGCATCATTGTTTCCTTGGATTCAAGCTGAAACGTTCTTCGCGGCGGCCTCTTGAGCCTTGGCGATTTCCTGATTGCGCAAGATAAAGCGCTGCAATTTGCCGCTAGGGGTTTTCGGCAATTCGCTGACAAATTCGATTTCGCGGGGGTACGAGTGCGCGGCCAGTCGTTTGCGCACGTGTTGGCGCAATTCTTCGGCCAGTTCCGGTGCAGCGCGGTATTGCGCGCTGAGCACGACAAAGGCTTTGACCAGTTCAGTGCGTTCCGGATCGGGCTTGCCGACCACGGCCGCTTCGACCACGGCAGGGTGTTCGATCAACGCGCTTTCCACGTCGAACGGACCGACGCGATAACCGGAGGTGGTGATCACGTCGTCGCTGCGGCCGACGAAGCTGATGCTGCCGTCCGGGTTCCACTCGACGGTGTCGCCGCTCAGGTAATAGTTGCCGACGAAGGCCTTGGTCGGTGCGCCTTCGTAACCGGCGAACCAGCACATCGGCGACTGGGTACGATCGATGGCCAGAATGCCCGGCTGGCCGACGCCGAGTTCTTTGTACTCGTCATCCAGCACCACGATGCGGTGGCCCGGCGAGGCGAAACCGGCGGCGCCCATGTGGATCGGATGCTCGAGGCCATGGTGATTGCACAGGACCATGCCCAGTTCGGTCTGGCCGTAATGGTCGTGAATGACAACGCCGAGGTTGTCGGCGAACCAGCGAATCACTTCCGGATTCAGCGGCTCGCCGGCGCTGCTGACGATGCGCAGTTTGCCCTTGATCGACTTGGCGAATTCGTCGCCACCCGCGATCAACAGACGATAGGCCGTCGGCGAACCGGTGAGGTTGGTGATCCCGTATTTGTTGATCACCCGGCAGGTGCTTTCGAGGGTGAACGGGCCATCGTAAAAGGTGATCGGATGCCCCATGGCCATGGGACCTGTGACACCGAAATAGATGCCATAGGCCCAACCCGGATCGGCGACGTTCCAGAAGGCGTCTTCGGGGCGCAAGTCCACGGCGTCACGGGTGTAACTCTGGAAGGCGACGATGGCCTTGAGCGGTACGGACAGCGCTTTCGACGGACCGGTGGTGCCCGAGGTGAACATCAGCAGGAACGGGTCTTCACCGGTCAGCAGGACCGGTTCGCACACAGGAGAATAATTGGCCAGTTCGGCCCAGAAGCTGTAATCGCCGCGGACGATGCCTTGGCCTTTGGGGCCGGTGACGGTGACGATGGTCGGGCAGTCGGCGACTTCAGAGAGTTTAGAGCGATTGCCGGCGTCGGTGACCACCACTTTGGCGCCAGAGGAGCTGAGGCGGTGTTCGATGGCTTTCGGGCCGAATGCCGTGAACAGCGGCTGGTAGACCGCGCCGATGCGCCAGGTGGCGAAGACGGTAATCAGCAATTCGATGTTACGTGGCAGGAGACCGGCAACCTTGTCGCCTTTTTTCACGCCCTGGGCCAGGAGGAAATTGGCGAAACGCGCGGCTTTGTCCTGCAAGTCGCTGAAGGTGTAGGTCGCGCTGGCGCCGTCGCGGCCTTCCCAGAACAGCGCGATGCGCCCCGGCAAGGCATGCCGGTCGCAACACTCGACACAGGCGTTGAGGGCAGTCAAATCGCCCGCGAGTGCGGCGTCGACGGTGTGCTGATAATTGAACTGTGATGTAGCAGACAAATAATCGCGCATTGCCAGAATCCCTTTGTATTTTTATTAGGCTGGGGGAACCTTGAATAACAGGGAAATACTCGCTCTGCGCGGGGCGCGGGACAATGGTCAAAGCTATCAAGTTGCGTGACTGGTTTGGCCAAGATCCGAGAGGTGTGTCGTCAGGAATGGCCTCTTCGCGAGCAAGTCGAATCGTCGCACCGCCGCTCCCACAGGGGAATGCATTCCAAATGTGGGAGCGGGCTTGCTCGCGAAGGCGTCAAACCAATCAATACAAGGTCTGGATCAGCTCGCCTCATTCAGAATCAGGCTGCGGTAGTGCCCGGGATTTGACCCCGACCACTTGCGAAACGCCTTGTAGAACGAACTGGCGTCGGCAAAACCCAAACGCGTGGCGATCTCGGCAAAGCTGATAGAGGGTTCTGCCAGCCAGACAATCGCCAATTCCTTGCGCACGCTGTCCTTGAGCCCCTGGTAAGTCTGGCCCTCTTCGGCCAGGCGCCGACGCAGGGTGGAAGCCGACATGCACAGCTGTTGTGCCAGGGGTTCGGTTTCCGGCCAGTGTTCGGCGGGCAGTTTCCGCAAATCGTGTTTGATCCGGCTGGCCAGGCTCTCTGGATCACGGTACTTGACCAGAATATTGGCCGGCGCATGGGCGAGGAAACGCTTGAGTTCTTCCGGGCTGCGCTTGATCGGCAAATCCAGGCACTCGGCGGAGAAAATCATCCGCGTACGCGGCCGGTCGAAACGCAGGTTCTCGGAGAACATCACCTGATAGTCATCGCAGAAGTCCGGTGTCGGGCAGCGCAACTCGATGGCCAGGATTGGAATACGCCGCCCCGCCAGCCAGCAGGCGACGCCGTGAACGATCATCCAGTAAGTGAAATACGTGAAGGCGCGGCGCGGGTCCTGGTCGTCTTCGAGCAGGACGATTTCCGCCAGGCTTTGCTGACGAACCAACTGTGCAGGCAGGTGTTCGAGCATCAACGACAGAAAGCTCAAACCCGAGGTCAGGCCGGCAGCCAAACTCGGCTGGACCATGGAGCAGCGACAGAGAAACTCCAGGCTGCCTGATTTGAGTTTGCGCGGGTCCATGCCAAAAAACTCATCGTCCCGGCGCCGGGCCAACAAGCGCCACAGCCTTGCGTAAGCAGTGGCTGGTACGCGGGCGGTGGTGGTTTCCAGCAGCGCCGGATCGATGCCGACCTTGTTCAACACCTCATCGGTGGTCGCTCCGGGGGCGCAACTTTGCAACAGCGCTTCACGCACCAGTTGAATGGAGATGGTGTCTTTTTCCGACATTGACCGAGGCAAGCCTTGTTCTTGTTTGAGTGCCGGCATCTTAGCGCAGAACCCTGTGGGAGCGGGCTTGCTCGCGAATGCTGTGTGTCATTCAACATCAATGCTGACTGACACGGCCCCTTCGCGAGCAAGCCCGCTCCCACAGGGGATGGTGTGATGTGCAAAGTTGTTCAGGTTAGGTTCAGGTAAATGCCAATGATTGCCATTTGGTAATGAGTGTCATTATGTTACAAATTAGCACCCTATCGAATGACGCCACGGTGCTGAATGCTCGTTCCTTTTCTGATCATGTTGCGCGAAGGCATTGAAGCCGCGCTGATCGTTGGCATCATCGCCAGCTACCTCAAGCAGACCGGCCGCGGCCAATGGATGCCGGCGGTGTGGATTGGCGTTTTCCTCGCCGCGGCCCTGGCCCTGCTGGTGGGCGGTGGCCTGGAACTGGTCAGTGCCGAGTTCCCGCAAAAACAACAGGAACTGTTTGAAGGCGTGGTCGGCCTGGTCGCCGTGGGCATTCTCAGCTCCATGGTGTTCTGGATGCGCAAAGTCGCGCGTTCGATCAAACATTCACTGCACGCTTCTCTCGATCACGCACTGACCGGTTCCAGGCACCAGGTCACGGCGCTGATCGCCATGGTGTTTTTCGCCGTGGCCCGAGAAGGTCTGGAAACGGTGTTCTTCCTGCTCGCGGTGTTCCAGCAGAGCGAGGGCCCGGCAGCACCGATTGGTGCCCTGCTCGGCCTGATCCTGGCGATCATTGTCGGCTTCCTGATCTACACCGGCAGCATGCGCCTGAACCTGGGGGCGTTCTTCCGCTGGACCGGGTTGTTCATTCTGGTGGTCGCCGCCGGGATCCTCGCCAACTCGGTGCAAGCGCTGCATGAAGCCGGAGTCTGGAATCACCTGCAAACCGTGCTATTCGACTTCAGCGCAACGCTGCCGATGGATGGCCCGCTGGGCGCAGTGCTGGCCGGCATGTTCGGTTACCAGGACGCGCCGACCGTCAGCACCCTCGGGGCGTATCTGATTTATCTGGTGGTGGCGCTGGTTGTGTTTTTTCTCCCGGCACCGGCACCGGCACCGGCACCGGCACCGGCACCGGCTAAACAACCTTCTTCCGTATCCAGTCAGTAAGGGCACCCATGCCAAATCAAGCCTCTCCTCAGGCATCCCCTCCCCGTGCCTTGCGCTGGGCGGTGGCCGGTTCGGTGATCGTGATGATCGCCGCCGGTGGCCTGTTCTACTACGCCTCGAAAGTGGCCGCCGCCAAGCGTCAGGCCAACCAAAACGAAGTGCTGGTGACTATCCACCCGCACAGCTGCGAGCCGAATGCACTGAGCGTCCCGGCCGGCCGCGCCAGCTTCCGCATCGTCAATCGCTCGGACCGAGCCGTCGAATGGGAGATTCTCGACGGTGTGCTAGTGGTCGAAGAACGGGAAAACATCGCCCCCGGCCTGAGCCAGGTGATCAATGCCAACCTGTTGCCCGGTGACTATGCGATCACGTGCGGGCTGCTGAGCAATCCGCGCGGCACCCTGCACGTCAGCCCGACGGCCGCTTCAGACGCTGCGGCCAAAGCCAAACCGTCGATGGTGGCCTTTGTTGGCCCACTGTCTGAATTCCGCGTTTACCTGAGCACTCAGAGCAGCGCGCTGATCAAAGCCGTCACCGCCCTTGAACACGCTATCGAAGCCGGCGACCTCACTCAGGCGCAAGCCTTGTATGTGCCAGCCCGCGCCGCGTATCAACGGATCGCCCCGGCCGCCCAGCGTCTGGCCGATCTGGACAACACGATCAATGCCCGTGCCGATTACTTCGAGAAACGCGAGCAGGATCCGGGCTTCACCGGTTTCCACCGGATCGAATACGCACTGTTCCAGCAACGCAATCTCGACGGTCTGACGCCCGTTGCCCAGCGTCTGATCACCGACGTCACCACGCTCAAACAACAATTGCTGGCCCATTCGCTACCGCCTGAACAACTGGTGAGCATTCTCAACAGCATGGCCGACGTACGCGCCAGCAGTGGTGAAGAAGAACGCTACAGCCACACCGACCTGAACGGGTTTGCCGCCAACCTCGACGCCACCCGCAAAGTCGTCGACCTGTTGCGTCCGTTGCTGAACAAATCCGCCGCCGAACTGCTGCCGAAGATCGACAGCGCCGTCACTGCCCTCGACGCCGAGTTCAATGGCTTCAAGGTCAATGACGGCTATGCGAGCTACGACAGCGTCAGTGCCGAGCAGCGCCAACAGATCGCCGACAAGGCCAAGGCTCTGGCCGATGCACTCGATGGAATCGATCCCGCCCTTGGCCTTTCCGGCCTGTAAGCAGAAGAACAAACCGATGAACGATTCAGAGCAATTCAACCTTCAGCGTCGCCGGGTATTGATGGGCATGGGCGCCGCTGGCGTGGCATTGGCCGGCACCGCACTCAGTTGCCCGGCCATGGCCGCCAGCCCGGCACAAGTGACCGAAGCGCCGAGCAGCGACAAGACCGAAGACCGCCACGCGTTCCACGGCAAGCACCAGACCGGCATCGTCACCTTGCGCCCGGCCTGCGGCATGTTGGTGTCGTTTGATGTATTGGCCAGCGACCGCGAAGACCTGGAGCGGTTGTTTCGCACCCTCAACGAGCGCATCGCCTTCCTGATGAAGGGCGGCCCGGTCACGCAGGTCAATCCGAAACTGCCGCCGGTGGATTCGGGAATTCTTGGCCCGGTAGTCACACCGGACAACTTGACCATCACCGTGTCGGTGGGCGAGTCGTTGTTCGATGAGCGCTTCGGCCTGGCCGCCGCCAAACCCAAGCGGCTGATCCGCATGGTCGGTTTCCCCAACGATGCCCTGGAAGCCGATTGCTGCCACGGCGACCTCAGTTTGCAGTTCTGCTCCAACACCACCGACACCAACATCCACGCCCTGCGCGACATCGTGAAAAACCTGCCGGACTTGCTCCTGGTGCGCTGGAAACAGGAAGGCAGCGTGCCGCCGCAAGCCCCGGCCAAACCCGGTGTGCCAGCGCAAAGTGCACGCAACTTTCTCGGTTTTCGTGACGGCTCAGCCAACCCGAATTCCAACGATGCCAAGGCCATGGACAGCATCGTCTGGGTCCAGTCCGGCACTGACGAACCGGCCTGGGCGGCCAATGGCAGCTATCAAGCGGTGCGGATCATCCGCAACTTCGTCGAGCGTTGGGACCGCACGCCGCTGCAAGAACAGGAAAGCATTCTCGGCCGGGTCAAGAGCACCGGCGCGCCGATGGGCGGCGAGCACGAAACCCAGGTCCCGGACTATGCCAAGGACCCTGAAGGCAAGCTGACCAAGCTTGACGCGCATATCCGCCTGGCCAACCCGCGCACCGCCGCGACCCAGGCCAACCTGATCCTGCGCCGGCCGTTCAACTACTCCAACGGCGTGAACAAGAACGGTCAGCTGGACATGGGTCTGCTGTTCATCTGCTATCAGGCGGATCTGCAAAAAGGCTTCATCACCGTGCAAACCCGACTCAACGGCGAGCCGCTGGAGGAATACCTCAAACCGGTCGGCGGCGGGTATTTCTTCACCCTGCCCGGCGTGACGGGCGACAAGGATTTTATCGGCCGTTCCCTGCTTGACGCCACGCAACCAACTCTTCCGCCAAAAGCAACCGCATAACCCATCCCCACCACGGAACCGCCCTATGAAAAAGTCGCCCCTCGCGTTACTGCTGACCCTTGGTTTGCTCAACACCCCGCTTTCGGCTTTCGCGGCGCCGGCGCCGGCGCCGCTGGAGTTGGTGGGGCCGATCTCGGACTACAAGATTTATGTGACGGAACAGCTCGATGAGCTGGCCAGCCACACCCAACAGTTCACCGACGCCGTGAAAAAAGGCGACCTGGCGACCGCCAAAAAGCTCTACGCCCCGACCCGCGTCTATTACGAGTCGATCGAGCCGATTGCCGAGTTGTTCAGTGACCTGGATGCGTCCATCGACTCTCGCGTCGATGACCACGAAAAAGGCGTGGGCGCCTCCGACTTCACCGGTTTCCACCGTATCGAATACTCACTGTTTTCGGAAAACAGCACCCAGGGCCTTGGCGAACTGGCCGATGGCTTGAACAAAGACGTGAAAGACCTGCAAACCCGCGTCGCCGGCCTGACCTTCCCGCCAGAAAAAGTGGTGGGCGGCGCTGCGGCGCTGCTTGAAGAAGTTGCTGCGACCAAGATCTCCGGTGAAGAAGATCGCTACAGCCACACCGACCTTTATGACTTCCAGGGCAACATCGACGGCGCGAAGAAAATCGTCGATTTGTTCCGTCCGCAGATCGAAAAGCAGGACGCGGCCTTCATTGCCAAAGTCGACAAGAACTTCGCTACGGTGAACAAGACGCTGGCCAAGTACAAAACCAAGGACGGTGGTTTCGAGACGTATGACAAGGTGAGGGAAAACGACCGCAAGGCACTGGTCGGGCCGGTGAATACACTGGCAGAGGATTTGTCGACGTTGCGTGGGAAGTTGGGGTTGAACTGAGATTTGTAGTGTTTGAGCTGGCCCTTTCGCGAGCAAGCCCGCTCCCACAGTTGACCGCGTTGTTCAGACGAATGCGGGGCTTGCTCGCGAAGGCGTTTTGAAAGGCAACACATTTGCCCTGGCGTGCTACAGAATCCGGTACAACAACCGCTCGATCCGCACACGACTCACGCGCTTGAGAAACTTGGCCACCCCCGCCGGGTATTCCAGCAGCGTTTCCAGTTCCTGATAACGCTCGATCCGTCGGGTATTCTCGAAAATCTCTGCCAGCTCTTTACGACGCGGCTCCAGCAGTTCGCCTTTCGGATCATCAATCAGCAAGGCGTTTTCCAGGTCGAGTCGGAATGCCCGCGGGTTGAGGTTGTTGCCGGTCAGCAAGGTGTAGCGCTGATCGATCCACATCCCCTTGAGGTGATAGGTGTTGTCGCCGTCACGCCACAGATGCAGGTTCAACTGGCCGCTGTCGACGCTGCGATGATGACGCTTGGCGAAACGCCGCAGGCTGATCTCGTAAAGATAAGGCAGCGCCGAAATCACCTTGAACGGTTCGCTCGGCGGGATGTAGAAGTCGTTGGCCGTCTTGTCGCCGACGATGATGTCGATCTTCACGCCTCGCGCCAGTGCCCGGTTGATTTCCCGGGTCACAGGCAGCGGCAGGTTGAAGTACGGCGTGCAGATGGTCAGTTGATGCTGAGCGCTGGCGATTAACTCGCAGATCACCCGGCTCAACGGGTTGTTCTTGCCGACACCGAGCAATGGGCTGACCGACAAACCACCCTTTTGCGTGGTGCCTGTCGTGGTGTCGTACGCCGCGTGCTTGAGGCGGCTGCGCAGGTCGCCGATGTCGTTGCGCAGGCTGCGGGTGGTCGGCAGGTTCGGCAAATCGAGACGATGCACCGCTTTTGAGGCGATCAGGCCGTGCTGGACCAGGTGTTGCATCGAATCGGCCAGGGCGCTGTTCTGCAGCACGTGATAACGGTCGTAGCGGTATTTGTCGAACTTGTGCAAATAGACGTTGTTCAGACTCGCGCCGCTGTAGATCACACAATCATCGATCACGAAGCCTTTCAAATGCAGCACACCGAACAGCTCACGGGTCTGCACGGGAACGCCATACACCGGCACTTCACTGGCATGAGTCCGCGTGGTTTCCTGATACCAGGCCGAGTTGCCCGGCTGCTTGCCGGCGCCGATCAAGCCGCGCTGAGCGCGCAGCCAGTCAACGACCACCACCACGTCCAGTTCCGGACGCGCCAGTTTGGCCGCGTGCAAGGCATCGAGAATTTCCTGGCCGGCTTCATCCTGTTGCAGATAGAGCGCGACGATATAGATGCGCCGGGTGGCGCTGGCGATCTTTTCCAGCAGGCACCGGCGAAACTCGGCAGCGCCGGAAAGAATGGTGACGGCATCGGCGGTCAGCGGAAAACTGCGCAGTTTGGGCAGCAGAGAGCGTTTGAAAAGCGACGGCATAGGGCTCGCAAAAAGGTCGAATCCGAAGAACCCGAGAGCTTACACCATGGATCGGTTCGGGTCTTGTTACTGACTGTAATAGCCCTATCGCGAGCAAGCCCACTCCCACATTTGAAATGCATTCCCCTGTGGGAGCGGGCTTGCTCGCGAAGGCGATTTTTCAGACGACAAAAATATTCGCTTGACCAAGGAGAACGATCGTTCTACTGTTTGCCACATGAACGAAATAACCAGCAACGACACACGCGACATCATTCTGGATGTCACCGAAAAGTTGATCTACAAAAGTGGCATCGCTGCCACCGGGATGGATCTTCTGGTGAAAACCGCCGGCGTCTCCAGAAAGAGTATTTACCGCTACTTCGCCAACAAGGAGGAGCTCACCGTCGCGGCCCTGCAACGCCGCGATGTGCGCTGGATGCATTGGTACAGAAGCGAAGTCGACCAGGCTGAAACGCCGGCCGACCGCCTGCTTAACCTGTTTACCGTACTCAAGGCCTGGTTCGCCTCCGAAGGCTTCCGTGGCTGCGCATTCATCAATACCAGCGGCGAAACCGGCGACCCGCAAGACCCGGTTCGGCTTGTTGCCAAAGACCACAAACAGAAGCTGCTCGACTACGTGCGCGAGCTCTGCACCGAACATGGCGCCACAGACCCGGAGACGCTGGCCAAACAGCTGCTGATCCTGATCGACGGCGCCATTACCGTGGCGCTTGTCATGGGTGATCACAGTGCCGCCGATAATGCGCAATGCATGGCGCGAAAGTTATTGGACCTGTAACACTTTAACCAAGCCCGACAACTTGCTAGAACTTTACTTTGATAGGGAGACTATTAATGTCTAATGCCGAAGTTCGTCCGCCATTGCCGCCATTCACCCGTGAATCGGCCATTGAAAAAGTACGCCTGGCCGAAGACGGCTGGAACTCCCGCGACCCGGAACGCGTGTCGCTGGCCTACACCCTGGACACCAAATGGCGTAACCGCGCCGAGTTTGCCTACAACCGCGAAGAAGCCAAAGGTTTCCTGACGCGCAAATGGGCCAAGGAACTGGATTACCGCCTGATCAAAGAACTTTGGGCCTTTACCGGCAACCGCATCGCCGTGCGTTATGCCTACGAATGGCACGACGACTCGGGCAACTGGTTTCGCTCGTACGGCAACGAAAACTGGGAGTTCGACGAGAACGGTTTGATGGCCAATCGGTTTGCCTGCATCAACGACATGCCGATCAAGGAAAGCGACCGCAAGTTCCACTGGCCGCTGGGCCGCCGTCCTGACGACCATCCAAGTCTGTCCGACCTGGGCCTGTAACTTCACATAGACCAAATGTGGGAGCGGGCTTGCTCGCGAAAGCGGTGTGTCAGTCAACATAGATGTTGAATCTGATGGACCCTTCGCGAGCAAGCCCGCTCCCACATTGTTTTTGTGGTGATCAGGCGACCGCAGCTTGCGGCTTCACACCTGTCTTGGCTTCCAGCTCACGCACCAACGGCAATACCCGCTTGCCGAAATATTCCACTTCTTCCTGAAAGTGCAGAAACCCCGCCAACACCAGATCCACGCCCACCGCTTTCAGCGCAACGATCCGCTCGGCAATCTGCTGCGGCGTACCGATCAGGTTGGTCTTGAAACCGTCGTTGTACTGCACCAGATCCTCGAACGTCGACTTGGCCCAGTTGCCCTCGCCCTCAGGTGACGCCCTGCCCGCCTGCTTCGCCGCATCGCCAAACGCATTCACCGCCTCCGGGTCCGCCTGATCGATAATCTGCGCCAGCACGGCTCGCGCTTCTTCTTCAGTGTCGCGAGCAATGACAAACGCGTTCACGCCCACTTTCACCGAATGATTGTTGGCCGCCGCCTTGGCGCGGATGTCATCGACCTGGGCCTTGATGCCTTCCGGGGTGTTGCCGTTGGTGAAGTACCAGTCCGAAACCCGTGCCGCCATGTCCCGAGCCGCGCGGGAACTGCCACCCTGGAAGATTTCCGGCTGACCCAGCGGTTTGGGTTTGAGGCTGTAGTTGTCGAAGCGGTAGAAGTCACCGCGAAAAGTAAAGTTGTCCTGGCTCCAGATACCCTTCAGCGAGCGGATGAATTCTTCGGAGCGGCGATAACGCTCGTCGTGTTCCAGCCAGTGTTCGCCAATCGCCTGGAATTCACCCTTGAACCAGCCACTGACAATGTTCACCGCCACCCGGCCGTTAGTCAGTTGGTCGATGGTTGCCAATTGCTTGGCCGCCAGCGCCGGTTGCCAAGGGCCGGGCAGGATCGCGGCGATCACTTTCAGTTGGGTGGTGGCGGCCAGCAACGCGTGGCTGAAGGCGACGGATTCGTGTTGATACTCAGCGCCGTAACCGGCCGTGAAGCGGATCTGCGTCAGGGCGTATTCAAACCCCGCCTCTTCGGCCAGTTGCGCCAGTTTGCGGTTGTAGTCGATGCCCCAGTGGGTGCGTTGCTCGATCTTGCTGACCACCAGCCCGCCGCTGACGTTCGGCACCCAGTAGGCAAATTTGACGGCTTGCTGACTCATTGGCATGTCCTCGGGACTTTAGGGAAGTCCTGAGGCAAGAGCAGCAACCGTGCCAGCGCTGAAATCTTGGAGTGGGCGAACACTGTGGCGAGGGGGTTTACCCCCGTTGGGTCGCGAAGCGGCCCCAAAAAATGGGACTGCTGCGCAGTCCAACGGGGGGTAAACCCCCTCGCCACAAAGTGTGGTGTGCCTGAGACAGATTGCTGATGCACTGTTGGTACAGCAACAATTCACTGCGTGCCGACATCCCATTCCTCCCGTAAATCCTGCCCCGCGAGCTTCGGCATGGACCATGCAATTGCCCCTGGCAGACGCAACACTTTCTACTGCCGATCCAAGGAGCCGTCCCATGACCGAACACCAGGTAATCAATCCGCTGTCCACTGGCACCGACTACGAAGCGCTGGCCGCCAGGTTCCGGCCAATTTTCCAACGCATCGCCGCCGGTGCCGTTGAGCGTGAACAGTCCCGCAGCCTGCCGCACGAACCGATTCAGTGGCTCAAGGACGCCGGTTTCGGCGCCGTACGGATTCCGGTTGAATACGGCGGTGGCGGCGCCTCTGTGCCACAACTGTTTGAGCTGCTGATCGAATTGGCCGAAGCCGATTCCAACGTGCCTCAAGCCCTGCGTGGGCATTTCGCCTTTGCCGAGGATCGTTTGAACTCGGCGCCCGGGCCGGCGCGGGATCTGTGGTTCAAACGCTTCGTCGACGGTGACATCGCCGGCAATGCCTGGACCGAAATCGGCAGCGTGGCAATTGGCGATGTCATCACTAAAGTCTCACCTCACGGTGATCAGTGGCGGCTCAACGGTGAGAAGTTCTACAGCACCGGCAGCCTGTTTTCCGACTGGATCGATGTGTATGCGCAACGCAGCGACACCGGCGGCGACGTGATTGCCGCCGTCCGAACCCGCCAACCCGGCATCGTGCAGAGCGACGACTGGGACGGTTTCGGCCAGCGCACCACAGGCAGCGGTACTTCACGGTTTATCGATGCTGACGTGGAGGCCGAGAACATCATCGACTTCGCCACCCGCTTCAAATACCAGACCGCTTTTTATCAGCTGGTGCTGCTGGCGACCCTGGCGGGGATTGGTCGTGCGGCGTTGCGCGATGTGGCTCATCAGGTGCGTAAACGCAAACGCATCTACAGCCATGGCAATGCGCAGCATGTCAGCCAGGATTCGCAGGTGCAGCAAGTGGTCGGTGAGATTGCAGCACTGGTGTATGCGGCTGAGGCCAGCGCCTTGAGGGCTGCACAACCGGCGCAGCGGGCTTATCTGGCGCGATTCTCGGGTGATGACGCCTTGGAACAAGAGGCAAATGTCGCGGCGGAAATCGAATCGGCCAAGGCTCAGGTGGTGGTGTCGGAGCTGATACAGCGAGCGACCACAGAGCTGTTCAATGCACTGGGGGCTTCGGATACTCGGGTGGGTAAATCGCTGGACCGGCACTGGCGCAATGCGCGGACGGTGTCGTCGCACAATCCGGTGATCTACAAGGCCCGGATAGTCGGGGATTGGGCGATCAACGGGACCGAGCCGCCGTTTGTGTGGCAGATCGGCAATGGGCCAAAGGCAGACTGATGTAGCGCCTGGGAGGACACCTTCGCGAGCAAGCCCGCTCCCACATTTAACCGTGTTCCCATAGAAGAATGAGGTTAAATGTGGGAGCGGGCTTGCTCGCGAAGGGGCCGGACGGGTCGCCGCAAAGGGTGGATATGCGTAAGATATCGGCCCTTCCCCGCAGCCCTGTCCTGCACCCCGCCGAATAAGCCGATTCCATGCCTTTCGAACTCAGTGTTGACCTCACCACCCTGGCCATTCTGGCCCTTGTCGCTTTCATTGCCGGTTTCATCGACGCCATTGCCGGCGGCGGTGGTTTGTTGACCACCCCGGCGCTGCTGACCGCAGGCCTGCCGCCGCATCTGGTGCTGGGCACCAACAAACTCAGTTCGACGTTCGGCTCGGCCACCGCCAGTTTCACCTTCTACCGACGCAAGCTGTTCCATCCAAGGCAGTGGATGCACGCCATTGTCGGCACGCTGGTGGGCGCGTTGACCGGTGCCGTGGTCGCTCACTACCTGCCCGCCGAATGGTTGAACAAGATGCTCCCGGTGATCGTTTTCGGCTGCGGCGTCTATCTGTTGTTTGGCGGAACGCCGAAAGCACCGCTGGACAGCGACGCACCGATCAAGAAAAAGTGGCAATCGACCCAAGGATTCGGGCTGGGCTTTTACGACGGCGTGGCCGGTCCCGGAACGGGCGCGTTCTGGACCGTCAGCACGATGCTGATGTACCCCATCGACCTGGTGAAGGCCAGCGGCGTGGCGCGCAGCATGAACTTCGTCAGCAACATTGCGGCACTGTCGGTGTTCGTGTTTTCCGGGCAGGTGGACTGGATCATCGGCCTGAGCATGGGCCTGTCGGTGATGGTCGGGGCGTTCTTCGGGGCTCGCACCGCCATCAGCGGCGGTGCGAAGTTCATTCGCCCGGTGTTCATCACCGTGGTGCTCGGCTTGACCGTGCGGTTAGCCTGGCAACACTGGTTCAGCGTGGCCTAAGCGCCGCGCCACATAGACGTCGATCAAGTAACGGGCAATCGAGCGTGACGCCGGCAACGGCGGCAGCTCATGAACGTTGAACCACTGGGCGTCTTCGATCTCGTCTTCCTGACACACAATCTCGCCGCCGGCGTATTCGGCATGGAAACCCAGCATCATCGAATGCGGGAACGGCCAGCACTGGCTGCCCATGTACTGGATGTTCTTGACCTCGATCTGCACTTCTTCGCGGACTTCGCGAATCAGGCAGTCTTCGGCCGATTCACCCGGTTCGGCAAACCCCGCCAACGTGCTGTAGACCCCGGTGACAAAGCGCGGCGAACGCGCCAGCAGGACCTCATCGCCCCGGGTCACCAGCACGATCATGCTCGGCGAAATGCGCGGGTAGCTGCGTATATCACACGGTTCGCAATACATCGCCCGTTCCCGGGTCACTTGGGTCATCGCCTGTCCGCAGTTACCGCAAAAGCGGTGTTCGCGGGCCCAGGTGCCGATTTGTGCGGCATAACCGAGCACCTTGTAAACCGTATGGTCGCCTTCGAGCATGAACGCCCGCAGGCCTTTCCAGTTGCAGCCCGGCACGTCGCTGTGACTGCGCAGCTCCAGTAAATAGACCGGGTCGCCGTCCAGATGACCGATGCCATGTTCAGCAAGGATCGACAGGTCCTGGCGCTTGAGCCATTCGCGGGGGAACAGCGCGCCATTGTCATCGAACAGAAAGCCTTCGGGGCTGCGCGCCACGGCCCAACCGCCGGGTTGATCGGTGTCCAGTACTGCAGTGGTCCAGCGTGAAGTCATTTTTAATCAGTCCAGAAATTCGGGTTTCTGTTTGCTCATATGGGCGGCCATGGCCACGCGCAAATCGTTGGATTGCAGCATGGCGGCGTTCCAGGTGGCGACGTATTCGAGGCCGTCGTCGATACGATGGTCGCGCATGTAGCTGATCATTTCTTTGGTGCCGGTAATCGCAATCGGCGACTTGCCGGCGATCTCACGGGCAATGCCCATGACACCGTCGAGCAGGCTGGCGGTGTCGCTGTAAACGCGATTGACCAGGCCCATGCCACGCGCTTCTTCGGCACCGAACGTGCGACCAGTGTAAGCCAGTTCACGCAGCATGCCGTCACCAATGATCCGCGGCAAGCGTTGCAAAGTGCCAACGTCGGCCGCCATGCCGATGTCGATTTCCTTGATCGAGAATTGCGCGTCTTCGGCGGCGTAACGCATGTCGCAAGCCGCAATCAAATCTATGGCGCCGCCCAGGCAATAACCCTGAACCGCCGCCAGTACCGGCTTGCGGCAATTGTCGACGGCATTGAAAGACGCTTGCAGGGCGAGGATCTTGCGGCGCAGCAGGCGCGCGTTGCGCCCCACGTCCTTGCCCAGTTCATTGGCCACGCCAGCCAGCATCATCAGGTCGATGCCAGAAGAAAAATGCTTGCCCGCACCACTGAGCACCACCACCCGGACTTCGTCGGTGTCGTCGACCCACTGGAAAATCTCGATGATCTCGCTCCAGAACGCGGCATTCATCGAATTGATCTTTTCTGGCCGGTTGATCTGCACATGGGCGATTTTATCGGCCAGTTCGACGGTGAATGCAGTGTACTGAGACATGGCAGTGATCCTTTTACCGGGCAGAAAATGAGGCCCGGACTATAACAAGGCATCAAGGCGGACCGTAAGGCAGCGGTTCGGCCAAAGACGGGACTTAGCCTGCGCACCACAACGGTGCGTGAGCCTTGCCGCGCTTCGCACATTCATGTGACATCTCGACTTTTTTTTGAGGCAAAAAGGTAAAAAAACATGCCCTTCGTCGGTGCGTTTCTCCCTCAAGGCGGTACGTCCGTACCTCTTTGAACCGATTGTCGAACAATTTTGCCATCTGGCCTCGCCCGCTCTAAGTTCTGGCCTAGACTCAGTTCCGCGGGGCGAAACCGGTCGGTCACAAAGCGGAAAGAAAGTCGAAACTTTTGCCGGTCGTGACGGGTCAGCTGAAAAGGAGGTGCGTTGCGACTGGTGCAATCCTTGCAACGATCTCTACAGCCATTCTGCTTCATCGTATTGGCAGCGCTTGCTCACCGATGCGTAGCGCGTTTGCGCCCGGCCACAGGAATTGGCCACGAAACACCGTTTGTGCCAGACCTAAGAATTAGATCAACAACACGGGAGATTCATATGATCAGTGCGGCTTTAGATATTCAGGGAGAACGTGCTCATCAGCAGGTCGGCGAAACGAGCGCCGTGAGCGCCGCCAGTCACCAATCGATCAGCGTCCCCGGCACCAAGACGCTGGCACCGGTGGCCAGTCAGAATCCCAACAAGAAGAAAGTCCTGTTCGTCACCTCGGAGATCGCCGATCTGGTGAAAACCGGTGGTCTGGGCGACGTTTCCGCAGCGCTGCCGCGAGCCATGGCTCACTTGCACGATGTGCGCGTGTTGATCCCCGGTTACCCGCAAGTGCTGCACAGCGAAAACCCGATTCATATCATTGGTGAGCTCGGTGGTCACGCCGCGTTGCCCCCCTGCAAGATCGGGCGCATGGACATGCCCGACGGTCTGGTCATTTACGTGTTGATCTGCCCCGAGCTCTACGAGCGCGAGGGTTCGCCTTACGGTGCCAACAACGGTCGCGACTGGCCGGACAACCACATTCGTTTCGCCCGTCTGGGCCTGGCCGCTGCCGATATCGCCGCCAACCTCGCACAAATCCACTGGTGCCCGGACCTGGTGCACGCCCATGACTGGCCTGCCGGTCTGGCGCCCGCTTACATGCACTGGCGTGGACAGCGCACCCCGACGCTGTTCACCATTCATAACCTCGCCTATCAGGGCGTGACCAGCCTTGGCTCGTGCCCGGAACTGGGTATTCCCATGCATGCCTTGCAACAGGAAGGCATGGAGTTCTACGGCAAGATGTCGTTCCTCAAGGCCGGCATGGCTTATTCGAGCCACATCACCACCGTCAGCGCCACCTATGCCCAGGAAATCACCACTCCGGCCTTCGGCTGCGGTCTCGACGGTTTTCTTGCCGCCAAGACCCAGCAAGGTCTGCTCAGTGGTATTCCCAATGGCATCGATGAAAGCTGGGACGCCGCCACCGACCCGCACCTGTTCCGCCCCTTCAAAATTGGCGACTGGGAAGGCAAAGCGGTCAACGCCGACCACGTGCGCAAGCTGTTTGGCCTGGACGATAGCGAAGGTCCGCTGTTCGCCGTGGTTTCGCGACTGGTCTATCAGAAAGGCCTGGACCTGACTGAGGCCGTCTCCGAGTACATCGTCAAATCTGGCGGGCAAATCGCGATCATCGGTCGTGGCGAACCGGAAGAAGAACAAGCCATGCGCGAGTTGGCTGTGCGTTTTCCAGGTCAGATCGGCGTGCGCATCGGTTTCAACGAGACCGACGCCCGTCGCATGTTCGCCGGCAGTGATTTCCTGCTGATGCCTTCGCGTTACGAGCCTTGCGGCCTGAGCCAGATGTACGCCCAGCGCTTCGGTTCGTTGCCGGTGGCACGCAACACCGGTGGTTTGGCCGACACCATTGAAAACGGCGTGACCGGTTTCCTGTTCGACGAATCCACGGTAGAGAGTTACGAGGAAGCCCTGAGCCGGGCCTTCAAGGTTTTTGCCTTCCCCGACCTGCTCCATGCCATGCGCTGCCGGGCCATGGCGGCGCCTTTCAACTGGTGCAAGGCGGTTGAACCGTACGCCGAACTCTACGAACAGCTTGTCGCCAAGGCATTGGGTAAATCGGGCAAACATTAAGAGGTTTTCATAGATGCCGTTACGGACCCTTGAGACCTGGCCCCACGGCGCAATCATGCTGGACGCAGAGCACACGCGTTTTGCCTTGTGGGCGCCAGATGCGTTTTACGTCAGTGTCGAACTGGAAGATGGACAGTCCTTGCCACTCCTGCCCCAGGCAGATGGCTGGTTCGTGATCAACACCCGCTGCCCCGCCGGCACACGTTACCGCTACAACATCGACGGTGAGCTGGAGGTGCCCGACCCGGCCTCCCGCGCGCAGGCCGGTGATATCGACCGCCACAGCGTGGTGGTCGATCCACTTGCGTATCAATGGCAACACAGCGCCTGGCTCGGGCGGCCGTGGAATGAGGCGGTAATCTACGAATTGCACGTCGGTGCGCTCGGCGGCTTCAGCGAAGTCGAGCAGCACCTGGCGCGCCTCGTGGAGCTGGGCATCAGTGCAATCGAATTGATGCCGCTGGCGCAGTTCCCCGGCGATCGCAATTGGGGCTACGACGGGGTGTTGCCCTACGCGCCCCAAGCCTCCTACGGCACTCCCGAACAACTCAAACACCTGATCGACACCGCCCACGGACATGGCCTGGCGGTGATTCTCGACGTGGTCTACAACCACTTCGGCCCGGACGGCAATTATCTGCATCGCTACGCCAAGGGCTTCTTCCGCGAAGACAAGCACACCCCGTGGGGTGCAGCCATCGACTTCCGGCGGCGCGAGGTGCGGGACTTCTTCATCGACAATGCGCTGATGTGGTTGCTTGAGTACCGCTTCGATGGCTTGCGCCTGGACGCGGTACACGCCATCGAAGACCCTGACTTTCTTCAGGAACTGGCGCAAAAGGTTCGCCAGCAAACCGATCCGGCCAGGCATGTCTGGCTGACCGTTGAAAACGAACACAACCAGGCCAGCCTGCTGGAAGAAGGCTTCGACGCGCAGTGGAACGACGACGGCCACAATGCCTTGCACGTGCTGCTGACCGGCGAAACCGACGCCTATTACGCCGACTATGCGCAAAACCCCACTGAACAACTGGCCCGCTGCCTGAGCCAGGGCTTCGTGTTTCAAGGCCACGTGACCCGTCACGGTACAACCCGTGGCGAGCCCAGCGGTCACTTGCCGCCCAGTGCTTTCGTGCTGTTTCTGCAAAACCACGACCAGATCGGTAATCGCGCCTTGGGCGAACGGCTGCATCAACTGGCCAACCCCGATGCGCTCAAGGCAGCCACGGCATTACTGCTGTTGTCACCGATGATCCCGCTGATGTTCATGGGCGACGAGTTCGCCGCCGAGCAACCGTTCCTGTTCTTCACCAGCCATCACGGTGAGCTGGCGGAGCGGGTCCGCGAGGGACGACGTAACGAGTTTGCAGCGTTCAGCGCGTTTGCTGATCCGCACAAACGCGAGCAGATTTCCGACCCCAATGCGCGCCAGACCTTTGAGGCTTCACGCCCCGAGCTGACATCAACCCGACAATCCGCCATGCACGATCTGTATCGCCAACTGCTGCAGATCCGCCATCAGCAGATCATTCCTCGCCTGCCCGGCGCTCAAGCACTGGGCGCCGAGGTGCTGGGAACAGGCGCAGTAACGGCGCGCTGGCGACTGGGCGATGGCAGTCAGCTGCGCATTGACCTGAACCTCAGCGACACGCCTGTGGTCCACACCCCACAGGCCGACGCTTCGTTGTTGTTGTTCGAATACCCGCCACAGTCAGCCGGTCTGTTGGATCAGGGCACCCTCGCCCCGTATTGCGCGCTAGTCAGTCTCACGGCCGCAGCCCCTTTGCTACCCCCGGATGGAGAGCGCCCATGAGCGATGCGCAATTGGAAATACTGGCCAGCCGAGCTGGCCTGGCTGTCGACTGGATAGACGCCAACGGCCGCCCACAGAAAGTCGCTCCATCGGTGTTGCGTAACGTCCTCACCGGACTCGGCCACCCGGCCGGCAGCGCCCAGGAAATCGACGCCAGCCTGCAGGAACTGCAGCAGGTGCAACAGACCCGACACCTGCCGCCGCTGCTGACTGCAGACTTCGGTGTCGGCCTCAGCCTGGGGCATTACTTTGAGCCCGAAACACCGTGCGAAATCCATCTTGAAGATGGCTCGCGACTCAACCTGAAACTGGATGCCGAGGCGATACTGCCTGGCCTGATCCCGGTCGGTTATCAGCACGTCAGCATCGACGGACAGCAATTCACCTTAGCCGTGGCACCGACACGCTGCTACAGCGTCGGCGATGCCGTCGACAGCCCGATCCCGCGCGTCTGGGGCCTGAGCGTGCAGCTGTACTCGCTGCGTCGTCCGGGCGACGGCGGTTTTGGCGATACCCAGGCGCTGGAAGACCTGGCCCGAGTGGCCGGCGAACGCGGCGCTGAAGCGCTGGCAATCAGTCCACTGCATGCGATGTTCGGCAGCGACACCCAACGTTACAGTCCGTATTCGCCGTCCAGCCGCTTGTTTCTCAACAGCCTGTACGCCGCTCCGGGTGCCATCCTCGGTGATCGAGCGATGCGCACCGCGATTGATGCAACCGGCCTGGCGGCAGAACTCAAGCACCTCGAAGCCTTGCCGTTGATTGATTGGCCCGTGGCAGCCGAAGCCAAACATCGCCTGTTGCAGGCGTTGTACGAAGGGTTTGTGCAGGGCGAACACCCGTTGCATGCCGACTTCAGCAGCTTCCGCCACGCTGCTGGCGAAGCCCTGGAAAACCACTGCCGCTTTGAAGCCATTCAAGAAACCCGCGCTGCCAAGGGTGAAAGCCTCGACTGGCGGCAGTGGCCCGAGCAATGGCAAAACCCGCGTAGCGCGGCCCTGGCCGAATTCGCCGAAGAGAACGCCGGGCGCATCGGCTTCTTTGCCTTCTGCCAATGGCTGATCACCCGCTGCCTGGAACGCGCACAAACCGCCGCCCGCAGCGCCGGCATGAGCATTGGCCTGATCGCCGATCTGGCGGTGGGTGCCGATGGCGGTGGGAGTCAGGCCTGGAGTCGTCAGGACGAATTGCTCGCCTCGCTGACCGTGGGCGCACCACCGGACATTCTCAACCGCACCGGTCAGGGCTGGGGGATTTCCGCGTTCTCGCCCGAAGGTCTGGTACGCAACGGCTTTCGTGCCTTCATCGAAATGCTCCGCGCCAATTTTGCCCACGCTGGTGGTCTGCGCATCGATCACGTCATGGGCCTGCAACGGCTGTGGGTGATCCCCAATGGCGCATCACCCGCCGACGGTGCCTACCTCTATTACCCGGTGGACGACCTGCTGCGTTTGCTGACCCTCGAGTCCCATCGCCATCAGGCCATCGTCCTCGGTGAAGACCTTGGCACTGTGGCTGACGGTCTGCGAGAAAAGCTCATCGCCCGTTCGATCCTCGGCATGCGCGTGCTGCTGTTCGAACAGGACAACGCGCACTTCAAACCGATTCTCGACTGGCCGGACAACGCCCTCGCGACCACCAGCACCCATGACCTGCCAACGCTCAATGGCTGGTGGCATGGCCGTGATATTGACTGGAACGCCCGACTGGGGCTGGTCGACGCCCCGGGTGAAATCGAATGGCGCCACCACCGCGAACGCGAGCGTGAAGGCCTGCGCCGGGTGTTGAGCGAGGACCCGCAGAACTTTCGCGAAGAGTCCCATGAAACCGATCAGGTGCTCGACGCCGCGATACGTTTCCTCGGTCATACCCGTGCGCCGCTGGTGTTGCTGCCGCTGGAAGATGCCCTGGGCATCGAGCAGCAGGCCAACTTGCCCGGCACCACCGACACGCACCCCAACTGGTCCCGACGCTTGCCCGGCGACAGTGAAGCCTTGCTCGATGACCCGGATGCCGCCCGACGCTTGGAACTGCTCGCCTGTGCACGGCTTCAGGCGGCCGAGCGTGACCAATGAAGCAAACGCTTATCCAACCGCTGCGGGCCACCCTGCGGCTGCAGTTCCATAAAGACTTCACGCTGGACGATGCGGTGCCGCTGGTGCCGTACTTCGCCAGCCTCGGCATCAGCCATGTCTATGCGTCACCGCTACTGAGTGCCCGCGCCGGGTCCATGCATGGCTACGACGTCGTGGACCCGACCACGGTCAACCCGGAGTTGGGCGGCGAAGCGGCGCTGCGGCGTTTGGTCAGCGCATTGCGCGAGCTGAACATGGGGCTGATCCTCGACATCGTCTCCAACCACATGGCCGTCGGCGGTGGCGATAATCCCTGGTGGCAGGATTTGCTGGAATGGGGACGCCTGAGTCCTTACGGCGAATTCTTCGATATCCAGTGGCATTCACCCGACCCGTTGATGGAAGGCCAGTTGCTGCTGCCCTTCCTCGGCAGCGACTACGGCATCGCCTTGCAGGACGGCACCCTGCCCCTGCGCTTCGATGCGCAAAAGGGTGCGTTTTATGTTGAGCACTATGAGCATCACTTCCCGATCTGCCCGACGAATTACGGCGAACTGCTCAGGACCGATGACCCACTGAGCGCCGAATCGCTCAAGTCGCTGGCAGATCGTTTCAGCACCTTGAGCTACCAGACCGACGCCCACAGTCTGGCGATACCGCTGAAAACAGAGCTGCGTGAACTGGCCGGCGATCCGGCGATTCTGCAGGCCATCCAGCACAACCTCAGCGCTTACGACTCACTCACCGCCGAAGGTTTCCAGCGCCTGCACCTGTTGCTTGAACGCCAAAGCTATCGCCTGGCCAGTTGGCGCACGGCGGCGGATGACATCAACTGGCGGCGTTTTTTCGATATCAACGAACTGGGCGGCCTGCGGGTCGAACGTCCTGCCGTGTTCGAAGCCACCCACGCGAAAATCTTCGAACTGGTGGCTGAAGGGCTGGTTGACGGTCTGCGCATCGACCACATCGACGGCCTCGCCGACCCTCGGGGTTACTGCCGCAAATTGCGGCGGCGGGTCGACAGCCTATCGCCGGATCGGCACCTGCCGATCTACGTCGAGAAGATCCTCGGCGAAGGTGAAACCCTGCACCGTGACTGGTCGGTGGATGGCACCACCGGTTACGAGTTCATGAATCAGCTGTCGCTGCTGCAACACGCGCCCGAAGGCGCCGACACCTTGGGCGAACTGTGGAATCGCTACAGCGAACGGCCCGCCGATTTCCGTCAGGAAGCGCAACTGGCCCGCCAGCAGATCCTCAACGGCTCCCTCGCCGGCGACTTTGAAAGCGTCGCCCAGGCGCTGTTGCAAGTGGCCCGGGATGACCTGATGACCCGCGACCTGACCCTCGGTGCGATTCGTCGGGCGTTGCAGGAACTGATCGTGCATTTCCCGGTGTACCGCACCTATGTCAGCCCGCGTGGACGTTCGACTGAAGACGATGTGTTTTTCCAGCAAGCCATGGACGGTGCCAGGCAAACCCTCGGCGAGGCCGACTGGCCGGTGCTCGATTGCCTGGCCCGCTGGCTGGGCGGTGAATCATGGCGCAAACGCCCGTTGGGCCGGCCGCGCAAGGTGCTCAAGCATGCCTGTGTACGTTTTCAGCAACTGACGTCACCGGCGGCGGCGAAGGCTGTGGAAGACACCGCGTTCTATCGTTCAGCGACGTTGCTGTCGCGCAATGACGTGGGCTTCAGCACCGAGCAGTTCAGCGCGCCGGTGGCCGATTTCCATGCGGCTTGCATCAACCGTCTCGAAGCCTTCCCCGACAATTTGCTGGCCACCGCGACCCACGACCACAAACGCGGCGAAGACACTCGCGCGCGCCTGGCGGTGCTAAGCGAGCGCAGTGCCTGGTACGCCGAGGAAGTCCCGTTCTGGCGAACCCTCGCCCGCCCCCTGCGCGACGACGACCAGGTGCCGACTGCGGGCGATGAGTTGATCCTCTATCAAGCGATCCTCGGCAGCTGGCCGCTCGATATGCGCAGTGACGATCAAGCAGCCTTGGAGAACTACACTCAACGCCTGTGGCAGTGGCAACAGAAAGCCTTGCGCGAAGCCAAGTTGCAAAGCAGCTGGAGCGCGCCAAACGAAGCTTACGAACAAGCGGTTCAGCAATTCTTGCGACGTCTGCTTCTGAGCCCCGAAGGTGAATTGTTACGGGCGGCCCTCGGCAAAGCAGCCAAGAGCATCGCCGTCCCCGGCGCCCTCAATGGGTTGGCGCAAACCTTGCTGCGAATGACCGTGCCGGGGGTGCCGGACCTGTATCAGGGCAACGAGTACTGGGACTTCTCGCTGGTCGATCCTGACAACCGCCGGCCGGTGGATTACACCAGCCGACAGCAGTCGATCCAGACGTCATTGGAACTGCCCGAATTGTTGGCTAATTGGCGGGACGGGCGCATTAAACAAGCGCTGATCGCACAAGTATTGAACCTACGGCTCGAGCACACCGAGCTGTTTCGGCGAGGGACGTATCAAGCCCTTGAAGTCGTCGGCAGCCAGGCTCACCGGGTGCTCGCATTTGCTCGCTCGCTGGAAGGAAAACGCGCCATCGTGATCGTACCGATACGCTGCGCCGAACTGCTGAAAAACAGTGCCGATCCCCGGATTGACGCGCCGCTGTGGGGCGATACACGGGTCAAATTACCGTTCACCGCCCCTGATGAAAATTTGAAGGGACTTTTTTCAAGCACAACAGTCACACACCAAAGGGAGCTGAACATCAGCGACGCGCTAGTGGATTTCCCGATCAATCTTTTTATCCAAACTACCCACACTTGAGTTCAGTTCAGGAGCATTGCGATGAGCACAAACGATAAACGCATCCGCGAATTCGCCTATCAGATCTGGGAATCGGAAGGAAAACCCGAGGGTCAGGAAGCCCGCCACTGGGAGATGGCTCGCAAACTGGCTGAAGCCGAAGCCCTGGCACCGAGTAAATCGCCCAAAGCCGCTGGCAGCAAAGCCGCCGCCAAGGCCCCGGCCAGCAAAGCCAATGGCAAGGCAGCGGAGCCAAAAACCAAAGCCAAGCCCGCCGCTGCCTCCAAGGTCATCCCGCCGGGCGAAAAAGCCAACGAGAAAAAGCCTCGAGCAGCGCGTAAACCGCCCGCTGTCTGACGCCTCTCACCTGTGTCCTGATTGACCTCGTGGCGAGTTTTCTCGCCACCGAGGGCTCGCTCGCCCTCAAAAAAAACCAGAGCCAAGAACTGTCCCCCCTTTGCAGGAGCACCTATGACCAGTCCGAAGAAAGCCGCGCCAGAACCTCAGGTCGAGGCCTCGCGAATCCGTGAAGGCTTGCCCTTCCCGCTGGGCGCGACCTGGGATGGCCTGGGGGTCAACTTCGCCTTGTTTTCCGCCAACGCCACGAAGGTCGAGCTGTGCATTTTCGATGATGCCGGCGAGGTCGAACTGGAACGCATCGAACTGCCGGAATACACCGACGAGATCTACCACGGCTACCTGCCCGACGCGCATCCTGGGATGATCTACGGCTACCGTGTCTATGGCCCGTACGACCCGGCGAACGGTCATCGCTTCAACCACAACAAACTGCTGATCGACCCCTACGCCAAACAACTGGTCGGCCAGTTGAAATGGTCAGAAGCCCTGTTCGGCTACACCATCGGCCACCCCGAGGCCGACCTCAGTTTCGATAAACGCGACAGCGCGCCGTTCGTGCCCAAGTGCAAGGTGATCGACCCGGCCCACACCTGGGGACACGACCATCGGGTCAGCGTGCCGTGGGACAAGACCATCATTTATGAGACTCACGTGCGTGGTTTCAGCATGCGTCACCCCTCCGTCCCCGATAACGTGCGCGGCACCTTCGCCGGGTTGATGGTCGATGACGTGCTTGAACACATCCGCAAGCTTGGGGTGTCGACGGTGGAATTGCTGCCGATTCATGCCTTCGTCAACGACCAGCATCTGTTGCACAAAGGCATGACCAATTACTGGGGCTACAACAGCCTCGCGTTCTTCGCCCCCGACCCGCGTTACCTGGCCAGCGGCAAGATCGCCGAGTTCAAGGAGATGGTTGCGCACCTGCACGAAGCCAATCTTGAAGTGATCCTCGACGTGGTCTACAACCACACCGCCGAGGGCAATGAACAAGGCCCGACCCTGTCCATGCGCGGCATCGACAACGCCTCCTACTACCGTTTGATGCCCGACGACAAGCGCTTCTACATCAACGATTCCGGCACCGGCAACACCCTGGACCTGAGTCACCCGTGCGTGCTGCAAATGGTCACCGACTCCCTGCGATACTGGGCCTCGGAAATGCACGTCGACGGTTTCCGCTTCGACCTGGCGACCATTCTCGGGCGTTACCACGATGGCTTCGACGAACGTCACAGCTTCCTGGTGGCCTGCCGTCAGGACCCGGTGCTGCGTCAGGTGAAGATGATTGCAGAAGCCTGGGATTGCGGCCCCGGTGGTTATCAGGTCGGTAACTTTCCGCCCGGCTGGGTCGAGTGGAATGACAAGTTCCGCGACACCGTGCGTGCGTTCTGGAAAGGCGACGACGGCCAACTGGCGGACTTCGCCAGTCGCATGACCGCCTCCGGCGAGATGTTCAATCAGCGTGGCCGGCGGCCGTATGCCTCGGTGAATTTCGTCACCGCCCACGACGGTTTCACCCTTAACGACCTGGTGTCGTACAACGACAAACACAACGAAGCCAACGACGAGAACAATCAGGACGGCAGCAACAACAACCTGTCCTGGAACCACGGCGTCGAAGGCCCGACCGACGATCCCGAGATCAATGCGCTGCGTCAGCGGCAGATGCGCAATTTCTTCGCCACGCTGCTGCTGTCCCAAGGCACGCCGATGCTGGTGGCCGGCGACGAATTCGCCCGCACCCAGGAAGGCAACAACAACGCCTATTGCCAGGACAGCGAGATCGGCTGGGTCAATTGGGACCTGAGCGAAGACGGCAAAGCCCTGCTCAAGTTCGTTAAACGCCTGATCAAGTTACGCCTGGCCTACCCGATCCTGCGTCGCGGTCGGTTCCTGGTGGGCAATTACAACGAGGACATTGGCGTCAAGGACGTCACCTGGCTGGCGCCGGATGGCAGCGAAATGTCCAACGAACAATGGGAGGAAGGCCATGGCCGCTGCCTCGGCATGCTGATGGATGGCCGCGCCCAGGAAACCGGTATTCGCCGCAAGGGCGCGGACGCCACCCTGCTGCTGGTGGTCAACGCGCATCACGACATCGTCAATTTCCTGCTTCCAGAAGTGCCTGACGGCGGTTTCTGGACCTGCATGATCGATACCAATCAACCGTCGATTCGGGGTCAGGAACGCTTCGAGTTCGGTCACGAATATTCGGTCACGGGCCGTTCGCTGCTGCTGTTCGAATTGCAGCGTGAGGAAGAAGAGTGAAATGAACCTTGAGGGATTCCAGCCCTAAAACGTAACGAATGGAACATCGAGGCGACGAATAGCGTGACATGAGCAATACTCTGCTCGCGGCAATCCAGGGTTTGGAGCGCCGCACATTGCTATCAACGTGAACAAGGACGTAGCCATGAAATCAGTCTCCATCAGTGAAAGCAGCCCGCCCGTACAAATCTGGAACAGCGCCCCGCAACTGGACAACATTCCTGTCATCAGCACTCAGACCCTGGTTCCTGCCGGCGCACGCGCTGTGTTGATTGCCCCCCATCCCGGCGATGAAGTCGTGACCTGCGGCGGCCTGCTGCAGCTGCTCAGCGCCCTGGGTCATCCCCTGCAATTGATCTCGATTACCGACGGCAGCGCCAGCCATCCGGGCTCGCAACAATGGTCGGAGAAACGCTTGAGCGTGTTCCGCCCCCAGGAAAGCCTAGAAGCCTTGCGCCGGCTCGGATTGCCGATGCACAGCCTCAAATGGATTCGTGGCGGCTTCACCGACAACGCCCTGGCCGAACGGGAATTTCAGATGACTCAATTCATTGCCCGTTATTTACGTCCCGGGGATGTGGTGTTCAGCACCTGGCGCGAGGATGGCATTGTTGACCATGACGCCGTTGGTCGGGCCAGCGCCAAGGCTGCAGCAATGGTCGGGGCGGCGTTCAACGAAATACCGGTCTGGGCCTGGCACTGGCCAACGCGTGATCGAGGGCTCATCCCTTGGCATCGCGCGCGCAAGGTGCGCCTGGACACCTGGACCGTCGCGCGCAAAAGCCACGCCACCCACGCCTATG
Organism: Pseudomonas sp. GL-B-26; assembly: GCF_019947405.1. Classification (NCBI taxonomy): domain Bacteria; kingdom Pseudomonadati; phylum Pseudomonadota; class Gammaproteobacteria; order Pseudomonadales; family Pseudomonadaceae; genus Pseudomonas; species Pseudomonas sp. GL-B-26. Next base: position 74,403 of record NZ_JAGYGJ010000007.1, on the reverse strand, counting down.
CCAGCCAGCTCGACGGCGAACCGGCCATCGGCCTCGCCCCGCTGCTGCCCCCGGTGCTTCTGGAGCGGATACGGTTGCCCTACGAAATTGTATTCGTCTGACGTAGCGCTGGTAGCAGCCCGTAGCAGCTGTCGAGCCTGCGAGGCTGCGTTCGGCTGCGAAGCAGCCGTCTATCCAGAGCATGGAGTTTGCCTGACACACCGCGTTGCCGGGTTTTACGACTGCTTCGCAGCCGAACGCAGCCTCGCAGGCTCGACAGCTGCTACAGGCTGCTACATTTTGGTGTGAGGGCTGCTTGCGACGAATCACTCTGAACTGCCCGCCACTGCATCAGTCGCATACATAACCAGTCCAGATTCAGAGGAGTGAACGTGACCAGTGATTCCAAGTGGCAGGCCGTCGAATCATCTCCATTGAACACGCCCCCGGCGATTCATCGACTGAGAGTGCTGACGGTCAACACCCACAAGGGTTTTACCGCACTCAACCGACGTTTCATTCTCCCGGAACTGCGTGAAGCGGTACGCAGTACGTCGGCGGACCTGGTGTTCCTGCAGGAAGTCGTCGGTGAACACGACCGCCATTCCACTCGCTACAACGATTGGCCGCTGACCTCACAGTACGAGTTCCTGGCCGACAGCATGTGGAGCGACTTCGCCTACGGCCGTAACGCGGTCTACCCCAACGGTCACCACGGCAACGCCCTGTTATCGAAATACCCGATCCGCGAACACCGCAACCTCGACGTCTCGATCACCGGCCCCGAACGCCGCGGCCTGCTGCATTGCGTTCTGGATGTACCGGGCCACACTGAAGTTCACGCGATCTGCGTGCACTTGAGTCTGCTGGAAAGCCATCGCCAGTTGCAGCTCCAGCTACTCTGCCTACTGCTCGAATCCTTGCCCGACGATGCGCCGGTGATCATCGCCGGCGACTTCAACGACTGGCAGCTGCAAGGCAACACCGCCCTCGCCCGTCGTGACTACCTGCATGAAGCCTTCGAGCGCCACCACGGTCGCCCGGCGAAAACCTATCCGGCGCGCTTCCCGCTGCTGCGTCTGGACCGGATTTATCTGCGCAATGCCAGCAGTCATGAACCGCGAATATTGGGGCACAAACCCTGGACGCATTTGTCGGATCATTTGCCGTTGGCGGTGGAAGTGCACCTGTAGCGGTTCAACCACGAGCCGAAACGAATGTTCGGTTTCAGCCTCATTATTGACAGTAACAAACAGCGAGAATCAGTCAGCCACTGCTTGAACAGAGGCGGCCAGAAGACCGACTGTCGGCTGACTAACGCCTCTGATTCGCGGGTTTCGCGATGATTTTTCGTACAAACAAGAACTTAGATAAACGCCAAAAAACAATTAGTTGCATCGACCAAATTAGCCATACCGCTCATCGTTCATTTTCTTGACGCAGTGGCATCGGTCTTCTTAGCTACACATTACTACCCCCGGAAATACACTAGGGGCAAACCCCAAGACACCCGCAAAATCGGGCGGCCAGCGGCTTGCCCCACTACATTCGGTCGCCCCTCATTCGGGGTAGGAGAGACGCCAGAGCGAGATTCGGCATGCGATTGCAAGGTAGACCTCCATGAAAACTTCATTCACCCCACAAGAGATCAAAGTCACTTTTTGTGCTGTCTCGAGTTCACTCCTTCTGTGCTCGTCCATGGAGGTACAGGCAGGGCCGGCAGAGGATGCAACCACGCCTTGGTACCGTCAGGATGTTCCGCTCATGACCTTACCCGCCGTCACTTTCACCACCCCCGGCCACTTCAGCACTGCATCGGATACACGAAGTTCACACCTGACCATCGAGGACGCTGCGCCTTCGGCTTGGGATCAGATGTATGGACAGGCTTCGCGGCAGGCGCAAACCGATGTTCTGGCTCAGGGGTTTGCTATCCCTGGCAGTAGCGAATTCAAAGGTCCGGCGATCCTGACTCTGCAAAGCGGTAGCGGTCATACCCAGCGGGTCGGACTGGTCGGCGGAATGACTCAGTTACAAGGCGACAGCAACGGGCTGCTGACCGGTCGCGCCCTTGCTGACCCCAGCCACGACACCCTCAACCTCGAAGGCCAGAGCCTCGGCGCTTACTGGAGCCTGACCGGGCCCCAGGGCTGGCACGTGGACTTGACGGCCAGCGGCGGCCGGGTCAACGGCTTTAGCCGCAATGACCAGGGCGCCCGACAAGTGACCGAGGGCAGCGCGGTGACGCTGTCGGTAGAAGGTGGTTTTCCCATTGGTCTGAGCGATAACTGGGTAGTTGAACCCCAGGCGCAATTAATCAATCAACGCATTACCCTGGACACCCCGTATGCAGGCTCAGGCAATGCCTCGTCCAGCGATCTGACGTCCTGGAGCGGCCGGGTCGGTGCACGGTTGAAAGGTAGTTACGACATCAACGGCATGGGGGTCGAACCCTATGTGCGAACCAACGTGTGGCACACGGTGTACACCAGCGATACCGTGAACCTCGATCAGGTCGAGAAGATCAGCAGCAGCCGCTATTCATCGACCGTCGAAGTGGGTTTGGGCTTGGTTGCCAGAGTGACACCCGCCGTGAGTTTTTACGTCAGCGCCGACTACAGCAGCAGTGTGGATGAAAATGATTTGAACGGGTTGATTGGGAGTTTGGGTGTGCGGATGCGGTGGTGAGTGTTTCAGTTCAAGAAATTGATTGTTCGGGCTGGCCCCTTCGCGAGCAAGCCCGCTCCCACATTGGTTTTGTGTACGACATCAATCCAAATGTGGGAGCGGCGGTGCGACGATTCGACTTGCTCGCGAAAGGAGCGACTCGGTGTTAGATCAACCCTCCGGACGCAGCATCAACACCGCCAGCGGCGGCAGGTTCAATACCAACGAGAGTGCCTGGCCATGGCTCGGCTCTTCCTCGGTAAATGCCCCGCCGCTGTTGCCATAGTTCGAACCGGCGTAAGTGGCCGCATCGCTGTTGATCACCTCGGTCCAGCGCCCTTCAAACGGTACGCCGATGCGATAACCCTCACGCGGCACCGGCGTGAAGTTAGCCACCACCAACACCGGCCGACCCTCCCTGCTCCAGCGCATGAAGGCGTAGACGCTGTTGATTGCATCATCACCAATCAACCACTGGAAGCCTTGCGGCGCGTCGTCCTGATCATGCAGCGCCGGCTCTTCGCGATACAGCCGATTGAGATCGCCGACGAGTTTCTGCACACCTTTGTGTTCCGAGTACTGCAGCAAGTACCAGTCGAGTTGCTGATCGTGGTTCCACTCACGCCACTGACCAAACTCGCAGCCCATGAACAACAGCTTCTTGCCCGGATGTGCCCACATGAAACTGAGGTAGGCGCGCAGATTGGCGAACTTCTGCCAGCGATCGCCGGGCATCTTGTCGATCAGCGAGTGCTTGCCGTGTACCACTTCATCGTGGGAGATCGGCAGGATAAAGCGCTCGGACCAGGCATACACCAGGCCGAAACTCAGTTCGTTGTGATGATGAGCGCGGTACACCGGGTCCTGCTGGATGTAATGCAGCGAATCGTGCATCCAGCCCATGTTCCACTTGTAGTCGAAGCCCAGCCCGCCCTGTTGCGTGCCCTGACTGACACCCGGCCATGCGGTGGACTCTTCGGCAATCACCAGCGCGCCGGGGGCTTCGAGATCGATCACGTCGTTGAGATGGCGCAGGAAGTCGATGGCTTCGAGGTTTTCCCGACCACCGTGACGGTTTGGCACCCATTCGCCGGCCTTGCGCGAGTAATCGCGATACAGCATCGAAGCCACGGCATCGACCCGCAGGCCGTCGACGTGGAAATGTTTGAGCCAGTGCAGCGCCGAGGCCAGCATGTAGCCATGCACTTCGGTGCGACCCAGGTTGTAGATCAGCGTGTCCCAGTCCTGATGGAAGCCTTCCTGCGGGTTACCGTATTCGTACAGCGCGGTGCCATCGAATTGCGCCAGGCCGTGAATATCGGTCGGGAAATGTGCCGGCACCCAATCGAGGATCACGCCGATATCAGCCTGGTGACAGGCATTGACGAACGCGGCGAAGTCATCCGGCGACCCGTAGCGGGCGCTCGGGGCGAATTGCGACAGCAGCTGATAACCCCAGGATCCACCGAACGGGTGTTCCATGATCGGCATCAACTCGATGTGGGTAAAACCCAGATCCTTCACGTAAGGAATCAGCCGCTCGGCCAACTCATGCCAGGTGTACAGGCGCGCAACTTCTCCCAAATCGTCCAACTCACATTGCCAGGACCCGGCATGCAATTCGTAGATCGACAGCGGCGCACTCACCCGATGACGGTCACCCCGCGATTGCATCCACTCCTGATCCTGCCAATCGATGTTCAGCGGCGAAGCGACTTTTGACGCGGTATCCGGCGGCAGCGAGGTGGCCAGCGCCATCGGGTCGGCCTTGAGCGGCAGAATGCCGTGGGTGCCGAGGATTTCGTACTTGTACGTTTCCCCCGCTTGCATGCGCGGGACGAAGATTTCCCATACACCGGTCGGATGACGCAGGCGCATCGGGTGCCGGCGACCGTCCCAGTTGTTGAAGTCACCCACCACCGACACCCTTTTGGCGTTCGGTGCCCACACGGCGAAACGCACGCCATCGACACCGTCGACCGTTTTCAGCTGCGCGCCCAGGCAAGCGCTGAGATCGCGGTGATTGCCTTCGGCGAACAGGTACAAGTCCATCTCGCCGAGCAACGGACCAAAGCTGTAAGGGTCTTCGGAAACCTGTTCGCCGCCGGCCCACCGGGTCCGCAGCAGATAAGGCTGCGCCCGATCGAAGTGCCCGACGAACAGGCCCGGTGTCTGGGTGGCCTCAAGGTTGCCGAGTTCCTCCCCGGAGTCCTTGGCCAGTACCTGCACGCTCAAGGCGTCCGGCAAATAGGCCCGAATGAATTGCCCACCATGACCATCGCCGTGGGGGCCAAGAATTGCAAAGGGGTCGTGATGTTCGGCGCGTACCAATGCGTCGATGTCCCGCGATCTGGGCAGCAACGCTTCTTTAGCGTGACCCTGTTCCTTGTTCGAGAAACTCATGACTACTCTCCACCAAGATCGGAAAAGGGTTTAAGCCCACTCAATAACCCATACAAACCGTGCAACGGCACGGGCAACCATGTGGGGCGATTTTCTGCCTCATAGGCTACTTCATACGCTGCCTTCTCCAGGCCGAACAACGCCAATGCGGCGTCCTCGCCTTCCGGATCTTGCCATGCATGAGCAAGACTAGCTGCCGCCAGCCGATAAGCGTCGACAAATGCTTGTCTTGCTTCATTTAAATAGCGATCAGCGACACGTTGACGAGCGGCTCGGGCATCGGCCGTGTTATCGACGTTGTGTACGTTAATCGCCATCGCCGCAGCGTAGTCAAAAGAACGCAATACGCCACTGACGTCTTTGTACGGGCTGTGTTTGCCCCGTCGTTCGTGCAGCGGCCGCGCCGGCTCGCCTTCGAAGTCGATCAGGTAGGCGTCGCCCTTGATCACCAGCACCTGGCCCAGGTGCAAGTCGCCGTGGACGCGAATGCGCAGACCACCAACGGCTTTTTTACCCAGCTCCTGAACATGACTGAGGATGGCTTTTTTGTTGTCCAGTAAACGAGTGACCAAGGCTTTGTCTGCCGGGTTCAATTCGCTTTGATGCTGTTTGAGCAACTTCAGCGCGTATTCCAATTGCGCCGCCACGTCCTTGGCGCAGGCCAGGGCATCTTTCTGGGTGGTGATCTTCGGGGTGAAGTCCGGGTTGTCGCTGGGCGCCGCCAGCACCTGATGCATTTCGCCCAGACGTTGACCGAGCATGCCGGCGAAGTCTCTCAGTTCGCCCAAGGCGTTGTAGTGTTGCTCCTGCTCGGACATGGCATCGGCCAGCTCGTCGCGCAGTGCCCGTTCGAGGTTGTTCTGGGTCCATTCCCAGGCGTCGCCCTGATTGCTCAAATAGCCTTGGGCAATCATCAACAGACTTTCCTCACCCGCCGGATCACGGCGAACCACCGAACCCAGCAGCGGCGAGATATTGCGGAAACCGGCGTGAGTCAGGAACGCGCTCATTTCCAGTTCCGGGTGCACGCCAGACGCAACCTTGCGGATCAGTTTGAGCACCAGGCTGTTGCCGATCACCACCGAACTGTTGGACTGTTCGGCGGACAGGTAACGCACTTCCGATTCCCCGGTCAGCCCGAGTTTCGCCAGTTCCCATGTCGGCTCAAAGCAGATATCGCCCGCACTGGATGGCAATACGGTATTACTTTGCATGCCCTGCAATACCGCATGCACAAAGGTGTCGAGGCTGAAGGCATCGGTGATCAAGCCGACCTGACGCACGCGCCGGACCCGAGACAAGGCCAGTTGCTGAGGCAACGCGGCACCGACCTGATCTTCAGAGATAAAACCGAACGGCAACTGATAGCGACTGGTCTGGCCGCCACTGGTGACGTCGATTTCACTCAACAGCACGGGGTGCAGCGGATCGCCAAAGCGCACGCCGTAAGCGATGTTGACCTGTTCGATGGCCCCGTCCTTGCCGGCGAACCAGCGGCGATTCTGTAGCCAGCTCGGCAAGATCCCCTGCTCCAGCGTGCCGCGGGAGGGCGCTTCGAGCAGTTCTTCCATGCGTTTTTTCAGCACCAGCGTGGTGAAGTCCGGCAGGCTTTGCGCCGGTTCCACGTGCCAGCTCGGCATCTGGTTTTCCGCCGCCAGGACGAACCAATAGAAGCCGTAAGGCGCCAGGGTCAGCAGGAAACTCAACTGACCAATAGGCGGGAAGGCGTTACCGCCGAGCATCTCCACCGGCACCATGCCGACGTAGGCCGACAGGTCCAGTTCCGCTGCTTGCGCGCTACGGGACACGTTGGCCACGCACAAGATGATTTCGTGCTTGCCGTCCGGCCCGGTGAATTCCCGGGTGTAGGCCAGAATCCGCCGGTTAGTCGGCGAGAGCATTTTCAGCGTGCCGCGACCGAAGGCCTTGGATTGCTTACGCACGGCGAGCATGCGCCGGGTCCAGTTCAGCAGCGAATGTGGGTCGCCGGCCTGGGTTTCAACGTTGACCGACAGGTAACCGTATTGCGGGTCCATGATCGGCGGCAGCACCAGGCTGGCAGGGTCGGCGCGGGAGAAACCGCCGTTACGGTCAATCGACCACTGCATCGGCGTGCGCACACCGTCACGGTCTCCGAGGTAGATGTTGTCGCCCATGCCGATTTCATCGCCGTAATACAGGGTCGGCGTGCCGGGCATCGACAGCAGCAAACTGTTGAGCAGTTCCACGCGACGACGATCGCGCTCCATTAACGGCGCCAAGCGGCGGCGAATCCCCAGGTTTATCCGCGCCCGACGGTCGGCCGCGTAGTAATTCCACAGGTAATCGCGTTCCTTGTCAGTGACCATTTCAAGGGTCAGCTCATCGTGGTTGCGCAGGAAAATCGCCCACTGACAGTTGGCCGGGATCTCCGGGGTCTGACGCAGAATGTCGGTGATCGGGAAACGGTCTTCCTGGGCCAGCGCCATGTACATGCGCGGCATCAGCGGGAAGTGGAACGCCATGTGGCATTCGTCGCCGTTCAGGCCTTTGGCATCGGTGTCACCGAAGTACAGCTGGGTGTCTTCCGGCCATTGGTTGGCCTCGGCCAGCAGCATGCGGTCCGGATAATTGGCGTCGATTTCGGCACGGATCTGCTTGAGGACGTCGTGGGTCTCGGGCAGGTTTTCGTTGTTGGTGCCGTCGCGTTCGATCAGGTACGGAATCGCGTCCAGACGCAGACCGTCGATGCCCATGTCCAGCCAGTAGCGCATCACCGACAGCACGGCTTTCATGACTTGCGGGTTATCGAAATTCAGGTCTGGCTGGTGAGAATAGAAGCGATGCCAGAAGTATTGGCCGGCCACCGGGTCCCAGGTCCAGTTGGATTTTTCGGTGTCGAGAAAGATGATGCGGGTGCCGTCGTATTTTTGATCGTCATCAGACCAGACGTAAAAGTCCCGCGCCGCCGAACCGGGTTTGGCCTTGCGCGCACGCTGGAACCAGGCGTGCTGGTCAGAGGTATGGTTGATGACCAGTTCAGTAATCACCCGCAGGCCACGTTTGTGGGCTTCAGAGATGAACCGCTTGGCGTCGGCCATGGTGCCGTAGTCGGAATGCACGCCACGGTATTCGGCAATGTCGTAGCCGTCATCGCGCCGTGGCGAGGGATAGAACGGCAATAGCCAGATGGTGTTGACGCCCAGATCGGCAATGTAATCGAGTTTGGCGATAAGACCGGGAAAGTCGCCGATCCCGTCATTGTTGGAGTCGAAAAAAGACTTAACGTGAACCTGGTAGATCACTGCATCCTTGTACCAGAGCGGGTCCTTGATAAAGGTGGCTGCCTTGGGTTTCTTCGCCATTTGAAACTCCTGTTGAATTCGGTAAAGCCCCTGAGCCGAACGCCTACCTGTGGCGAGGGAGCTTGCTCCCGCTCGGCTGCGAAGCAGTCGTAATCTGCTAGCGAGGTGTGACTGACAAACTGTCTTGGGGCCGCTACGCGCCCCAGCGGGAGCAAGCTCCCTCGCCACAAAAGCTGTCTCAGGAAATGGTGATCCGCCAGATCCCGAACGGTTGATGCGCCGGGTCGATCCGCATGAATTGGTACTTGCCGTGCCAGGTCCAGCGATGACCGCTCATCAAGTCTTCGCCCTGGGTGCTGGCGTCGTCGGGGAGGCCCATTTCCCACAGCGGCAATTCGAAATTCGCTTCCTGGACGTTATGCGGATCAAGACTGACGGCCACCAGAATGAAATTGCTGCCATCCGCGCTGCGTTTGCCAAAATACAGAATGTTGTCGTTCCAGGCGTTGTAGACCTTCAAGCCAAGATGCGTCTGCAGCGCCGGGTTCTGCCGGCGAATGCGGTTGAGCTGGGCGATCTCGGCGATGATGTTGCCCGGCGCGTTGAAGTCCCGTGGGCGGATTTCGTATTTCTCGGAATTGAGGTATTCCTCCTTGCCCGGCACCGGTGCCGCTTCGCACAGTTCGAAGCCTGAATACATGCCCCACAGACCGGAGCCCATGGTCGCCAGCGCGGCGCGGATCAGAAATCCGGCACGCCCCGACTCATGCAAAAACGCCGGGTTGATGTCGGGCGTGTTAACGAAGAAGTTCGGCCGGAAGCATTCGCTCCACGGCGATTCGTTGAGTTCGGTGAAGTAAGTGGCCAGCTCGGACTTGTTGTTGCGCCAGGTGAAGTAGGTGTAGCTCTGGGAGTAACCGACCTTGCCCAACCGCGCCATCATCGCCGGGGTGGTGAACGCTTCGGCCAGGAAGATCACCTCGGGGTACAGCGCCCGCACATCAGCGATCAGCCACTGCCAGAACGGCAGCGGTTTGGTGTGAGGGTTGTCGACGCGAAACAGCTTCACGCCCTCCTCGACCCAACCCACCACGACGTCGCGCAACTCGACCCACAGACTCGGAATCGCATCGGTGGCATAGAAATCGACGTTGACGATGTCCTGGTATTTCTTCGGCGGGTTCTCGGCGTATTTGATCGTGCCGTCCGGCCGCCAGTTGAACCAGCCCGGATGCTGCTGCAGCCACGGGTGGTCCTGGGAACACTGAATCGCGAAGTCGAGGGCGATTTCCAGCCCATGGTCAGCGGCGGCTGCGACAAGACGCCGGAAGTCTTCACGAGTGCCCAGCTCCGCATGAATGGCTTCATGCCCGCCCTCTTCGCTGCCGATGGCATACGGACTGCCCGGATCGTCCGGCCCGGCGGTCAGGGAGTTGTTCGGGCCCTTGCGGTAACTGCGGCCGATCGGGTGGATCGGTGGGAAGTACAGCACATCGAAGCCCATGTCCTGAATCATCGGCAGCCGCGAATGCACATCCTTGAAGGTGCCGTGACGGGCCGGATCGTCAGTGATCGAACGCGGAAACAATTCATACCAACTGGCGAACTGCGCCAGGTCCCGTTCGACGTCGAGTGGGTATTCGGGGCTGATGCTCAAATAGGCACGATGATCGGCTTGCGTCATCAGCTCGGCGCTACGCTGGTGCAGAAACAGCTCGACCTGCTCGATTTCGAGCAGACCCGACAATTCATGGTGCAGCGCTGCCAGTTGCTCGCTCAGCTGTCCTTCCGTGCGTTCGGCGGCTTGCTGGACTTGAGTCCGCCCTTCCTGCAGTTCCAGGCTGATCGGCACTCTGGCTGCGTGTTTTTTCTCCAGGTCATAACAGAAGCTGGCGAACTGATCGATCCAGGCTTCGATGCAAAACACATAACGGCCCTGGCGCGCGACCCGGAACTGACCCTGCCAACCGTTATTGCCCAGGTCGGCCATGACTTCGCTTTGCCAGGTTTCCTCACCCTCGGCGTGCCAGCGCACTCGCACGGCCAATTTGTCGTGACCGTCGGCAAACACTTTGCTGGTCACCACCACGTCCTGACCCACCACGGCTTTGACGGCGAACTGCCCGCCATCGAGGGTCGGCATGGTGTTTTCGATGGCGATGCGCGGTAGCAGTAAAGCCTGCGACAGCGGCATATGAGGGTTGTAGTTCAGCTCTGTGGGTTTTTCAGCAGTCATCGAGCATCTCTCCTTTACGCCCCATGGACGCTCTTGTGTCTGTGGCTTGTAACAGGATAGCCATCCCGCAGGATCGTCCGCCCCGGAATGAACTCACTTAGGTTCCGAGCGACAGGCGCCGGTAAAAGTTCACGAGAAATTGCCTGGGCCTTCGGCGGAATCAATTCCTTTACACAGTGGTCAACACACTTAAGCACGACTTACGCCATGTGCCACTGGAGGCTGAAGTTATGAGCATTCCGATCCCTGCCGAAACACCTGATCCAAACATCGACAGCCCGACCATTCCGCCGACCGAGCCTGAACCTATGCCTGAGCAAGAGCCGCCCGGAACTACCCCGCCACCGCGCGAAGACCCGCCGAGTACCATGCCGCCGGTGGTTGTCACACCTACGGCGGATCGCGTTCAAGCATTTTCACGATCTTGGGCATCACACTGAGAATCGCCAACGCCAGCAACGTACTGAGTACCGCCGTCGCTTCTCGCCCCAACCCGGCCGAGACGCCAATGGCGGCGGTCATCCACAACCCGGCGGCGGTGGTCAGGCCTTTGACGTGCCCCTCGTCGCCCTCGTTGTTTTTCAGAATAGTCCCCGCGCCAAGAAAGCCGATCCCCGCGATCACACCCTGCACCACCCGGCTCATGGCATCGGCCTGTGAGCCGGACATTTGCGGCACCAGCACGAACAGCGCGGCGCCGAGGGCTACCAGCATGTGGGTGCGCACCCCGGCGGCCTTGCCCTTGTGCTCGCGTTCGAAGCCGAGAATCCCGCCCAACACTGCTGCCATCAGCAAACGCACGGTAATGCGCGTCAGTTGTGAAGCGTCGCCAATGTCGGCGAACTCCGCTTGCAGGGTCACCCAAACCTCATGCCACCAGGCGTTCATGGTGTTGTCCTTGTTAAGGGTCGTTTCAGGGTGGACAGCGCCGACCATTAATCGGTTGCACAGAACGATGATCCTCGGCTGCGCCCTAACACTTTAGAACCCGCAGAAAAAAGGACACCTCCATGACTGTGCGCATCGAAAACCAGACCTGCTTCTTCATTACCGAGAACGGCGAAGAAATTCGTTTGTGTCCCGACGTCACCATCATTACCGACTCGGAAAAAGCCATGTCGGCGGTGGAGCTCGATGGCCAGCGCTTCTACATTACCGAAGCAGAAGCCGACGCATTGACCGTAGCAGGCGCAGTCGACGGGCGTAAGCATTTGAAGGCCACCGACAGTGATTCGGTGATTTGACTGACCCGGATCAACAACACCCGCAGACGCTTGATATAGGCGTCTGCGTCCCGCTGCTGCGGGTGCATCAACTTGTCGCAGGCAGCAGATCAAGGCCAATCTGATCCGCTTTTTATTGCATTAGGTGAGTCTGTTATGCAAACAGATCGCCGCTCATAGTGCTCAGGCCTGATGGAGGCTGATGAGCGAAAGACCATGAGCGATAGAATCCCCGTCCGAACCGTAGAAACCGCCCCTTTAGTACAGAACCCTTCAGTGCAGAGCTATGAGCCTTCGCGTCCAAAGATGAAGGCCAAGTCCAGCGACAACCTGATCCACACCCGCAGCTTCACCGGTTTATTCCGCACCCTGCGCATGAGCGGCGCGGGGTTTCTGTTTTTGCTGTTCTTCGGCACGGTGTGGTTGAACTGGGGCGGCCGCCAGGCGGTGCTCTGGGACCTTTCCGAAAGCAAATTCCACATCTTCGGCGCAACCTTCTGGCCGCAGGATTTCATCCTGCTGTCGGCGCTGCTGATCATTGCTGCGTTCGGCCTGTTCGCGATCACCGTGTTCGCCGGGCGAGTCTGGTGCGGTTACACCTGCCCACAGAGTTCCTGGACCTGGATCTTCATGTGGTGCGAGAAGCTCACCGAAGGCGAACGCAACCAGCGGATCAAGCTGCAAGCCGCACCCTGGGGCCTGAACAAACTGATCCGCCGCTCGGCCAAGCACACCTTGTGGCTGGCCATCAGTTTGTTGACCGGCCTGACCTTTGTCGGCTATTTCACCCCGATCCGGCCGCTTGCAGAAGAACTGCTCACTTGGCAGATGGGCGGCGTCAGCCTGTTCTGGGTACTGTTCTTTACCGGCGCGACTTACATCAACGCCGGTTGGCTGCGTGAAGCGGTGTGCATGCACATGTGTCCGTATGCAAGGTTCCAGAGCGTCATGTTCGACAAAGACACCCTGACCATCTCCTACGACGTGGCCCGTGGCGAAAACCGTGGCCCGCGCAAACGTGACGTGGCACCGGCTGACGTCGGCCTCGGTGATTGCATCGACTGCCAGGTGTGCGTGCAGGTCTGCCCGACCGGCATCGACATCCGCGACGGCTTGCAGATGGAATGCATCGGTTGCGCCGCGTGTATCGACGCCTGTGATTCGATCATGGACAAAATGGGCTACGCCCGCGGGTTGATCAGCTACACCTCGGAGCATCAATTGCAGGGTGGCAAGACTCATTTGTTGCGGCCGCGTTTGATCGGCTACACCGCGGTGTTGCTGGTGATGATCAGTGCGCTTGCCCTGGCGCTGGTTGAGCGGCCGATGGTGTCGCTGGACGTGAGCAAGGACCGTGGCCTGTTCCGCGAGAACAGTCAGGGACAGATCGAAAACATCTACAGCCTGAAAGTCATCAACAAAACCCAGCAACGGCAGGACTACCGTTTGACCCTGGTCGATGGCGAAGGCTTCCAGTTGCAAGGCAAGACCGAACTGAGTCTGGCTCCCGGTGAGATTGTGGATGTGCCGGTGTCTGTGGCGATGACCACGGAACGGCCAAGCAGCAGTTCGCAGACGATCAGCTTCAAGATTGTCGACAGTGATGAGCCAGAGATTTATAGCGTGGCGAAGAGCCGGTTTGTTGCGCCGATGAACCGTTGAGGCTTTAGAATCCACCCCTCACCCCAGCCCTCTCCCCACGGGGGAGAGGGGGGAAAGGGAGCAGATCTTCAAGCCTTTCAAAACCTGAGTTCGACTAGATATTTCAGGTCGCAGTATTTTGAACAAACACCTCGGTCAGTCCCCTCGCCCCCTGGGGAGAGGGTTAGGGTGAGGGGGTGGATATCCCTGACACCCAACAAAAACCCCAGGCGACAAGGCCACCCGATGAAACGCTACGAAAAATTCGCCGACGACATCGCTGAACTGATCCGCTCCGGTGTCCTCGGCCCCGGCCAGCGCGTCCCTTCCGTGCGCTATGCCAGTCAGACCTACGGGGTCAGTCCGTCCACGGTGTTCCAGGCCTACTACCTGCTCGAACGCCGCGGCCTGATCCGCGCTCGCCCGCGTTCTGGCTACTTCGTCAACGCACACGCGCCGAGCCCGTTCTCGGAGCCGGTGATCAGCAGTCAGGTCAACGAGTCCACCGAAGTCGATGTCAGCGAGTTGGTGTTCTCGGTTCTCGATTCGATCAAGGACCCGAACACCGTGCCCTTCGGCTCGGCCTTCCCCAGCCCGACCTTGTTCCCGCTGCAGCGCCTGTCCCGCTCTCTGGCCAGCGCCGCCCGCGAGATGGACCCGCGCATGGTCGTCACCGACATGTCGCCGGGCAACCCGCAACTGCGTCGACAAATCGCCCTGCGCTACATGGTCGGCGGGCTGATGCTGCCCATGGAAGAACTGCTGATCACCAACGGCGCGCTGGAAGCGTTGAACCTGTGCCTGCAAGCGGTCACCGAGCCCGGCGATCTGGTGGCCATCGAAGCCCCGGCGTTCTACGCCTGCCTGCAAATCCTGGAGCGGCTGAAGCTCAAAGCCGTGGAAATCCCTGTGCATCCGCGCGATGGCATCGACCTTGGCGTACTCGCGCAAACCCTGGCACGGCACCCGATCAAGGCTGTCTGGTGCATGACCAGTTTCCAGAACCCGATGGGCGCGACGATGCCCGAGGCGAAGAAACAGGAACTGGTTGAGCTATTACGCAGCCATCAGGTGCCGTTGATCGAGGACGATGTCTACGCAGAGCTGTATTACGGCCAACAGGCGCCGAAACCGGCCAAGGCTTTTGATACCGAAGGGCTGGTGATGCATTGCGGCTCGTTCGCCAAAAGCCTGGCCCCCGGCTACCGCATCGGTTGGGTCGCCGCCGGGCGCTATGCGCAGAAGATCGAGCGGCTGAAACTCATGACGTCGCTATGCGCGTCGATGCCGGCCCAGGCGGCCATTGCCGATTACCTGCAACACGGCGGCTATGACCGGCACTTGCGAAAACTGCGGTACGCCCTGGAAGAACAGCAAAGCGCCATGCTCGCCGCTATCGCGCGCTACTTCCCGGCGCAGACTCGCGTCAGCCAACCAGCCGGCGGTTACTTCCTGTGGCTGGAACTGCCACCGCAGATGGATTCACTGAAGTTGTTTCAGATGGCGTTGGCGCAAGGGATCAGCATTGCGCCTGGACCGATCTTTTCACCGACCCAGCGCTTCAGGAATTGCATTCGGCTGAATTACGGCAGCCCCTGGGATGAGACTGCCGAGAAGGCAATGGAGACGTTGGGGCGGATTGTGCGGTCGTTCTGAATGATCGTTCCCACGCTCGCGTGGGAACGATCAGTGTTAACGCCCGCCGCCGAGGTCAACAAACGTCCCGGTCGCATAGGAAGCCTTGTCCGACAGCAACCACACAATCGCCTCAGCCACTTCATCCGGCCGCCCGCCCCGAGCCATCGGAATCGCCGACTCTAGCTTACTGACCCGATCCGGGTCGCCGCTCAACGCGTGGAAATCGGTATAAATGTAACCGGGGCGCACGGCGTTGACGCGGATGCCTTCGCCGGCCACTTCCTTGGACAGGCCGATGGTGAACGTATCCAGCGCACCTTTGGAGGCGGCGTAGTCGACGTACTCGCCGGGCGCGCCCAAGCGTGAGGCCACCGAGGACACGTTAACGATGCTGCCACCCTGCCCGCCATGCTTGGGCGACATGCGCAGGATCGCGTGTTTGGCGCAGAGAATCGGCGCCAGGACGTTGGTTCTGAGGATTTTGAGAATACGGAATTCAGACATTTCATCGATCCGCGACTTGTGCCCGACGGTGCCGGCGTTATTCACCAGTGCCGTGACCCGGCCCAACTCAGTGTCCACGCGGTGGAACAGCGCGATCACTTCATCTTCGATGCTGACGTCAGCGCGCACCGCGATGGCTTGGGCGCCGAGGGCGCGGACTTGCTCCAGGACACGTTGCGCAGCCGATTCGTCGGCCAGGTAGTTGATGCAGATCCGATAGCCTTGTTCGGCGGCCAACACGGCTGTGGCGGCGCCGATACCGCGGCTGCCGCCAGTGATGACAATGACTTTGTCCATGCGAAATTTCCCCCATTCCAAGCGTTAGCAGTCGGGGCCAAGAATAACCGTCATCGCTGGCTTTTGCATGGGCTCACATCAATCACATTGTTCTCAACTCACCGCCAATTGCTCTGCACGCAGAATATCCACCATGAAGCGTTCGGCCGGCAGCGGGTGCCCGAGCAGATAGCCCTGCAGCGAATCACAACCGAGTTGCGTCAGGAAGTCTTGCTGTGAGTCGGTCTCCACCCCTTCGGCGACGATCCGCAACCCCAGTGCCTGGCCGAGGGCGACGATGGCGGAAACGATGGCGGCGTCATCGCTGTCACGCTCCAGATCGCGGACAAAACCCCGGTCGATCTTCAGTTCGTTGGCCGGCAAGCGCTTGAGGTACATCAAGCTCGAATAGCCGGTGCCAAAGTCGTCGATCGACAGGTCGACACCCATTGTCGAAAGCTCCTGAAGCACCGTCATGCTCGCATCGGCATCGCTCATGGCGGTGGTTTCCGTGATCTCGAGGGTCAGGCTGTTGGCCGGCAAATGGTGAGTGGCCAAGGCTGTGGCGACGCTCTGGACCAGTCCCGCGTGGCAGAACTGCAGAGCTGAAAGGTTCACCGCGATGCGCCAGTCGGTGTACCCGAGCACGTACCACTCGCGCATCTGACGGCAGGCTTCATTGAGCACCCATTCGCCAATCGGAATGATCAGCCCGGTCTTTTCCGCCAGTTCGATGAATTTGTCCGGCAGCAACATGCCCTGGGTCGGATGCACCCAGCGCAACAACGCCTCGGCACCGACCGGCCGGCCATTGTTGGCATCGAACTTGGGTTGGTAATAAAGACTGAATTGCTGCTGATCAATGGCGATACGCAAGTCCTGCAATAATTGCAGCTGTTTGCGCGCGTTGCTGTTCATCGAGGCATCGAAGAAGCTGTAGCCGTTTTTCCCGGCGCCCTTGGCGTGGTACATCGCCGCGTCAGCGTTCATCAGCAATTCCTCGGCGGTTTCACCGTTGCCCGGATATATCGCGATGCCGACGCTGGCGGAAATCTGCAACTCATGTTCGCCGACCCGGAACGAACGCCCGATCAGCCCGACCTGACGGGCCGCCAGGTTCAATGCGTCATTCTGCTCGCCGAGTTGCACCAGCAATACGAACTCATCACCGCCGATTCGTGCCAGGGTGTCGTGGCTGCGCAAATCCTCACGCAAGCGCAAGCCGACCTCACGCAACAACAGATCGCCCATATGGTGACCGAAGGCATCGTTGACTGGTTTGAAACCGTCCAGATCGATGAACATCAGCGCGAAACAACCGCCCTGTTCCTGCACCATGGACATTGCCTGATCGATGCGGTCAGCCAGCAACACGCGATTCGGCAGGCCGGTCAGGGTGTCATGCAGGGCCAGTTGAGTCAGTTCGCGGTTGGCCTCGGTCAATGAGTGGGCAAGCGCTGCGGTGCGGGCCTCAAGGCGCGCATCGAGGATCGAGGTCAACAAGGCAAGGCTCAACACCGCCAGGGTGGTGATCAGCACCAGATTGTCCAGGCCCTTGCCGTTCAGGCCGCTGACGGCCGCGCCACAGAAGCTGCCATCCGGGAAACGCGCCGCCGCCATGCCGGTGTAGTGCATGCCGACGATCGCGAAGCCCATGATCACCGCCGCACCGCCACGGATCAGCCCAACATAAGGTGTGTGCTGGCGCAGGCGGAACGCGATCCATAACGCGGCGCCCGAGGCGACTACGGCGATCAGCAGCGATGCGCCGAACAGCGTCGGATCGTAATCGATACCCGGCTGCATGCGCATGGCGGCCATGCCGGTGTAGTGCATCGCGCTGATCCCGGAACCCATGACCAGTGCGCCGAATGCCAATTGCCAGGCTGGCAATTTTGGCTGGCTGACCAGCCACAGGGCAAAGCCGCAGGACAGGATGCCAATCAGCAGTGACAGCAATGTGATACCGACGTCGTAACCGAGGTCGATGGGCAAATTGAACGCGAGCATGCCGATAAAATGCATCGACCACACGCCAACCCCCATGGCAAAGGCGCCGCCCGCCGTCCATAAATGCACGGCCCGGCCCTTGGCCGTGGCGATGCGTTCGGTCAGGTCGAGCGCGGTATAGGAGGCGAGAATCGCCACAAAAAGCGAGATGACAACCAGCGTGGGGGAATAGCTACCGATAAGCATGAGACTACTCGTGACAGCCCTCCGTGCTCGGGGGGCAAATCGGGCGATTGTACTGATTGCGCAAAAGAACGCACTGACAAAATAAGCAAAGGGCCATCAAGTCGATGAAACGCTTGTTTGACACCTCGCAACGGCCGCTACCACCCGTAGCAGCGCTGCCGAGCCTGCGAGGCTGCGTTCGGCTGCGCAGCAGTCGCGAAATCAGACAGTGCGGTGTTTCAAGAAGACCATGCGTACAGGTTTTACGACTGCTACGCAGCCGAACGCAGCCTCGCAGGCTCGACAGCTGCTACGGAGTATCGAGTTGCCGTCAGAGAATGGGCGCCTACTCTTTTTCGCTCACTTGCAACGCCCCATCCCAGCCACCGCCCAATGCCGCGATCAACTGCACACTGGCAATCAACCGGCTCTGCAACAGGCTCAGCACGCTGCGTTCATTGTTCAACGCTGTGGCCTGAACGACCACCACGCCCAGATAAGCGATCACACCGGCCTTGTACTGGTTCTGGGTCAGGCGCAAGGACTCTCGCGCCGCGTCCAGTGCTTCCTGGCGCACGCCCGCTTCGTCTTCCAGGACCTTGAGCTGCACCAGATAGTTTTCCACTTCACGGAAGCCATCGAGCACGGTCTGGCGGTACTTGGCCACGGTTTCGTCGTAGGCCGCTTCGCTGCGGTCAACTTCCGCGGAGCGCTGACCGCCGTCGAACAAGGTCATGGCCAATTGCGGTCCGACCGACCAGAAGCGGTTCGGCACGCTGATCCAGTTGGAAGTGGTGCTGCTGCTGTAACCGCCGTTCAGACTCAGCGTCAGGTCCGGATAGTAGGCCGCTTTGGCCACACCGATGTTGGCATTGGCCGCCATCACCGAGCGTTCAGCGGAGGCGATGTCCGGGCGGCGCTCGAGCAATTGCGAAGGCAGGCTCAGCGGTATCTCGGGCAACGCCGGAATGTCTTTGGTTTCAGCCAGGCTGAACTCGGCCGGCGGTAGCCCAATCAGTACGGCAATGGCATTCTCGAATTGAGCACGCTGCCAGATCAAATCAACCATGTCAGCCTGGGTGCTTTTGAGCTGAGTCTGGGCCTGCGCCACCGCATCCTTGCCGGAGACACCGGCGCGGTACTGGTTTTCGGTCATTGTCAGCGAGCGCTGATAGGCCTCGACCGTCGCTTCCAGCAGGCGTTTCTGCTCGTCGATCACCCGCAATTGCAGATAGTTCTGCACCAGTTCCGACTGCTGGCTCAAGCGCATCGCCGCCAGATCGGCATAACTCGCCTCGGCGTTGGCCGTGTCGGCTTCCAGTCCTCGGCGCAATTTGCCCCAAACGTCGGCTTCCCAACTGACCCCGGCCTGTGCGGTGTAAGTGTCACGAATCCCGCTGGAAGAACTGGTCAGGCTCGAACTGCTGCTGCCGGTGCCCTGGCTGGAGCGGTTTTTCCCGACGGTCAGGTCCACAGTGGGGAAAAACGCGCCACGGGCACTGCGTACCAAGGCCTGGGCTTGACGGTACTGGGCTTCGGACTGCGCAACGGTCTGGTTGGCACTGTTGAGTTTTTCGATCAGGCCATTGAGCTGCTGATCGCCATACAACTCCCACCAGGCGCCACGGGCCAGGGAATCGCCGGGATTGGCCTGACGCCAGCCTGCCGCTTCCTTGTATTGCGTCGGCGCAGCCGCTTGCGGGCGCTGGTAATCCGGGCCGATGGCGCAGGCGCTGAGCATCGCCACGCACAGCGCCAGGCTCAATAAACGCGAGCCTCGGGCCGTTACCAGCGGTGCAGCCAGAGTGATAAGCGAACGGTCAGTCATAGCGGAGTTTCCAGAGCAACATCGGTACGCACCCCACGCCAGTGGTTGAAGCGATGGCGCAGTTTGTCGAGATAGAGGTAAACCACCGGGGTGGTGTAAAGGGTCAGCACCTGGCTGAAGATCAGCCCGCCGATAATGGTCAGGCCCAGCGGTTGACGCATTTCCGCACCTTCGGCGCGGCTCAGCAACAACGGCAACGCGCCGAGGATCGCCGCCAGGGTGGTCATCAGAATCGGCCGCAGACGTTGCAAGCAAGCGCTACGAATCGAATCCAGCGGCGCCATGCCCTGATGCCGTTCCAGCTGCAAGGCCAGATCGATCATCAGAATGGCGTTTTTCTTCACCACGCCGATCAGCAGGAACAGCCCGAGCAACGAAATCAGGCTGAATTCACCGCCCAGCGCGTAAATCGACAGCAACGCGCCGACCCCGGCCGACGGCAAGGTCGAGAGAATGGTCAGCGGATGGATATAGCTTTCATACAGCACACCGAGCACCAGATACACCGCCACCAGCGCACCGAGAATCATCCACGGCTGGCTCTTCTGGGTGGCGGCGAAGGCGTCGGCGGTGCCGGCCATTTTCACGATCACGTCTTCCGGCATGCCGAGTCGGGCGATGGCCCGCTCGATGGCCGCCGAGCCCTGCTCCACCGTCACGCCTTCGGCCATGTCGAAGGAAATGCTCTCGGAGGCGAACTGGCCTTCGTGGCTGACGCGGTCGTCTTCCAGGCTGTTTTCGTAATGAGCGATGGTCGAGAGCGGAATCCGCGCACCGTCGGCGGTGATCACCTGAACCTGTTTGAGGGTAATCGGGTCCTGGGCATATTTCGGATTGACCTCCATGACCACCTGATACTGGTTAAGGCTGTCGTAAATCGTCGAAATCTGCCGCTGGCTGTAGGCGTTGTTCAACACCGCGGTGACCATGTCCATGTCGACGCCCAGGCGTTTGGCCTGATCACGGTCGACGATCAAGGTCACCTGTTGGGCGCCGCGCCCTTCACGGGCGTCAATCGCGGTCAGCTCCGGCAAAGCCTTGAGTGCGGTAACGACTTTCGGATACCACTCGCGCAACTCGCCAAGGTCGGCGCTTTGCAGGATGTAGGAATACTGGGACGTGGACTGTTCACGACCGCCACCAAACTGCAGGTCCTGATCGGCCATCAGCATCAGCTGCGCACCGGCGACCTTGGGCATTTCCTTGCGCAGGCGTTCAATGACCTTTTGCGCAGACAGGTTGCGTTCCTTGATCGGTTTCAGCCGCACCAGCATGAAGGCATTATTGGTGCCGTTGGTGCCGCCGATGAAGCCGGCAACGCTTTGCACCGCGTCATCCTTGAGCACGGCACGGCGAAAGGTTTCCATTTTCGGCTGCATCACACTGAATGACAGTCCGTCGTCACCGCGCACGAAACCGATCAGCTGACCGGTATCCTGCTGAGGCATAAATGTTTTAGGAACAACGACATACAATGCAATGTTAACGCCAACTGTCACGATCAGGCTAAGCAAGGTCAACCGGCGATGACGCAGCACCCAGTCGAGGCTTGTGGCGTATTTACCGACCATCCACTCGTTGGCGCGCTGACTCCAGCGCTGCAAACGGTTTTCCTGACCCGGCGTATGCGGCTTGAGCCAGCGGGCGCAGAGCATCGGCGTCAGCGTCAGCGAGACCACCAGTGACACCACGATGGACGCCGCCAACGTGATGGAAAACTCGCGAAACAGGCTTTCGACGATCCCGCCCATGAACAGGATCGACAGGAACACCGCCACCAGCGAGACGTTCATCGACAGCAAGGTGAAGCCGACTTCCTGCGCCCCGAGGTACGCGGCCTTCATCGGCGGTACGCCTTTGTCGATGTGCCGGGAAATGTTCTCCAGCACCACAATGGCATCGTCCACCACCAGCCCGGTGGCCAGAATCAGCGCCATCAGCGACAGGTTGTTCAGGGAGAATCCGTAGAGGTACATCACCGCAAAGGTGCCGACCAGGGACACAGGCACCGCCAACGTCGGAATCAACGAGGCGCGGAAGTTACCGAGGAACAGGAACACCACCAGAATCACCAGCGCCACGGCAATCAGCAGGGTCATTTCCGCTTCGTGCAAGGTCGCCTTGATCACCGGCGACCGGTCCATCGCCACGTTCAGTTTGACGCTGGCCGGCAACACGGCCTGCAACGCCGGCAGTTGAGCCTTGATTTCGTTGACCGTCTCGATGATGTTGGCGCCGGCCTGGCGGTTGATCACCAGCAGTACCGCCGCGTCGTTGTTGAAGAAACCGCTGTTGTAGCGGTCTTCGACGCCGTCGCTGACCTTGGCCACGTCCTTCAGGCGCAGAGCCGCGCCGTCCGCGTAGTGAATGATCAGCGACTCGTAATCCTTGGCTTTTTCCAGTTGATCGTTGGCCTGAACCTGCCACAGCCGCTGGCCGTCTTCGACGGAGCCTTTTGGCCTGCGTACGTTGGCGTTGGCGATGGTGTTGCGCACATCGTCCAGCGCCACGCCGTACTGGTTGAGCGCCTGCGGTTCGAGTTCGATGCGCACCGCCGGCAAGGAACTGCCGCCGATCTGCACTTCGCCGACACCCTGCACCTGAGACACGCTCTGGGACAGAATCGTCGAGGCCAAATCGTAGAGCTGGCCTTTTTCCAGTACGTCGGAGGTCAGCGACAGCACCATGACCGGCGCCTGGGACGGGTTGACCTTCTTGTAGGTCGGCATGCTGCGCATCCCGCTCGGCAGCAAATTGCGCGAGGCGTTGATTGCCGCCTGCACTTCTCGTGCCGCGCCGTTGATGTCGCGGTCCAGGTCGAACTGCAAAATCACCCGGGTCGAGCCCTGGCTGGAGCGGCTGCTCATGGTGTTGACCCCGGCGATGGCGCCGAAGGAGCGTTCCAGCGGCGTGGCCACCGTCGAGGCCATGACCTCCGGGCTGGCACCGGGCAGACTCGCCTGGACCACGATCACCGGAAAGTCCATCTGCGGCAGCGGCGCCACCGGCAACAGGCCGAAGCTCACGCCGCCCAGCAGCAGGATCGCCAGGCTCAGCAACATCGTCGCAACCGGGCGCTTGATGAAAGGTCCGGACAGGTTCATGGCTGTTCTGCCGCTTCCACGGCTTCAGGCTTGCGACCCCAGCGCCGACCGAGGCGGTCGAAATACAGGTAGATGACCGGAGTGGTGAACAGCGTCAGCACCTGACTCACCAACAAGCCACCCACCATCACCAGACCCAACGGTTGACGCAGTTCCGCGCCGGAGCCGGTCGCCAGCATCAGCGGCACCGCGCCGAACAACGCCGCCAGTGTGGTCATCAGAATCGGCCGAAAACGCAACAGCGCCGCCTGATAGATCGCCGTTTCCGGGTCCATGCCCTGATTGCGTTCAGCGTCGAGGGCGAAGTCGATCATCATGATCGCGTTCTTTTTCACGATGCCGATCAACAAAATGATGCCGATGATCGCGATCATGCCCAGGTCATTGCCGCTCAACAGCAACGCCAGCAAGGCGCCAACCGCCGCCGAGGGCAAGGTCGAGAGAATGGTGATCGGATGGATGTAGCTCTCGTAAAGCACACCGAGCACGATGTACATGGTCACCACCGCCGCCAGAATCAGCAGCAAGGTGCTAGACAGCGACGCCTGGAAAGCCTCGGCCGCGCCCTGGAACTGGGTCTGCACGCCAATCGGCATACCGATGTCCTTCTGCACCTGGTCGATGATCTCCACCGCCTGCCCCAACGCTACGCCGGGCGCGAGGTTGAAGGACATCATCACTGCCGGGAACTGACCGATGTGGGTGATCGCCAGTTGTGCCTGACGCTCCTCGATGTGCGCCAGACTGGACAGGCGCACTTGCCCGCCGTCGGTGGTTTTCACGTGAATCTGGTTCAGCGCCTCCGGACCGATCTTCTCGCCGGACTGCGATTGCAGCACCACGCGGTATTGGCTGGCCTGGGTATAGATGGTGGAAATCTGCCGCTGACCGAAGGCGTCGTACAGCGCATCGGTGATGTTCGACACCGACACACCGACCCGCGACGCCGCATCGCGGTCAATCACCAGATACACCTGCAAACCCTTGTCCTGCAAATCGCTGGCAACGTCGGTCAGCTCCGGCCGTTGGGCCAGTGCGTCCACCAGACGACCGCTCCACAGACTCAGCAGCTCGGAATCCGGCGACGACATGCTGAACTGGTATTGAGTCCGGCTGACGCGGTCTTCGATGGTCAGGTCCTGCACCGGCTGCATGAACAGGCGGATGCCGACGAGTTCGTCCAGTTCCGGTTGCAGGCGTGCAATCACCTCGGTGGCGCTGAGGTCGCGATCGCTATGGGATTTGAGGTTGATCAGCAGACGACCGCTGTTCAGCGTCGAGTTGTCACCGTCCACACCGATGTAAGACGACAGGCTCTCCACAGCAGGATCCGCCAGGATCACTTTGGCCAATTCCTGCTGACGCTCGCTCATCGCCGCAAAGGAAATCGACTGCGGCGCCTCGGAAATGCCCTGGATCACGCCGGTGTCCTGCACCGGGAAGAAGCCCTTGGGCACCACCATGTAAAGGAACACGGTCAACGCCAGCGTGCCGATGGCCACCATCAGGGTCAGCGGTTGATGCTTGAGAACCCACTTTAACTTGCGCCCGTAAGCCGCGATCATCCAATCAATTGCGGCGCCACTGGAGCGGTAGAAACGGCCCTGTTCTGCTTCCTTGGGCTCACGTTTGAGCAGCCGCGCGCACATCATGGGCGTCAGTGTCAGGGACACCACCAGGGAGATCAGGATCGCCACCGCCAGGGTGATGGCAAATTCGCGGAACAACCGCCCCACCACGTCGGCCATGAACAACAACGGAATCAGTACTGCAATCAACGACAGGGTCAGGGAGATCAGGGTGAAGCCAATCTGCTTGGCGCCCTTGAGCGCCGCATTCAGGGGGCTGTCGCCCTCTTCGATAAATCGGGAAATGTTCTCCAGCATGACAATCGCATCGTCCACCACGAAACCGGTGGCGATAGTCAGTGCCATCAGGGTCAGGTTGTTCACCGAGAAACCCGCGAGGTACATCACGCCGAAGGTGCCGATCAGCGACAGTGGGACCGCGACCGACGGAATGATCGTGGCGCTGGCCCGACGCAGGAACAGGAAGGTCACCATCACGACCAGCGCAATGGCGATCAACAATTCGTGCTGCACGTCGGTGACCGAGGCGCGGATGGTCTGGGTGCGGTCGGTCAGCACGGTGACTTCGAGACCAGCCGGCAGGTTGTCGGTGATGCTCGGCAGCAAGGCTTTGATCCGGTCGACCACTTCGATGACGTTGGCACCGGGCTGACGCTGGATATTCAGCAGCACGGCCTGATTTTCGTTGGCCCACGCCGCCAGACGTTCGTTTTCCGCGCCATCGACGATCTCTGCCACGTCCTTCAACCGCAACGGCGCGCCATTAGCGTAGGCGAGGATCAGGTTGGCGTAGTCCTTGGGCGAGGTCAGTTGATCGTTTGCATCGAGCATCGACACCCGGGTCGGGCCGTCGAAGTTGCCCTTGGGCTGGTTAACGTTGGACGCACCGATCAAGGTGCGTACGTCCGACAGGTTCAAGCCATTGGCCGCCAGCGCCTCGGGGTTGACCTTGATCCGCACGGCCTGACGCTGGCCGCCGGCAATACTGACCATGCCGACGCCGCTGATCTGGGCAATTTTCTGCGCCATGCGCGTGTCGACCAAATCATTGAGCTTGGGCAGCAGCATGGTCTTGGAGGTGATGGCCAGCGTCAGCACCGGGGTGTCCGCCGGGTTGACCTTGTTGTACACCGGCGGCGCCGGCAGGTCCTTGGGCAGCAAATTGGTCGCGGCGTTGATCGCCGCCTGCACCTGCTGCTCGGCGACGTCCATGTTGATGTCGAGGCTGAAACGCAGGGTCAGCACCGAAGCGCCGCCGGAACTGGTCGACGCCATCTGGGTCAGGCCGGGCATCTGCCCGAATTGACGCTCAAGGGGCGCGGTCACGGCGCTGGTCATGACATCCGGGCTCGCACCGGGGTACAGCGTCATGACGCGGATGGTCGGGTAATCGACCTGAGGCAATGCCGACACCGGCAGCAGCCGATAGGCGATCACGCCGGCCAGGATAATGGCCAGCATGCTCAGGGTCGTGGCGACCGGGCGAAGGATGAACAGCCGCGAGATGTTCATGCGCCGCCCTTTTTCGCCTTGTCGGTGGTCGTCGCGTCAGGCGCCGTGGCGGCCGATTTACCTTGCAGGTGCCCGGTCGGGGTGGTCGGTACATCCTTGGTGTCGTTGACCACTTCCACTTCGCTACCTTCCTTCAAGCGGTCGGTGCCTTCAAGGACCACCCGATCCCCAGGGGCCAGGCCTTCGGTGATCACGGTGTTTTCACCGTCACTGGCGCCGACTTTCAATTGACGAATCGCGACTTTCTTGTCGCCGTCCAGGGCGTAGACAAACGTGCCGTTGGTGCCGAACTGAATCGCTGCCGAAGGTGCGAGCACCACGTCTTTGAGGGTGTCGGCCAGCAGGTGGACGTTGACGAACTGATTCGGGAACAGCGCCTGATCGCGGTTCTCGTAACGAGCCTTGAATTTCAGGGTCCCGGTGGTGACGTCGATCTGGTTGTCCAGGCTCTGCAAAACGCCGGTGGCCTGCAACTTGGTGTCGCCACGGTCCCAGGCTTCGGCGGGCAGTTTGGCGCCGGTGCGATAACGGGCCAGCACGATCTCCAGACTGTTTTCCGGCAAAGTGAAGGCAACGCTGATCGGTTGGGTCTGGGTGATGATCACTAGCGCGGTGGTGTCGTTGGCCGCCACCAGGTTGCCGACATCCAGCTGACGCAAGCCCACACGCCCGGCAATCGGGGCGCGGATCTTGGTGAATTCCAGATTGAGCCTGGCGTCGTTAACCGCCGCCTGATTGGTTTTGACCGTGCCCTGATACTGGCCCACCAGTGCTTCGGCGGTGTCCAGGGTCTGCTTGGCGATACTGTCTTCGCGATACAGGCCGCGATAGCGTTCCACATCGACCTGCGCGTTTTTCAGTTGTGCCTGGTTCTGCAGCAACGTGCCTTCGGCCTGAAGCAAGGCGTTCTGGTAAGGACGCGGGTCGATTTCAGCCAGCAGATCGCCCGCCTTGACCATCTGCCCTTCCTCGAAGGAGATCTTCATCAGCTCACCGCCGACGCGGCTGCGCACATTAATGGTGTTCAGCGCCGTCACGGTGCCCAGCGCCTTGTAGTACAGCGGGAAGTCACCCTTGACCGCTGGCGCGACACGCACTGGAACCGGCCCGGTCGCCCCGCCGAAACCGGGACGCATCCCCCCCGACCTGCCGGTGTGCCCGGCAACGGCTTTTTGCCCTGCGCCCTCTTTTTGGGCAGTGCCGGCGGGCCAGAACTTCCAGCACACGCCAGCGATGACCAACAGGACAAGCAGGCCAAACAGCCAGCGACGGGGACTACGGGAAACGGAGGATTGCATGGAATGATCAACCATTGGGCGCGTGGGCTTCTTCTACAGGAGGCTGAACGATAAGCACTGGCGGGCATTAAGCAAAGCGGCTTTACCGGCAATTTACCTTCGGCTTACGTTACAGGAGATGTATCTAAGGCACTGAAGCACAAATGAAAACGGCCTGGACAGGGCCAGGCCGTTAACAATTGTAAAAGCGCGTTTACTTCAGAACAGCAAGTGCCGCTTCGTAGTTCGGTTCGTCAGCGATTTCCTTGACCAGTTCGCTGTGCAGAACGTTGTCGTTTTCGTCCAGAACCACGACGGCACGGGCTGTCAGGCCTTTGAGCGGGCCGTCAGCGATGGCAACGCCGTAGTTCTCGATGAACTCGGCACCGCGCAGGGTCGACAGGTTCTGTACGTTTTCCAGGCCTTCGGCGCCGCAGAAGCGCGCTTGAGCGAACGGCAGGTCAGCGGAGATGCACAGCACGACCGTGTTGGCGACATCACTGGCCTGGGCGTTGAACTTGCGAACCGAAGTGGCGCAGGTCGGGGTATCGACGCTTGGGAAGATGTTCAGCACTTTGCGCTTGCCGGCGAAGCTCGCCAGGGTCACGTCGGACAGATTGCCGGCGACCAGGGAAAAGGCTGGCGCCTTGGAACCGGCTTGTGGCAGTTGGCCGTTGACTTGAACCGGGGAGCCTTTAAGAGTGACTTGAGCCATGAACGGAGTCCTTCTGAACGTTGTTGTAGAGAGTTTTGAAGAGGCCGAAGTTAACCACGAAATGGCCCGACGACCTATGCCCAGATACAAATTGTGATGTGTCGCCCCCTAAATTGGATACAACTCTGACAATCAACACAAAACCTGTGGGAGCGAGCTTGCTCGCGATAGCGGAATAACATTCAAAATGGATGTCGACTGGTACACCGCTATCGTCGGATCGCCGCCCGGAGCAAGCTCGCTCCCACAGAGTCGGTGTACAGCGTACCGCCCTCGCCGGCCGCAACCTGGTGTTTCATGACGAAAGGCCGTCAGCATTGTCGATTCAGGCGACGGCCATTCGACTAGCCTGTGAGTCACTCACATCCAGCGGAGATAAGACCATGCGATTCATGATCATTGTGAAAGCCAGCCAGGATTCCGAGGCCGGTGTACTGCCCAGCAAAGAACTGATGACCGCGATGGGCAACTACAACGAGGAGCTGGTCAAAGCCGGCATCCTCATCGAGTGCGATGGCCTGCAACCCAGCAGTAAAGGCGCCCGCGTGCGTTTCTCGGGTGACCAGCGCACGGTGATCGACGGCCCGTTCGCCGAAACCAAGGAGCTGATCGCCGGCTACTGGATATGGCAGGTGAAGTCGAAACAGGAGGCGATCGAGTGGGTCAAGCGCTGTCCCAACCCGATGCCAGGCACCGACGCCGAGATCGAGATTCGCCAGGTGTACGAGGCCGAAGATTTCGGGGACGAGTTCACACCGGAATTGCGGGAGCAGGAAGAACGGGTGCGTGCGCAGGTGAAAAAGCGCTAATAGCGGATCATTCCCACGCGCCTGCGTGGGAATGACCAAAATGTCGGTCTCCCAAAGGAGCGAGGCTTACCCTTGATTGCTTTTTTGCCTCCCGCCTCCTTGACCCCCTGTTTCGAATTAACTTTTTAGTACACATAAATCCCCACAAACGTGTACAAAAAAACCAAAGATCCCCCCTTCGACTGGCGAACCCCGAGTTAGCTGCTAGCTTCAACAGACGTGTCCTACAGGCTTGATAGGAAAGAGATTTCGCAGTAACGACCGCCAAGTGCCGAGTTGTCCAATGAGCCACGAAGGAACGGGGGATTCATGTCGAACAATGCGCGAGCACACGCCTTTCACGTTGCCCATCGCCCCCGGCGCCTTCATGCGTGCGCTCCAATTGCTGCGCGCTACCCTGCCGATCGGCACCCGCCCCGCCCCCACAACGGTGACGATACCGGCATCAGCGTCACGTTCGGCAAATAAGGACTTTGATATGCACGGTGCAATTCGCGCAGCCGGTTTCAGCCTGATGACAATGTTCGTCAGTTGCGGTGTCGGCGCCCAGGAGCTGGATACGCGGATCGGCAAGATCGCGATGGAAGGCGAACTGCCGGCCCATGAATCGATTGCCAAACTCTACGCCGAGCTGGATTTCCAACAAGCGACCCAGAGTTACCTGTGGGCCTTGCCGCTGGTGTCCTATGCCCAGTGGCAGGAAGAATTTCGCGACAAACTCGGCGCCCACAGCGGCGACTTGATGGTGCTCAACAGTTACGAAGACAAACTGGGCGTGATCACCGCCAACGCCACTACGCCGTACATTCTCGGCTTTGTTGACCTGAATGAAACCGGTCCTCTGGTGATCGAACTGCCGCCCGGCCCGACCGCGGGCGGTGTGGGTGATTTCTGGCAACGCGCAATCATCGACATGGGCCAGACCGGCCCGGACAAAGGCAAGGGTGGCAAGTATCTGGTGCTGCCACCGGGTGCCGAGCCACCGGCCGACGCTGGCAAATACTATTTGGCAAAGTCGGAAACGATGAACGTGCTGGTGGGCTTTCGCGTCCTCGATCCGGACCCGACCAAGGGCAAGGCGTTGGTCGAACAATTCAAGATGTACCCTTACGCCAAACGCGCCGAACCGGGCAAGACCCAACTGCTCTCCCCCGGCGGCAAGGCCTGGTCCGGCACTCAGCCGCGTGGCCTGGCGTATTGGCAGCGCTTGCACCAGATTATCCAGAAAGAGCCAGTCAACGAACGTGACCGTTTCTACATGGCCATGCTGGCCAGCCTGGGCATCGAAAAAGACAAACCCTTCAACCCCAACGACAACCAACGCAAGGCACTGGAGCAAGGTGCGCAAGTCGGCGAGCTGATCGCCAAGGCCAACACCTTCGCCAAGCGTTTTCCAGACGCCCAGTACTGGAAAGACCGGCAATGGGACACCGTGCTGAACATCGCCGAGCCGTCGCAGCGCGTGGCTTATTACGACCAGTTGTGGGAACGCAGTGCCTGGTTCTACGAAGCGGTGACCAACACCAAGGGCATGGTTTCCAAGACACCGGGCCTGGGCCAGACCTACCTCGGCGCCTACACCGACGCCAAGGGCAACTGGCTCGACGGCGGCAAAAGTTATCGCCTGCACGTCGGCGCCAACCCGCCGGCCAAGCAGTTCTGGTCGATGACCGTCTATGACATCGACAGCCGCTGCCTGATCGACAACCCGCAGCGCAAGGCCGATCTGTCGTCCCGTCAGGATCTTAAAAAGAACGCCGACGGCTCGGTGGACCTGTACTTCGGCCCGACCGCACCCAAAGATTTCGAGAACAACTGGGTGCAAACCGTACCGGGCAAACACTGGTTCAGCTATTTCCGCCTGTACGCGCCCACCGAAGCCTACTTCGATAAAAGCTGGAAACTCGACGACATCACGGCCGTGGAATGACGCCCAAGCGTTTTATAAGGAAGTTTTATGAATAACCGCATGCTGCTCACCGCGCTCTCGCTCGCCCTGAGCACCGGCGCCTGGGCCGACTTCACCGCTACCCCGGAAGAAGCCCGGGGCATCGCCAAGGAAGCCTATTTGTACGGCTTCCCAGTGGTAGAAATGTACAAGACCCTCTACACCCAGGCCGTCGATAAAAAGAGCCCGAACTTCAAGGCACCGTTCAACCAGATCGGCAACACCGCCAAGGCGTTCACCGCCAAAGACACCGCCTTCGTCACCCCGAATGCTGACACGCCTTATTCATTTGTCTGGATGGACCTGCGCGCCGAACCGGTGGTGCTGACCCTGCCCCCCATCGAAGAACATCGTTACTACTCAGTGCAGTTGATCGACGCCTACACGCAGAACTTTGCGTACCTGGGCACTCGCAGCACGGGCAACAATGGCGGGCATTTCATGATTGCCGGGCCGAACTGGCAAGGCCAGCAACCGGTGGAGATCGATCGGCTGCTGCGCAGTGAAACCAACATCGCCTACGCGCTGTATCGCACGCAGTTGTTCGATGAAAAGGACGTGGGCAAGGTCAAGGAGATCCAGAAGGGTTACAAGGTCGAGACACTCAGCCACTACGTCAAACAAAAAGCCCCGCCCGCTGCGCCGAAGATCGACTGGCCGAAACCCACCCCGACCATGAGCGATACGCCCGACCTGTTCCGCTACCTGAACTTCATGCTGTCGTTTGCCCCGGCGCAGGACGTGGAAAAGGACCTGCTCGCGCGCTTTGCAAAAATCGGTATTGAAGCCGGCAAGCCTTTCAAACCGGACGCGCTCACGCCTGAGCAGCGCAAGGCTCTTGAGGACGGTATCAACGATGCCAAAGCCGAGTTTGCCCAATTCAAAAAAGACAAGGTCGACACCCACCAGGTCACCAGCGGTGACATCTTCGGCACTCGCGATCACCTGAACGGCAACTACCTGTACCGCTACGCCGGCGCCAACATGGGGATCTTTGGCAACTCCGCCGAAGAGGCGAATTACATCGGCTATTTCGTCGACAAGGACGGCCAACCGGTCGACGCCTCGAAACACGATTACACCCTGCATTTCGACAAGGGCGCCCTGCCCCCGGCCGATGCGTTCTGGTCGCTGACGATGTACGACGGCAAGAACAAGTTGCTGGTGGCCAACCCGTTGAATCGTTACCTGATCAACTCTCGGATGTTACCGGATCTCAAGCTCGACACCGACGGCGGGCTGACTCTTTATGTGCAGCACGAGGCACCGGCCAAGGACCGGCAAAGCAATTGGCTGCCAGCGCCGAACGGTCCGTTTTATGGCGTGTTGCGCTTGTACCTGCCGAAACCGGAAGTCACCAGTGGCGAATGGAAAATGCCGTTGCTGACCCCCGTCAATCAACCAAAACAATAAATGGAGTCCGTCATGGTCAGGCCTTATGTTGTGCGTCCTTTACTGGCCCTGTGCGTGCTCGGTGCAAGCCCGTTAGCCCTCGCGGCCGAGGGCGGTGTCGGCCGGCCGATCACCGGACAACAGGTATTTTCCAATGCCGGGATCGTGCCGCCAGAACCTGGCTGGGTCATGTCGCTGACCAGCATCTGGTACGACGGTGACCTCAAGGGCAGCAAGGGTGTGCCGATTTCCGGTGAGATCGGTGCAGACCTGGACATGAAAGTCTCCTACACCATGGCCAACTTCACCCACATCTGGGACACCGGCAAGGGACGCTGGAACTACGCCTCGGCCATCGGCGTGCCGGTGCAGTACACCGACGTCAGCATCAGCATTACCGGTCCGCGCGGCCGGACACTGGGCGACGAAGACACCGGCACACAGTTCGCCGACATGCTGATCACGCCAATCGCCGCCGGCTATCACTTCGATGAAGTCAACCACCTCTCGCTTTCCCTGCCGATCTACGTGCCGACCGGTGCCTATAACGACGATCGCCTGGCCAACCCCGGGCAGAACACTTACACCTTCATGCCCACCGTGGCCTTCACCCATCTGGACGGCAAGGGCGGCGAGTTCACCCTGTCGAGCGGCCTGGAGTTCTACACCGAGAACGACGCCACGGATTATCGCAACGGCAACATTTTCACCCTCGACGCGCTGTGGACCCACGGTTTCGGCAATGGCTGGAGCGCCGGCGTTGTCGGCGGTTACATACAGCAGATCACCGATGACAAAGGCCAGACCGCCGATTCACTCAACGGCTTTCGCGGCCGCTCCGTGGGCGCCGGCCCGGTGGTGGGCTGGGCCGGTAAATTTGCCGATGCCCAGGCCAGCGTCAGCGCGCGTTGGGTACCGGAGTTCGACACCAAGAACCGCCCTGAAGGCAATGGCTTCAGCGTCAACCTGACGCTGGCGTTTTTCTAGGAGAGGAACATCCCATGACTTCGCTCCAAGACCTCAACGCCCTGCAAGCCAGCATCGCCGAAGCCGTGCTCGGCCAGGATCAGGTGATCCGCCAGATTATCCTTGGCCTGCTGGCCAACGGACACTTGTTGCTCGAAAGCCTGCCCGGCCTGGCCAAGACCCGCACGGTCAAAGCGCTGGCCAAACACCTGGACGCGAAGATGAGCCGCATCCAGTTCACCCCCGACCTGCTGCCGTCGGACATCACCGGCGCCGAGGTGCTGCACCAGATCGATGGCAAGAACGAGATCCGGTTCCAACCCGGCCCGCTGTTCGGCAACCTGATCCTGGCCGACGAAATCAACCGCGCCCCGGCCAAGGTTCAAGCCGCGTTGCTGGAAGCCATGGAAGAACGGCAAATCACCGTGGCCGGCAACAGCCATGTGCTGCCGGAGTTGTTCATCGTAGTGGCGACCCAGAACCCGATCGAACAGGAAGGGACTTACCCGCTGCCGGAAGCGCAGATGGACCGGTTCCTGATGAAGGTTCTGCTGGATTACCCGAGCGCGGAGAACGAAAGCCAGGTGCTGCGCCTGTTACGTGAAGAAGAATTTGCGTTGGGCGCGAAAACGGCTGCGGTGCAGGGCTTCGCGCTGTCCCAGGAGGTGATCTTCGCGGCGCGTCGAGAAGTCAGCGCCGTTCACGTGTCCCCGGCCATCGACCGTTACCTGATCGACCTGATCAATGCCACCCGCCACCCGGCCGATTACGATGCCGACCTCGGTCGCTGGATCGCCATCGGCGCCAGCCCTCGCGGCGGTATCGGCCTGGATCGTTGCGCCCGGGCCCATGCCTGGTTGCAGGGGCAGGATTTTGTGTCGCCGGATAACGTTCGCGCCGTGGTGCATCCGGTGCTGCGTCATCGCCTGCAACTGAGCTATGACGCGGTTGCTGACGGCGTCACTGCCGATCAGGTGCTTGATCGCCTGCTCGACAAAGTCGCGATTCCGGCCTGAGGTCGAAAATGAACAGTGCGGACGGTCTGGTCTATGTCTCTCTGGCGCAGTTGATGGCCCTGGAGTTCAAGGCGCGTGACCTGAGTTTCCTCGCGCGTCAGCCGCAAGGCAGCATCCTCGCCGGCAACCATGCCTCGCGCCTGCGGGGCCGTGGTTTGAACTTCGATGAGCTGCGCCGCTATCAGCCGGGAGACGACTTGCGTCATCTGGATTGGCGGGCGTCGCTGCGCACCGGCAAACCGGTGGTTCGCACCTTCACCGAAGAACGCGACCGCCCGGCGTTGATTCTGGTCGACCAGCGCATGTCGATGTTCTTCGGCTCCCAACGCAGTTTCAAATCCGCCATTGCCGCCGAACTTGGCGCGTTGGCCGCGTGGATGGTGTTCCACTCGGGAGATCGGGTCGGCGGCCTGGTGTTCAATGATCTACGCATCGACGCCATTGCCCCGCTGCGCAGCCGTAAGCGTGTCGAAGCGCTGTGCAGTCGCATCGCTGAGCAGAATCAGCAACTCAACGCGGCCAATCCGGACGCCGAAGGCGAGGACCAGCTCGACAAGGTTTTACAGCATTGCCTGGCGGTGGCCGGTCACGATCACCTGATTTGCATCGTCAGCGACTTTGCCGGCGCCGGTGAGCGCACCTTGCAGTTGATGCGCCAATTGGCCGCTCACAACGATGTGATTGCCATGCAGGTCTACGACCCATTGGCGCTGAACCTGCCGAAAAATGGCCGTTTGCTAATCACTCAAGGCCAGTTGCAGGTGGAACTGGCCGTCGAGCAACGCAGCGTTCATCAGCCGCTGGGGGACTTTCTCAGTGGTCGGCTCAAGGACGTCGCCACGTTGCTGCGCCGCAGTCAGGTGCCGCTGATGATGTTCAGCACCGCCACCGAGGCGCAGGAACAATTGCGCGCCGAACTGGGCAAGCTCGGCGGAGGCCGGCGATGACCCCGAGCATCCCGAGCATCGAGCAACTCAAGGAGATGGCCCTTCCCGCGCCGGTCAGTTATGCGCCGCAGACGTGGGGTTGGTGGGTGTTGCTCTGCCTGTTGCTGATTGCCGTTTTGCTGGTCAGCGCACGGAGGTATTGGCAGTGGCGGCGGGATCGCTATCGGCGTGAGGCGTTGGTGCGGCTGGCTGAACTGCAAAGCAGTGATGATCAGTTGAACGCCTTGCGCGAACTCCCGGAACTACTCAAACGCGTGGCCCTGTCGATACCCTCCCCGAATTGGAATGCAGACAATGTGGGAGCGGGCTTGCTCGCGAAGGCGTCTGGTCAGGCGACATCAATGTCGAATGGAAGTCCGTCTTCGCGAGCAAGCCCGCTCCCACAGGGGACTGTTGGTGCGCTTGGGGGTGAGGATTGGCAGGCGTTTTTGCTGCGACACAGTTCGCAGCCCTTGCCCGCCGATTTCAGCGAGCAACTGGCGCAATTGGCCTATGCGCCTGATGCCGCATTGTTGGCGCTTAAGACCGAACAGCGCCAACACCTGTTCGCCACCTGCAAACACTGGGTAGAGCATCACCATGTGGCAGCTTGATTACCCTTGGCTGCTAATCCTTTTGCCGTTGCCGTGGTTCGGTTACCGCTACCTGCCCGATTACCGCGAAGCCCGCAGCGCCGTGCGCGTACCGTTTTTCGCTGCCATGAGCCGAGCCGTCGGCCAGGCACCCAGCCAGGCCGGCACCCGCAGCAATCGCTGGCAGTTGCTGCTGAACCTGCTGGTCTGGGCACTGTTGCTACTGGCGGCCGCGCGCCCGGTGTTCGTCGAAAAACCGATCGAGCGCCAGCAACCGGTGCGTGACTTGATGCTGGCCATCGACATTTCCCAGTCTATGGAAACCACTGATTTCACCGACGCCAACGGCCAGAAGATCAACCGTCTGGCGGCGGTCAAGGACGTGGTTCATGGCTTTATCGACAAGCGCAAAGATGATCGGTTGGGCCTGATCGTGTTCGGCAGTGGTGCTTACCCGCAGGCGCCGCTGACCCTCGATCACGCCAGTCTGTCGCTGTTACTGGACGACACCGGCATCGGCATGGCCGGGCCCAACACGGCCATCGGTGACGCCATCGGTCTAAGCCTGAAACTGCTCGATCAGGCCCACGAACAGGAAAAAGTCCTGATCCTGCTCACCGACGGCAACGACACCAGCAGCGCCATTACCCCGGATCACGCGGCGTCCATGGCGGCCGCCAAAGGCGTGGTCATTCATACCATCGGCATTGGTGACCCTGATGCCTCGGGTGAAGCCAAGGTCAACCTTCAGGGTTTGCAACAAATCGCCGAGGCCACGGGCGGCAAGTTCTTCCGTGCAGAAGATCGCAATGCGCTGGATCAGGTGTACGGCACCCTCGACAAGCTCACGCCGCATCAAGTGAAAACCCTCAGTCATCAGCCGAAAAAGGACCTGTTCTGGTGGCCGCTGGGGGCCGCGATCGGTTTGCTCGCGCTCTATCACTTGGGCGCCCTGCTCCGTCCGCACCTGACATTCGCGCGTCAGCGGCAGGAGGCTTGAGATGGAGATCAATCTCAGTGACTTCCATTTCCTGCGTCCACTGTGGCTGTTGCTGGTGCCGTTCGGCGCCCTGTTGCCCTGGCTCTGGCGCCGCAGCCGCGACGTGCAACGGCGCTTGCGCAGCAACATTGCCGAGCACTTGTTGCCGCATTTGCTGATTACGCCGCAGGATCAACAGCGCTTTCGGCCCGAGCATCTGGCGTGCGCGTTGTTGATGCTGGGTGCCATCGCCGCTGCCGGGCCCACCTGGGAACAGGACCGTCCGGACTTTCTGGAAAACCGCGCGCCACTGATCATCGCCATCGACCTGTCGCCGTCCATGGACGCCACCGACGTCCAGCCAAGTCGTCTGGAAGCGGCCAAACACAAGCTGCATGACCTGATCCAGCGTCGCGCCGGTGCGCGCAGCGGGTTGATCGCCTACGCGGGGAGCGCGCATCTGGTATTGCCGCCGACCGACGATCCGGCCCTGCTCGACACCTTCATTCAGGCCCTGAGCACCGACTTGATCAGCAAACCGGGGAAAAATGTCGGCGCGGTGATCGAGCAAGCCAAACGCCTGCTGATCGCCGAGAAGATGCCGGGAACCCTGCTGCTGATCACCGACGGCGCCGACACCTCACAACTCAGCGGTCTGGACAAGCAACTGGTCGACAGCGCGCTGCAACTGCTGATTCTGGCCGTCGGCAGCGAGGACGGCGGGATCATCCACGACGCCAACGGCCAGCCACGTACCGACAGCACGGGGCGTCCGGCACTCGGCAGTTTTGATCAGGCTGCACTCAAACAGCTTGGATCAACGTTGGATGCGCCGTTGGGCAGCCTGACGCTCAATGACGACGACCTGGACTGGATCGAGCTGCACGCTCAGCAGCATTTCCAGGCTGCCAGCGATGAACAGCGCGAACTGCACTGGAAGGACGCTGGTTACTGGCTGTGCTGGCCGTTGCTGCTGATCGCCTTCTTCAGCGTGCGCAAGGGCTGGAGCCTGAACTGGATGGCGGGGTGGTTGCTGGCGCTGGGCATTGGCTTGCAACCGGCACCGGCCGAAGCCAACGCGTTGACCGATGCCTTTTTCACCCCGGACCAGCAAGGCCGCTGGGCTTTCGAGCACGAACACTTCCCGCAGGCCGCTGCGCATTTCGTCGATCCCTATTGGAAAGGCATCGCCGCCTACAACGCCGCCGATTACGACCTGGCACTGGCCAGTTTCGCGAGACTGGACACCCCGCAGGCGTATTTCTACCTGGGCAATATTTACGTGCGCCGCTTCAAGTTTGATCAGGCGATCGCCGCGTATACCCAGGCGTTGAAGGTGCAACCACAATTCCCTGAAGCCACCGCCAACCTGGCCTTGGCCATCGCCTTGCAGAAAGACACCGACAGCGCCGAACAGAACGCGCCGGAGGTCAAACCCGACGACATCAAAATGGACAAGGCACCGGACAAGGGCCAGAGCAAACCGGTTCAGACCGAGCAAGCGGCGTCGGATGCGCTGTGGTTGCAGAACCTCAGTACGTCGCCGGCGAAATTCCTGAAGCAGAAATTCAGTTTGCAGGATAAGGCGGGAGGCAAACTATGACCCGTCTGATAGACCGAGTCGCACCCTTCGCGAGCAAGCCCGCTCCCACAGGGGATTTGCGTTGCATACAGATCAAATGTGGGAGCGGGCTTGCTCGCGAAAGCGCCAGGTCATTCGCCACTAAATTCGGCACTTTGTTGATCTTCTCCCTGATCAGCATCAAAGCCGTTGCTGTCGAACCCGAGCTGCGAATCCAGACCCGCCTGCAACCCGCCGACTCAGTCATGGTCGGCGGCATTCTGCAACTGCAACTCGATGTCCTCACCGACAGCTGGTTCACCGACGCGCCCACCCTGCCCGATCTAAAGCTACCCGGCGCACTGGTCATGCCGCCCGACGGCCACGCCGAACACCTGAACCAGACGCTCGACGGCAAGTCGTTCAACGGCATGCGCTACAGCTACCGGATCACCCCGAATCTGGCACAGGGTTTCGACATCCCGGCGTTGACGGTGCACGCCACGCCCGGTCAGGCCAGTGCGCCGTTGACCGCCCAAAGCCAGCCACTGCACTTCATTGCCATACAACCGCCAGGGTTCCAACCCGGCGAACCGGTGCTGGTGGCCCAAGGACTGCGCTTCACGCAAACAGTCCTCAACTCGGCGACACCCCTGAAGGTCGGTGACAGCATCACCCGGCAACTGACTTTGCAGGCTGACGATGCCCTGGCAATGTCGCTGCCAGTGCCGTCGCTGGAGGATGTCGCCGGCCTCAGCCGTTATCCGAAAACCCCGCAAATCAGCAACCTCGATGACGGTCGCGGCCATTTCAACGGTGGCCAGCGCGTCGATACCGTGACCTATCGGATCGACACCGAAGGCCGCCATAACCTGCCGGCGATCGAGCTGAAATGGTGGGACGCCAGCACCGGACAGACCCGAACGGCCCAAGTCCCGGCCGTAACCTTCGCTGCCGCAGCCAACAGCGCTTATCGGCCGGTATTTTCGATCACCGAAGACCTGAAAAACCTGGGTCAGCAAGGTCGCGTGCATCTCTCCGGGCATTGGCTGGTGCTATTAGCGCTGCTGGTGGCCGTGACGCTGCTCGGCTGGTTTGCCCGTCCGCTCGTCCATCGTGCGCACCTTCAATGGCAGGCCCGACGCCGCGCCCGACGCGCCACGTGGCTCGAATCCGCCGACTACGCCTGGCGGCAGATTCCGGCGCAAATCGACGGCAAACCCGCACAGTTGAGCGCCCTGTACCTATGGGTCAGACGCAGCCGCATGGGCCTGAAACTGACGAACCTTGGCCCGCGCCTGCAAGACCTGTTACGCGCCTGTTACAGCCGTCAACCCACCGAAGAACAGGCGCTGCATCACCTCATGCAATCCTTGGCTACGCTGCATAGTCAGGCCAAACGCAATACCGAATCAGCCGCGCCTGCACTGCGTCCACTCAATCCCGCTCACGAGAAGGATTTCCCATGACGAACCCGATATCGCTACGCCACCGCTACGGGCTGACGTTGCTGTTAACCCTTGCGCTGAGCCTCCCGGCGCTGGCCCAGACCCGCGAGCCCCTGCCCTCGTGGAACGACGGCCCGGCGAAAACCAACATTATCGAGTTCGTCCAGGCAGTGACCGATCAAAGCAGCAAGGACTTCGTCAAACCCGCCGATCGTATCGCCGTGTTCGACAACGACGGCACGCTGTGGAGCGAGCAGCCGATGTACTTCGAATTGCTGTTTGCCCTGGAAGAGGTCAAGCGCACCGCACCGCAGCATCCGGAATGGAAAACCACCCAGCCCTTCAAGGCCGTGCTCGAAAATGATCACAAGGCCCTGGGCGAGTCGGGCATGGACGGCATGCTGAAAATCTTCGGTGCCACTCACACCGGCATGACCACCGAAGCCTTCGACGACTACGCCAAAACCTGGTTGACCCAGGCGCGCCATCCGAAAACCGGCAAGCCGTACACCGAGATGATCTTCCAGCCGATGCTGGAAATGCTCGATTACCTGCGCAGCCAGGACTTCAAGACCTACATCGTCTCCGGCGGCGACACCGCGTTCATGCGCGCCTTCGCCGAGAAGGTCTATGGCATCCCGCCGGAACAAGTGATCGGCACCACGTTTGTCACCGCCTACCAGCTCAAGGACGGCCAACCGTCGATCCTGCGCACCGCCAAACTGGCCCACAACGACGATGGCCCGGGCAAACCGGAAAGCATCGATGCGGTCATCGGCCGGCGCCCGATCCTCGCGTTCGGCAACTCCGACGGCGACCTGCAAATGTTGCAGTGGACCGCCGCCGGGCCGGGTAAACGTTTCATGGGGCTGGTGCATCACACCGACGCCAAACGCGAATGGGCCTACGACCGTCAATCGCAGATCGGTCGTCTGGACAAGGCCCTGGACGAAGCAAAATCACGTGGCTGGACTATCGTGGACATGGCCGCCGAATGGCGCCGGATCTATCCCTTCGAGGCCGCCGCCCCCGAGCACGTGCAATAAAAAAGCGTTACGCAGGACTGCAAAAAACGTTTGTCGCGCTTGAGCGACGCAAGTGAGCAAAGGAGCAAGTCAGATGACTCGCATACACAAGTGGCTACCGAAATTCGCCCTGGTGGCAGCCTCGGTGATGGCGATTTCGGCAACAGCCGGGGCCGCTGAAAAACCCAACATTCTGGTGATTTTCGGCGATGACATCGGCCAGACCAACATCAGCGCCTATTCGATGGGCGTGGTCGGGTACAAGACGCCGAACATCGACCGCATCGCCAAAGAAGGCATGATGTTCACCGACTATTACGCGGAGAACAGCTGCACGGCTGGACGCTCATCCTTCATCACCGGACAGACACCGCTGCGTACTGGCCTGTCGAAAGTGGGCGCGCCCGGTGCCTCGGTAGGCCTGCAAAAACGTGACATCACCATCGCCCAGGCACTCAAATCCCAAGGCTACGCCACCGGCCAGTTCGGCAAGAACCACTTGGGCGACAAGGATGAATACCTGCCGACCAACCACGGTTTCGACGAGTTCTTCGGCAACCTGTACCACCTCAACGCCGAAGAAGAACCCGAGCGTCCGTACTGGCCCAAGGACGACCCTGAGTTCGTCAAGGCCAACTCCCCGCGTGGCGTGATTCACAGCTTCGCTGACGGCAAAATCGAAGACACCGGCGCACTGACCACCAAGCGCATGGAAACCATCGACGACGAAACCACCGCCGCCGCGCAGGCGTTTATCGAGAAACAGGCCAAGGCGGACAAACCGTTCTTCGTCTGGATGAACACCACGCGCATGCACCTGTTCACCCACGTGCGCGAGTCGATGAAGGGCCAGAGCGGCATGCCCGGCAACGAGTACGCCGATGGCATGCTGGAACACGATGGCGACGTCGGCAAACTGCTGAAAACCCTCGACGACCTGAAAATCACCGACAACACCATTGTCGTCTACACCACCGACAACGGCCCGAACCAGTTCTCCTGGCCGGACGCGGCGACCACGCCGTTCCGCAACGAGAAGAACTCCAACTGGGAAGGCGCCTATCGCGTACCGGCGATGATTCGCTGGCCGGGCAAGGTCAAACCGGGTGAAGTCTCCAACGAGATGTTCTCCGGTCTTGACTGGTTCCCGACGCTGCTGGCGGCTGCCGGCGACACCGGTGTGAAAGACAAACTCCTTAAAGGCTGGGCACCGACCTCGGGCGGCACCAACTTCAAAGTGCACCTGGACGGTTACAACCAACTGCCGTACCTGACCGGTCAACAGCCAAAAGGCGAGCGCAAGGAGTTCTACTACTTCAACGATGACGGTGTGCTGGTGTCGATGCGTTTCGACAACTGGAAAGCCGTGTTCTGCGAGCAACGCGCACCGGGCGGCTTCAAGGTCTGGAGCGAACCGTTCGTATGCCTGCGGGTGCCGAAAATCTTCAACCTGCGGATGGACCCGTTTGAACGCGCGGATACCGTTTCCGATCAGTATTACGACTGGACTACCAAAAACGTCTACCTGGTTGCGCAAGCGGTTACCAAGTCTGCGCAGTTCCTGCAGACCTTCATCGAGTATCCGCCGAGCCAGAAACCGGCCAGCTTCAGCGTTGACCAGATCCGTGCTGCCGTAGACAAAAAAATCGAAGAAAAAATGAAAACTGCACAGTAAGACCGCTTGACTGCCGCTCGCCTTCACCGGCGAGCGGCCCTATTTTGACTTGAGACCGCGTCGGCCCCATCGCGAGCAGGCTCGCTCCCACATTTGAAATGCGGTCCACTGTGGGAGCGAGCCTGCTCGCGATGGGGCCGGCAGGGTCGCAGACTTTTTCGAATTGGAACAAGGCAATCCGCAATGACCTCACGTGTCGCTAGCAAGTCGTCGGCCATCCCTGCCACTCAGAGCAAAGCCCCGGTGCTGCTGATTCCCGCCCTGTTGCTGTTCGTCTCCGGTGCCGCGGCGCTGGTGTATCAGGTGCTGTGGATCAAGCAGTTATCGTTGGTGGTCGGCGTCGAGGTGTACGCCATCACCACCGGGATCAGCGCCTTTTTTGCCGGATTGGCGTTAGGCGGTTTGCTGTTTGGCCGGTGGGCCGATCGCTTGCAGCGGCCGGTTCTGCTCTACGCAGGGTTGGAAGTGCTGGTGGCGGTGCTCGGTGTCGGTGCCACCTTCGCCATGAGCCTCGCAGCCAGCCCGTTTGCCTGGCTGGAACAGCAAGTCGGCCTGCTGGCCTGGGTGTTGCCGTTTGCGCTGGTGGGCATTCCGGCGCTGCTGATGGGCGGCACCCTGCCGGTGCTTGTTCGCTCGTTGGCAGCAAACCCGCAACAGCTGGGCAAGGCCGGCGGTCAGCTTTACGCGGCGAACACCGCCGGGGCCATCGCCGGCACCCTGCTCGCCGCGTTTGTGTTGATTGCGACCCTCGGTGTACGCGGTAGTGCCTTGGCCGCGGCCATGCTGAACCTGCTGGCCGCCGTCGGTGCCTTGTGGCTCCAACGCCACCGCTCGCTACCGAGCGATACTGCGCCGGTCAAGCACCACGCCGACAAAGCACCCGATCGCGTTGCCTTGTGGCTTTACTCAATTGCCGGCGGCGTAGCCCTCGGTTACGAAGTGGTCTGGTCGCAGTCCATCGTGCAGTTCATGAGCACCCGTACTTACGCCTTTGCGGTGGTGTTGGCGACGTACCTCACCGGGCTGTTTCTCGGCAGCATCCTGCTGGCCCGTCGGGTTGATCGCATTCGCGATCCCTGGGGTGTGTTCGGTTTGCTGATCGCCTGTGCCGGGCTCGTCGCGTTGCTGGAAATCGCCTTGCTCGGACGCTGGCTGGTGGTCGCCCAAAGCCTGGCCGAAACCTGGGTGTTGTTGTTGGGTGCGAGTGACCTGCTGGGCATGACCGCGCGGTTTGCGGTGGCGGCAGTGAGCATCGTGTTTGTACCGACCCTGCTGCTCGGCGCCGCCTTTCCGCTGGCCCTGCGCTTGAGCGTCGGCCGCGAGCGGGTCGGTCAGGCTGTCGGCGCGGTGGTGGCGTTCAATACGCTGGGCGGGATTATCGGAGTGATGCTCTGCGGGTTTGTGCTGATCCCGTTGCTGGGGCTGGTCCGAACCCTGGGCCTGCTGGCGATTGTCGCTGCCGGGATTGGGTACTTCGCGGTGCGCAAGGGTCATGGGGTCAAGAAAGGCCGGCGCCAGGCTGTGGTCACTATCGGCCTGTTGTCGATTGCGCTGGCCGTTTTTACGCCAGTGAACAAACTCGCCAGCCTGCTCCCCGGTGCACGCAACGCCACTCTGGCTTTTTACGAAGAAGGACGCGGTGGGACCGTCGCCGTGGTCACTCAGGGCAAGGGACAGAAAGCGTTCCAGCGCTTGTACATTCAGGGCGTGTCCAACACAGGCGACGCCATGCCGTCCCTGCGCTACATGCGTATCCAGGCGTTGCTGCCACTGCTGATCCACAATGGCGAACCGCGCTCGGCGCTGGTGATCGGTTTTGGCACCGGCATCACCGCTGGCGCCCTGACGCGCTATCCGGGGCTGGAGCATCGTGTCGTGGCCGAACTGCTGCCATCGGTGGTCAAAGCCGCACCGTTGTTCAAAGGCAACTTCAATGCGGCCGCCGACCCCGGCGTTGACGTACGCCTGCACGATGGCCGACAGGAATTGCTGCGCAACCCACAGCGCTACGACTTGATCACCCTCGAACCGCCACCGCCCTCCGCTGCTGGCGTGGTGAATCTGTATTCACGGGACTTCTATCAATTGGCCGCCAGTCGCCTGGAGAAACAAGGCCTGGTCGCTCAATGGTTGCCGCTGCCCACCCAGAACATCGACGATTCGCGCTCACTGGTGCGCAGCTTTCTCGACGTGTTCCCTTACGCCACCCTGTGGACCAGTGAGTTCCACGAAATGCTGCTGGTGGGCTCGATGGAACCGATCGAACTGGACGCGACGAAAATCAGCCAACGCTTCCAACAGGAAACGGTGCGCAGCACCTTGCAGGACGTGGGCATTGGCTCCGCTGCCGCGTTGCTCTCGACCTGGGTCACCGATCGTGCAGGCCTGGAGCGTTTCGCTGCCGACGCCCAACCGGTGACCGACGATCAGCCGCGTATCGAATATGCGCCGTGGGTGCGTGCCAAGGAGATCAGCCGCGTACTGCCGGCCCTGCTGGACCTGCG
Organism: Pseudomonas sp. GL-B-26; assembly: GCF_019947405.1. Classification (NCBI taxonomy): domain Bacteria; kingdom Pseudomonadati; phylum Pseudomonadota; class Gammaproteobacteria; order Pseudomonadales; family Pseudomonadaceae; genus Pseudomonas; species Pseudomonas sp. GL-B-26. The sequence goes on along the minus strand of NZ_JAGYGJ010000007.1, from coordinate 29,510 downwards.
TACAGCGCCACCACTGGTGAATGCCGATGCGGGTTTCAACGAGCGGATGAACGCGCACCAGCAACGCCTGATGCAGTTTTATCGGGCGAGCCTGCATGCTTATGACGGTGACCGGGACGCGTGGGCCAGGCATATTCGCGAGGTGATGCGCGGGGATGGGGGGAATCCGTATTTCCGGTGGTTTGTCGGGGAGTGATGCAGCGCCTCCGCAACCGTCATTTGACAGACGCCGGCCATCCGGCAAAGCTGCATCGAGCTTGAACCCGCGCCTGACGGCAAACGCACCCGGACTATGGAAGTCGCAATGCCGAAACATAAAAATAAAGCGGTACAGCCAAACCCTGATTCGCCACCGACCTTGATTAACCGTTACCTGTTTCCCGTCACCTTCGGCGTTTTGCTGTTGGCCATAGCGGGCATCGGCTGGTTTCTGTTCAGCAGCAAACCGGCCCCCGTGACTTATGCGCCTGTCAGTACGCCGGTCGCTCAGCCGGCCAAACCGCAACCGGTCGCCGTGGCGCCGGCAACGATGGTCGATGAGCAACAATGCCAAGGCTGCCACAGCGAGCAGGTCAAGGACTGGCAAGGCTCCCATCACCAATTGGCAATGCAGGAGGCCAATGCCGAAACAATGCTGGGCGACTTCAATAACGTCACCTTCAAAGCGGAAAACGAAACCACCCGTTTCTCGCGCAAGGACGACGGTTTCTGGGTCAACACCCCCGGGATTGACGGCAAGAATGCCGACTTCAAGGTCGTCTACACCTTCGGCATCGCGCCGCTGCAGCAATACCTGATCGAGGTCAGCGAAGGTCGGTTGCAAGCCCTCGGCGTGGCCTGGGATACCGAAAAGCACCGCTGGTTTCACCTCTATCCGGGCCAGGGCGTGAACTTCAAAGACCCGTTGCACTGGAGCAAGCCGAGCCAGAACGCCAACTTCATGTGCGTCGAGTGCCATACCACCGGTTACAAACGCAATTTCGATGCTGCGAAAAACACCTTCGACAGTCACTGGAACAGTCTCGGTGTCGGCTGCCAGGCTTGCCATGGTCCGGCCTCCAATCACCTGGAATGGACGGCAAAAAAAGCTGACCTGATCCATGCCGGTTTTACCGTCGACCTGAAGGACAAGAACGCCACTGTCGAAATCGAAACCTGTGCGCGCTGCCACTCGCGCCGCGCGCCATTGGGCGACGGCTTCACCGCCGGCAAGCGCCTGATGGATGACTACCTGCCGAGCCCCCTGACCCGCGAGTTGTACGCGCTGGACGGCAAGATCAAGGACGAAGTGTTCGAGCACGGCTCCTTCGCCCAGAGCAAAATGTTCGACAAGGGCGTGCGCTGCAGCAACTGCCACAACCCGCACAGCACCGAGCTCAAGGCGCCGGGCAACGGTGTTTGCCTGCAATGCCACAACACTGCCGGCAAGACCTCGGTGGAAGGCGTTGATGGCCAAGGCCTGCAAGCGAAGAATTACGATTCCATCGAACACACCCGCCACACCATGGGCCAACCGGGTTCGCAGTGCGTGGATTGCCACATGCCCGGCAAGTTCTACATGGGCAATGACTTCAGGCATGACCACAGTTTCAGCATCCCCAACCCTGAGCGGGCGAAAAAACTCGGCACACCGGACGCTTGCCTGACCTGTCACCAGGGCAAGGCTGGCGACAAGGTCACCGAGCAATTCAAGCTCTGGAACACCACCACCGCGCAGGCACCGCGTTACGACGAAAGCCTGTGGCTGATTCGCAATGGTCAGCCCGGCGCGGCGCAAGCCTTGTACGAGCAGCTTCAACGCAGCAATTTGCCAGCGATCCAACGCGCGACCCTGCTGGCCGAGTTGCCGCTGTACCCAAGCGAACAGGCGTTGAAACTGGCCACCAAGGACTTGAACAACCCGGCCCCGCAAGTGCGTGAAAGCGCCGTTCGGGCGATCAGCGCGTTCCTGCCGCCACCGGAGCGTGCGTCGCTGCTGACGCCGTTGCTGGCCGACCCGGTGAAGGCTGTGCGGATTGCCGCGGCTCGGGATCTACTGAGCGTGGCCCGTAATGGATTGGGCAGCGCCCAGGACAACTGGAACGCGGCCATCGCCGAATACGAAGCGGTGCAAAAGAGCCTGCTGGAACGCGCCGAAGCCAACCTCAACCTCGCCATGCTCTATCAAGCCAGCGGTCGTAGCGGCGAAGTCGAAGCGCTGCTGCGTACCGCCCTCAAGCGCGATCCGGATTTCTACCCGGCGCTGGTGACGCTGGTGCAATGGCTGGAGGCGAACGGGCGCAGTCAGGAAGCTCAGACGCTGCTGGAGCAGAGCCTGAAAGAACACCCGGATGCCGCCCTGCTGCAACACACTCAAGGCCTGTCGCTGGTACGCGCGGGCAAATCCGCCCAGGCCATGCCGGCCCTGCGCAAAGCCGCGCAACTGGAGCCGCAGAACGCCCAGTACGGTTACGTGTTGGCGGTGGCGTTGCACGACAGCGGCAAGGTCGATGAGGCCTGCGAAGAGCTGGAGCGATTGTTGAAAGTGCAGCCGGCCAATCGCAATGCTCGGTTGTCGTTGATCCAGTACTACCTGGATAACGGACAGGAACCGAAGGCACAGGTGCTGTTGCAGGGCTGGAAGAAAATGAACATGGGGGATCCGGCGTTGAAGTGATCTTGAACGCGTTCGGTCTGTAACCTGTAGCAGCTGCCGAGCAGCGCGAGGCTGCGTTCGGCGACGAAGTCGTCGTAAACCCTGCAAACGCGGTTTTCCTGTAAACCGTATCGCCTGATTTCACGGCGACTTCGTCGCCGAACGCAGCCTCGCGCTGCTCGGCAGCTGCTACATGGACGGTGGAATTACCATGACGACCCGCTCTTCAACGCCAACTCCCGCCGACTGTTCGCCCGCATCGCCTTGATCAACGACACCGTCCCCACCAGCAAAATCGCCGCGCCGAACAGGAAGTCGATGTTGTACAGCTGAAAGTCTTGCAACGGCCCCACCAGCAATATCCGGACTGCACCGATACTCACCAGCGTGGCGAGAAAATCGATGCCCGGCTCGTCGCGATAAAACACGTGCATCAGCGGCAGGCAAATCACCAGCAGCAACAGCAGGACGATCACCTTGAACGAGCCTTTGCGCTCGACGCTGAACGCGCATTCATGGGTGGCGTAGGGTTTGTAATCTTCCTCGCGAACCAACGAATGTTTCTCGTTGATGTACTCGGCCCGGTTGTACTTCTGAATGGGCGTAAAGGCGTTCGACATCTCCATCACCGTGGTGATGTGGCGAAAGCGCAAGTCGATGCGCTCATTGCCCTTGAGGTAATACAGCACCGGTTTGTAACCGTAGCGGTAGGTGTCGAAGGGAAACTCGGTGGCGCGCCCCTGCACGCCAATCGGTCGCGGCTCGAGCTCCGCGTAGGCACTTTTGTTGTCAGAAGCGAGGTTTCGGCTCAGGGATTTGATCCTCACCTGTTCGAGGAAAATCGGCGTGGCGCCGTAGGACCATTGCAGCGGCTCGAGGCGCAGGCGCAGCTCGTTTCGGCCCAGGTCGTAGCGGTTGAAAGTGCGCTCGGAAACAATCACCGCGCCGCTGAGCATGAACTCGCCACGCAGGTTGTTGGTGATGCGCAGGGTCAGCTGATCCTTGCCCAGCGACAGCGCATCGGCGGCCGGTGGCGTGCCGCACCAGGCGTAACTGTCGAACGCACCACCCAACTGCCCGCCGCGGTTTTCCTGGAACACATAAAAGTAACCGCCCCACAGGGTCAACATCAGCAGCAACGCGATTAACCCTAAAATCTTTTTGCCCACGCTCAAACCAGACTCCTTTCGATACAACTTCCTTATGAGGTGCGGACTCTACCAAAAGTGCCATCATCGACCCAAGCGAAACCCTCAACGTCGCCTGAACAACGGTCGCGGCTCAATCACCGAGCGCCCATACAACACACTCATCCCGGCCAGTCCCTTGAGCGCATCTTCGGCGGACTTGTCCTCACGCACCGCGAAGCTGTCGAACCCGCATTGACGCATGTGGCTGAGTTGATCGCGCAGTACATCGCCGACCGCGCGTAACTCGCCCGTCCAGCCCAATCGAGTGCGCAACAAGTACGCCTGGCTGTAACCGCGCCCATCACGAAAACTCGGAAAGTCGAGGGCAATCAGCGGTAGGAGTGAAAACCACGGCTTGAGACTTTCCACCTCATCGTCCGGCCCCAACCACACGCCCTTTTGCGGTGGGCCTTCAAGCCAACGGGCCAACGGCAGAATCATTGCACCCGCCGGCCATTCATCGTTGACATCCCTGACCAGGGTCCATGGATCATCAGCGACAATCCGCGCCACACCCTCCTCCAACCGAAGCAAATTGTTCATGTCGACACCTCCAGCAGCTTCGGGTAGACCCGCTCTTTGAACGGCTCCAGGCCGATGCGCTGCAAGGTGTCGACGAACACTTCCTCGCTCTCGCGGTAATTGACGAACGTGGCGATGATCTGCTCGATCACCTCGGGCACTTCGGCGGCGCTGAAGGACGGGCCGATGACTTTGCCCAATGCGCTGTTCTTGCCCTGGGCTCCGCCGAGGGTGATCTGGTACCACTCGCTGCCGTTCTTATCGACCCCCAGAATGCCGATGTTGCCGATGTGGTGGTGGCCGCAGGCGTTCATGCAGCCGGAAATGTTCAAGCTGATATCGCCCAGGTCATGCAGATAGTCGAGGTCTTCGAAGCGTGCCTGAATGGCTTGCGCGATGGGGATCGACTTGGCATTGGCCAGCGCGCAGAAGTCGCCGCCGGGGCAGGCGATGATGTCGGTCAGCAAACCGATATTGGCGCAGCCCAGCCCCTGTTCGCAGGCGCGACTCCAGAGCGTGTAGAGATCAGCCTTGGGCACGTCGGGCAAGACAATGTTCTGTTCATGGGCGATGCGAATTTCGCCAAAACCGAATTGCTCGGACCAGCCGGCCACCGCCTCCATTTGCTCGGCCGTGACATCACCCGGCGGTGAGGCAATGCCCGGTTTGGTCGACAGCACCACGCTGGCGTAGCCCGGCACTTTGTGCGGCTGAACGTTGCGCGACACCCAACGGGCGAAGGCCGGGTTTTCGGACAGGCGTGTGCCGAAATCGAGGTCGGTGTCCGCCAGTGCGCGGTAATCCGGTGGCACAAAGGCACTGGCCACACGCTCATACTCGACGTTGGTCAACTGCGCCGGGCCGTCCTTGAGGTACTGCCACTCCTCCTCCACTTCCCGGGCAAAGGCTTCGATGCCCAGCGCCTTGACCAGAATCTTGATCCGCGCCTTGTACTTGTTGTCCCGCCGACCGTGGCGGTTATAGACGCGCAGCACCGCCTCGACGTAGGACAGCAGGTGTTGCCACGGCAACCCTTCGCGGATCTGCAAGCCGAGGATCGGCGTGCGCCCCAATCCGCCGCCGACGATGACCCGCAGCAGCATTTGCCCGTCGGTACCCGGGTAAAGATAGAGGCCGATGTCATGCATCATGATCGCCGCCCGGTCCTGTTCCGCCGAGCAGATGGCGATCTTGAACTTGCGCGGCAGGAACAGGAATTCCGGGTTGATGGTCGACCATTGCCGGAGGATTTCTGCCAGTGGTCGCGGGTCGATCATTTCATCCGCTGCAACTCCGGCAAAGGCTTCGGTGGTGATGTTGCGTACGCAGTTGCCGGAAGTCTGGATCGCGTGCATTTCCACGTGTGCCAGGCGTTCGAGGATGTCCGGCACCTGGGCCAGTTCGATCCAGTTGAACTGCATGTTCTGCCGGGTGGTGAAGTGGCCGTAGCCGCGATCGTAATCCCGGGCGATGCTCGCCAGCGTGCGCATTTGTGGCGCGCTTAACGTGCCGTAAGGAATCGCCACGCGCAGCATGTAGGCGTGTTTTTGCATGTACAGGCCGTTTTGCAAACGCAGCGGCAGGAATTCTTCTTCGCTCAACTCATCCGCCATAAAGCGTTCGACCTGATCGCGAAACTGCGCGACCCGCTCAAAGACCAGGGCCCGGTCATAGTCATCGTACTGATACATGTGGCTACCTCATCAGGATTGATCGCACGCTCTGCCCCGTAGCAGCTGTCGAGCAGCGCGAGGCTGCGTTCGGTTCGGGCCGCGTTCGGACGCAGCAGTCGTAAACCCTGTGTACCCGGTTTACCTGACCCACCGAGTCGCTTGATTTCACGACGGCTTCGCCGCCGAACGCAGCCTCGCGCTGCTCGACAGCTGCTACGGGTTTGGTGGTGTTTGTGGTAGCGACTATGGACCTTCGGCGCAGTGCATTACAGATTCACCTGAATGATAAAAAACCGTATCAGGTTGTGGCAGATGGCCGCAGGGTTACCTCAAATCTGATCCGCATAAACTCTGTTTTTCTGAGTCTGTTTTGTTTCCGGTGGGGTTTCTACAGTGGACGACATGCCAGTCCGGGTGGCCTGGCAAGACTTTGCAACCGTGGAAGCATTGACCATGAGCACAGCAGCAATCGGACAGGCCTATAACTACAAGGTCGTCCGCCAATTCGTCGTGGCAACCGTGGTTTGGGGTGTCGTGGGGATGGCGATGGGGGTGTGGATCGCCTCGCAACTGGTGTGGCCGCAGATGAACCTCGACCTGCCATGGACCACCTTCGGCCGCTTGCGCCCGCTGCACACCAGCCTGGTGATTTTCGGCTTTGCCGGCAGCGCACAATTCGCCGCCAGTTATTACGCGGTGCAGCGCACCTGCCAGGTGCGGCTGTTTTCGGACAAGCTCGCCGCATTCACCTTTTGGGGCTGGCAGTCAGTGATCGTGGTGATGCTGATCACCCTGCCGCTGGGCTACACCACCACCAAGGAATACGCCGAGATCGAATTCTCCGGCGCGGTGTGGATGACGGTGGTCTGGGTCGCCTATGCCATCGTGTTTTTCACCACCGTGGTGCAGCGCAAGACCAAGCACATCTATGTCGGCAACTGGTTTTTCGGCGCGTTCATCGTGGTGATTGCGATGCTGCACGTGGTCAATCACTTGGCGATCCCGGTGGACTGGTTCAAGTCCTATCCGGTGTATTCCGGGGCGACCGACGCCATGGTGCAGTGGTGGTACGGGCACAACGCAGTGGGGTTCTTCCTGACCACCGGGTTCCTCGGGATGATGTATTACTTCGTGCCGAAACAGGTCGGACGACCGGTGTATTCCTATCGGCTGTCGATCGTGCACTTTTGGGCGCTGATCACCCTGTACATCTGGGCCGGTCCGCACCACTTGCATTACACCGCCCTGCCGGACTGGGCGCAGTCGCTCGGCATGGCGATGTCGCTGATTCTGCTGGCACCGAGCTGGGGCGGGATGATCAACGGCATGATGACGCTGTCGGGGGCCTGGCATAAATTGCGCACCGACCCGATCCTGCGCTTTTTGGTGTTGTCCCTGGCCTTCTACGGGATGTCGACGTTCGAAGGGCCGATGATGGCGATCAAGACGGTCAACGCCCTCTCCCACTACACAGACTGGACCATCGGCCACGTCCACGCCGGGGCCCTCGGTTGGGTAGCGATGATCACGTTTGGCGCCATCTACCACATGGTCCCGAAAGTCTTCGGCCGCCCGCAGATGCACAGCATCGGCCTGATCAACGCGCACTTCTGGCTGGCGACCATTGGCACCGTGCTGTACATCGCCTCGATGTGGGTCAACGGCATCACCCAGGGCTTGATGTGGCGCGCGATCAACGACGACGGCACGCTGACGTACTCCTTCGTCGAAGCCTTGCAGGCCAGCCATCCAGGGTTCGTGGTGCGCTTCGCCGGCGGGGTGTTCTTCCTCAGCGGGATGTTGCTGATGGCTTACAACGTCTGGCGCACGGTGCGGGTTTCGGACGTCGAAATGGCCCACCGCGAAGCGCAGATTGCCTGAGGCGAGGGGCTTGAGATGATTGAGGTCGTGCTGAATGTGCTGGGCGTCGTGGGACTTTGGCTGGCGGTTGAATACTGCCTGAAACACCAGACTGCAGAGAGTCTGGATGAAGCCAGTCTGATTCCGTTTGCCGATGACCCGGAGGTGGCGCGGCGGGTGGAGTTGGCGACGGGTAAGACCGTGAAGGCGGTGGCGCCGGAAGAAGCGAAACCGGGGTGGGGGAATTTGGAAGCTTGAGGGGAGTCAGCTAAGGCCACCCCTCACCCTAACCCTCCCGAAACGTCGGACCGCCCCAGGGGGTAGAGGGGACTGACCGAGGTGTTCTTTCAATTTACATCGACCTGAAATATCGAGCCGAACTCAGGTCTTGAAAGCCATGGAGATCTGCTCCCTTTCCCCCTCTCCCCGCTGGGGAGAGGGCTGGGGTGAGGGGTGGTTCTTGACCTTAGCTGCGCTCGCGGGGAATCAGGCTCTGCAACTGCTGCGCCAGAAAGTTCGCATCGAACGCAAAGGTATCCGGATCTTTCAAGCCATTGGTCTTGCGCCATTGCCAGCTGCTGGACGGTGGCAGGCATACCAGCGAAATGCTGCCGTAGCGCGCGGCCGTCAGGCCCATCACGGCCAGTGAAATCTGACCACCGGCACCCATCACGTCCGGCACAAATTCAACCGGTTTACCGGCGATCACAATGGACAGCTTCTCGGTCTTGAAGGTCGACGTTTCGACCGGAACGCTCGGCCCCGAGGCGACATACGCCTCGCGGCTCACCTCCAGCAGATTCGGCGCCTGGACCGGTTCCAGCCATTGCTGGATCTGATCGAACAGTTCACCAATGCGCGTCGCCCACACGGCCGATTGCGACTCGAACAGTTGCTTCTTGTGCGCTTCGCTTTCTGCGTAATGGCGAAGCATCTCACCCAGTTGCTGTACATCGTCCATTGCGGTGATCCTTTGTTGAAACGGTGCTGCGGACTTTGAGCATGGCAGATGCGCGCTGCCGGCGTACGACTAAAAGCGTGAACGGTATTGGCTGGGCGTCATCGCCAGGTATTTGCGAAAGGCACTGCCCATGTGGGACTGATGGGCGAAGCCGGCGTCCAGGGCGATGTCGGCCAGGGACAGGTCAGAGTGTTCGATCATCCGGCGTGCCGCCTGGAGCCGCACTTCAACGAGGTAAGCGTGGGGTGTCAGGCCGATGGTCCGGGTGAAGTCGCGCAGAAAGCGCAGCTCGTTTTGCCCGTAGGTGGCCGCCAATTGTTCCAGGGTCAGGGGTTCATGGAACTGCTCGGCGATCTGATCCAGCACTCGGGTGAAAACCCTGGGCGTGGCACGTTGCGCGATATCTGCCTTTGAACTCACCAAACCAACGAATTCCACCGCACTTTGCTCAAGCGCCAGACTGTCCGGTTGCGGAGCGAGCAACAGACAACGCAGTTCCCGGCCCAGCATCAGCGCACGGCGATTACCTGAAGACTGCACACGGTGGTCAACCGAGGGTAAATGCTGATGGGCCAACGACTCGTCCAGTCGCATCAGCAGGTATTCGCCACCGCTGGCCGATTCGGAAAACACTTCCACGCCGACCGGGGTGTAAGCCAGTACGCCTGGCAAGGTGTCGAAATCCACCCGATGATCCGAATCGATGGCGTGCACGCCGTGTTGACGTTCCAGTGTCACCCCAAGGGTTTGCCACTGCACAGGGTCACGCGCGCTGTAAGCCGCACGGGGCAAAAGCTGCAGGCAGAGTCTGCCGTCCAGCAGCTCTTGGCTCAGCACCGCTGGCATGTGAAATTTCCTGATAGATCGTTATGAAGAGCCACGGGTACTCTCAACTAAGGGCATGCTCGAACAAAGGGTTGCCATCAACAGGAGCACGACATGCGCACCATCGGCCTAATCGGCGGCATGAGCTGGGAGTCCAGCGCCGAGTATTACCGTCTCATCAACCAGCAGGTGCGCGACCGGCTCGGGCCATTGCGTTCGGCGAAATTGCTAATGTACAGCGTCGACTTCGGGCCTGTCGAACAGGCCCAGCATGCCGGGCGCTGGGACGATGCGGCGGCGATTCTGGTGGATGCGGCGCAGCGGCTGCAGGCGGGTGGTGCCGATTGCGTGGTGCTGTGCACCAACACCATGCACAAAGTGGCCGGGCAGATTCAGGCAGCGATCAGTATTCCGTTTCTGCACATCGCCGACCCGGCGGGTCAGGCTGCCGTCGAGGCTGGCGCGCTGAAGATTGGATTGCTCGGCACAGCGTTCACCATGGAGCAGGACTTCCTCAAGGAGCGCCTGACTTCAATGGGGCTGACCGTACTGGTGCCGGAGGCTGATGAACGTCAGGCCGTCCACCGGATCATCTATGACGAGTTGTGCGTCGGGGTGGTCAGCGAGGCGTCACGCAAGGTCTATCAGCAGGTCATCGAATCACTGACCCGACGTGGCGCCCAGGCCATCATCCTCGGCTGCACGGAAATCGGCCTGCTGATCAAACCCGAGCACAGCGCCCTGCCCTTGCTCGACACCACCGAACTGCATGCGCAGGCGGCGGTGGCGTTCGCCTTGGGCGAGTGACTCAACCGGCCTTGGGTGTGCGACGCAGACGCGCCATGCTCAAGGCATCCACCAGCACGCCGTCACGCACGGCGTAGTCGCGAAACAGCCCTTCGGTGTCGAAGCCGAACTTGCGGTAGAGCCCGATAGCGGCTTCGTTGTCGGCGTAGACCGAAAGCTCGACCCGTTGCAGGTTCATCCAGTTGTCGGCGATGTCCAGCGCCGCCGCCAACAGCTTCGAGCCGACGCCCTTGCCCTGCCAGCCCACCGCGACACCCATGCCGAGATTGCCTGCATGGCTGCGGCGGATCCGCGAAAACTGCTCCAGGCCAATATTGCCGATGACCGTCCCTTGATGCAGCGCCACCAGCTGCACCACCCGCTCGTTGTCCGGCGCCAGGCGCTTGCGCCAGACTTCGGTGGACTGAAACGGCATTTGCAGCACCTGACGGGTAATGGCGGGGTCGTTGTAGAGCGCGGTAATGCCGTCAATGTGGGATTCGTTGAAACGTTCGAGGGTGATGACAGCGTCAATGGCGGGCATGGGTGATTCATCCTTGAGACAGACATGGCCGCCCACTCTATACCGTCGCAGGTTGTTCGAACCACTCCCGCCGCTCTTCGAAGGTGTTCTGGATCAGCTCGACGATCATTTGCACCTGCGCTTGCCCCTCGGATTCGGCATTGACCGCCATCCACACCTGACGCTGCATCGGTTGACTGAACAGCCCCGGCAATTCAATCAGGCCGCGGTCGAAGCGGCTGATGTATCCGGGCAGCAGGCCAATGCAGGCACTGCAACGGATCATCTCCAGCATCAGCTCATAGGAATGCAACTGCACCACTCCGGCCAGACGCTGGTCCACGAGGGTATTCCACGGCCGAAAGCTGTCGACCTGACGATCATGCTGCCATTGCACCAGCAGGAAATCCGTCAGGTCGTCGAGGCTGTCTGGCCGCGACGCGACCCGTGAATAACGTTTGGCGATGTGGGGCAAGTAGTCGAGCCGTGCCAGACGCCGGGGCTCACTGACCGCAAAACTCGGGCCTGGCTGCGCTGAATCGGTGCCGGCCAGCCATAGCACCACATCGGCACTGACGGCTTGCAGGGACAGTTCACTGTCCAGGGTGATGATGTCCAGGCGCACGCTGGCGTTGCGCCGCAACAAGGCGACCAGATCGCGACCGAGAATGTCATGCAGGATTGATTCGGCGACGGCCAGGCGAATCAGCGGCTGTTCGATCACCGGCAAGTCGCGCTCGTGGGCCAAAGCAATCAACTGCGATTGCAGCTGCAACCCGTCACGACTGAGGGCAACGCCATTCTCTGAGTGGCTGAATAGCGAACACTGCAGGTGCGCTTCAAGCTGCGCCAATTGTTTGCGCAGCTGGGTGGTCTTGATGTTGAGACTGCGGGCCGCCTGCATGAAACAGCCGCAACGGGCACTGACCCGAAAAGACTGCGCCAGTACCGGATCGATGCCTGCCGCCAGAGTGCGCCAGGATGAGGTTTTTTCTACGGGCGAGCGGTACTCGGCAATTTGCTGACGACCTGTGGTTTCCATGAATGGCATCGCTGACTCCCTGTCGATCTGTCCTTGAAAGCCTCATCCTGCGCAGCGTTTATGAACCTGATGTGACACCCAGGGCGGAAAATCGATTCAGCCGCCAGGGGTTTGCCGAAAACTCACCGCCAGGCGATTCCAGCTGTTGATCGTGGTGACGGCGATGGTCAGGTCGACCATCTCGCCTTCGTTGAACTGCTCCCGGGCCTGCGCGTAGACCTCGTCCGGCACATGGCTTTCAGAGAGCAAGGTGACGGCTTCGGTCCAGGCCAGCGCCGCGCGTTCTCGCGCATTGAAGAAACCGCTGTCGCGCCAGACCACAATCGAATACAAACGACGGTCAGTCTCGCCGAGTCGCCGGGCATCCACCGAGTGCATGTCGGTGCAGAAAGCGCAGCCATTGAGTTGCGAGGCACGGATCTTGATCAAGTGCAGCAAGGCCGGCTCGACGCTGAGGTTGCTGGTCAAGGCCTCCATGGCAATCATCGCTTTCATCGCTTTGGGCGATGCACTGTAGTAATCCAGGCGGGCGTTCATGGAGTGACCTCGTGGATCGAATGTGTACCCCTCAAGGTAGGCGTTGATACGCAGGCGTTACAGATCCAATTCTACGAAATACCCGTGGACCACTCAGGCACCAGACCAATCGGAGGTTTTTCGCCCACGCAACTTTTGCGCAGGCGCTCATGCGGGTAATCTGGCCCGACGCACACGCGCCTCAATCGCCCCAGGAGCTTCGCCGGTATGGAACTTCACGTTGTCATCAACGGCCGCAAGGACCTGGCAGGCCAGTTGTACAACCAACTGCGCAGCGCCATCGAATCCGGCCGCCTGGCAGCCGGGACGCAACTGCCGCCCAGTCGTTTGCTGGCAGAACAACTGGGCATTTCGCGCAAGACCATTTCCGACACCTACACGCAACTGACCTACGAAAACTTCCTCACCGGGGTCATTGGCAAAGGCACCTACGTCAACGCCCGACCGGCGAAAATCACCCGTAAACAGAGCCATTCGGAATTGGCCAGCGCCGAGGTCATCGAGTCCTGGCGCAACCTTCCGGTGTTCCTGCGCCATCCGACGCTGGAAGGTTCGTTGCGCTACGACTTCATCGGTGGCGCCACCAGCAAGGGCCAGTTTCCCCAGGATGACTGGCGGCGCTGCACCGCTCACGCCTTGCGCCAGATCGCCGCGTCCAAGGGCTTCTACAGCCTGCCCGAAGGCTTGCCGGCGCTGCGTAATGCGATCGCCCGGCACATCGCGTTTTCGCGCGGGGTCAATTGCCAGGACGAAGACGTGGTGGTGTGCAACGGCGCGCAACAGGCACTGGACCTTATCTCTCGGGTGCTCACGCGTCCCGGCAGCCTTGTCGCCATGGAAGACCCCGGCTATCCGCCTGCACGCCTGTTGTTCGGTACCCACGGTGCCACGGTGATCGGCGTCCCGGTGGATGCCGAAGGCATTCAGGTGGACAAAATCCCCCTTGGCACCCGGCTGATCTACGTCACGCCGTCGCACCAGTTCCCGCTCGGCATGCCGATGAGCCCGGCGCGCCGGGTGGCGCTGCTGGAGCGGGCCCATGAGTTGGGCGCGATCATCATTGAGGACGATTACGACAGCGAATTTCGCTACGAAGGCCGTCCCACCGACTCGCTGCAAAGCATGGACGAACGCGGCATCGTCGCCTACGTCGGGACCTTTTCGAAAACCCTGCTGCCGGAGCTGCGCCTGGGTTATACGATCCTGCCGCCAGCGATTCTCGAAGCGGTCATTCGAGCCAAGCAGCTCACCGATCTGCACACCTCCACCCTGCCCCAATGGGCGCTGGCCAAATTCATCGCCGAAGGCTGTCTGCTCAAGCACATCCGGCGCTGCCATACGATCTATGCCGGACGTCGTGAGCGGATCCTCGAGCGCATGGCTGGGGATCTTTCACCGTGGCTCGAGGCTGTCCCGACCACCGCCGGGTTCCACATGGTGGTTATGTGCAAAGTGCCTATTGATATTCCATTGGTGATCACACTTGCGAAAAAGGTCGAAGTCGGGGTGTATCCCATCGACAGCTTTTTCTATCAACAAGCGCCGCAGTCCGGGCTTTTCCTCGGTTTTGGCGCCATCGAAACCCTCGACATCGACATCGCCCTGGACCGCCTGCGGGACATTTTGCAGCAGGTCGCCTGACGGATTGGTCTGCGTTTTTATCCCGCGATTGGCTATTGGTGGTCCGCGGATGCAGGCCTATCCTGCATAAGCGTTATCCCTCAATGAGCAGGATGCGTCCGGCCTGATTCAGGAGTGTGAGCAATGTCCAACGAAGTGATCAATACCGTTAAGGTGCAGGCCGCCGCCGGCCGCTCGGACGAACTGGGCAAGCAACTGCAAAAGATTGTCGACACCCTGCGCGAACTACCGGGCTGTGATTCCTATATGCTCGACCGCTGCCCCGAGGACGACAACCGCTGGACTGTCAGCGCCCGCTGGCAATCGGAAGCGGCCATGCAGATGCATTTCAACTGCCCTGAAGTACAAGGCTTTATCAGCCTGATCGACAGCCGCCTGGCAAACAGCGTCGACTTCAACAGTTTTCCTATCGTTTAAAAATTAGGTCGCCACCTTCGGCCACTCCTACAGGGTTATGGGTACCCCTGCAGGAGTGGCTGGAGGCGGCGATCTTGTTTTTTAAAAAGCGCATGATTGGTCCCCTCGCCTTCACGAAAATTGGCTGTTTGATTGGCCTTGGCCGAGACTTACTGTGGTCCCTGACAACTAACCACAGCAGGTGATAACCCATGAACGCCTTACGCTACTGTGCTGCGCCCCTCGCCGCCCTCGCCCTGATCTTTTCCGCCGCGACATACGCTCATGAAGCCGCGCCTTCGGAGAAGGTCACCGTGTTGCAGGACCAGATGTTGAAAAACGTGCCCAATAAAAAGGCGCTGATGATCGAGGTCGACTATCTGCCCGGCCAATCGTCCATCGCCCACAAGCACGAGGGCACGGCCATGGCTTACGTGATTTCGGGAGAAATCATTTCCCAGGTCAAAGGCGAAAAGGCGATCACTTACAAGGCCGGTGAATATTGGTACGAGCCGGCCGGTTCGGAGCATTTGGTCTCGAAAAATGCCAGTACCACCAAATCCGCCAAACTGTTGGTGTTTATGGTGTTAGCGCCAGAAGAAAAAGTATTGATCCCTTTGGAAAACTGATAGCTGTTGCGCCAGCCATAAATAAACAGGCCCGAATTAACAATTCGGGCCTGTTTATTTCCCGGCGCAATTAACCGGGGCCTTTTAAACCAAACAAAACTAGTAATCACCGGACAAGTGCAGTATTTAGCCATTTCATTCAGTGACGACAGGTTTAGTCTGGAATCTCCGCCGACTGTGTCCGGCCTATTAACTTTCCGACTCAAGTTGTTTCACGGGAGAAACACCATGAAACTTGCACTTGTCAGCACCTTGACGATGACGATTCTTTTAACGGGCTGTTCAATACCCACTGCACCGAAGGCTGTTTCTTCGCTCGACGGCGTCTTTACCGAGCCGGTCGGCCGCAGCAGTACCACACATGTCACCAATGGCAGCAACGTTTCCCTGGGCATCGTCTACAGCCGCAACACTCAGACCAACCGCGCCTACCTTCAGGATTACCAGGCCAACGCCGGCACCGGTTTCGGCCAGAGCCTGCTGGTGCAATCGATTCACGACGCCTACGTCGCCACCTCCAAACCGGACCTGGCGGTGGACTGGGTTAAAGCATCCTTGCAGCGTCAGTTTGGCTCGGTGACGGTATACCCGGACATGCAAAGTCTCAGGGCCGCTAAACCAGACGTGGTCGCCGTCGTCGACACGCGCAGTCAATTGATGACGTCGCGCAGTTCGGACATCAGCGCGAATGTCAGCGCGGCGTTCTACGATTCCAACTACAACTACATCGGCACAGCACAAGGGCATGACGCTAAAGAACTGAGCCCGGTATGGGCGGACTATAAACGCAGCGAAGAGATAGTTGCCGACATTAACGAACAACAGAATGTGCAAGTTCGGGCCTTGCAGAAGTTTGACCAGTCGCTCAGTAATTTATTGACCAGACCGACAGATAAAGTGTCGATGAACAATAATGCAGCAGGCATACAGTTGTATTGAATGTGATGCCCCCTTCGCGAGCAAGTCGGATCGCCGCACCGCCGCTCCCACATTGATTATGTGTACGACGCAAAACTAATGTGGGAGCGGCGGTGCGGCGATCCGACTTGCTCGCGAAAGGGCCCGACCAAACACCACAAAAATATCAGACAAAAAAAAAGCCCCGCCTCTCTCAAGACGGGGCTTCTTCATTCAGCGCCTGATCAGGCCGCCGGTTCCAGCTCAGCGCTGGTAGTGGCAGCTGCAGTGACTGGCACTACCGCTTGACCGCTCAACGCCAGATCCAGCAACTCACGGTTGGCCACCGCATACATGGCGTAATCAGTGCCGCTGGCGGCACGGATTTCTACCAGCATGGCGCGCCAGCGTTCGATCATGCCTTCGTGCTCTTCCATCCACAGCTCAAGACGGGTTTCCACGTCCTGGGTGCCGTCGCCCTGTTGCAGGACCGAGATGGTGATCGCACGTTGTTGCCAGTCGACGTCATCGCGGAACGCTTCACGGGCCAGGGCCTGCCAGTTGTTTTCAACCGGCAGAGCGCTGATCTGTTGCAGGTACCAGGTGATGTCCAGCGCGCTGCCGACAGCGAAGTAAGCCTTCGCCACGTCAGCTGCGTTCTGACCGGTCACGTCGGACGCCTCGATGATCGGCAGCAAGGTGTACAGGTGAGTGGTGCCTGCAACCATGCGCGCCAGCAACTCAGGAACGCCAGCCGCGACGTACGCCTGATAACGGGTCTGCCAGCCTTCGCGGGTCGGGCCTTCCAGCAGTTCGTCGAGCTTGAGGCCCAGCGCTGCCAGATGTGGACCGAAGTGCGCGACGTCACGGGCAGCGTTCTGCTCGTTGCGACGGCTGCGCAGGAACCAGCGCGTAGCGCGACGGCCCAGACGCATCAGCTCGTCCATCAGCTCCAGTTGCACGTCAGCGGAAACCTGGTAATCCAGGGCCTCTATCTGCCGGAACCAGTGCGGGAGGTGGAAGATATCCCGAACTATCACATACGCACCCGCAACATTCGCCGGGCTCATGCCGGTCGACTCTTTCAGTCGTTGAACGAAGGTAATGCCCATGTGGTTGACCAGATCGTTGGCGATCTGGGTGCTGACGATTTCGCGCTTCAGACGGTGACGGCGCATGGCGTCGGAGAACTTGCTCACCAGGGTCGGCGGGAAAGCGGTTTCCATGTCGCACGTCAGGTAGTCGTCGTCCGGCACCTGGGAGTTGAGCAGCGCTTCCTTGAGGTCGATCTTGCTGTAAGAGATCAGCACTGACAGCTCGGCACGGGTCAGGCCATGGCCTTCCGCGAGGCGCTCGTTGATCGCTTCTTCAGCCGGCAGGAACTCGATGGCGCGATCCAGCTTGCCGCGGCCTTCCAGATCGTTCATCAGACGCTTGTATTCGGCAATCCGCACGAAGGCACGGCGTGCTGCCAGAGACAGTGCTTGAGTCTGCTTGTAGTTGTTGCCCAAAACCAGGTTGCCGACTTCGTCGGTCATGCTCGCCAGCAACTGGTTACGTTGCTTGTCGGTCATGTCACCGGCATGAACTACTTCGTTCAGCAGGATCTTGATGTTTACTTCGTGGTCGGAGCAGTCCACACCACCGGCGTTGTCGATGAAGTCGGTGTTGGAACCGCCGCCATTGAGGCCGAATTCGACACGACCCAGCTGGGTCATACCGAGGTTACCGCCCTCGCCCACGACTTTGCAGCGCAGTTCGTTGCCGTTCACGCGCAGCGCATCGTTGGCCTTGTCGCCGACATCGGCGTGGCTTTCGCTGCTGGCTTTGACGTAAGTACCGATACCGCCGTTCCACAACAGATCCACCGGTGCCTTGAGCAAGGCGTTCAGCAGTTCGGTTGGGGTCAGCTTGTCAGCCTGAATGTCGAAGCGCTCTTTCATCTGCGGGGAAATCGCGATGCTTTTCGCGCTACGGGAGAAGATCCCGCCGCCTTCGGACATGATGCTGGTGTCGTAATCCGACCAGGCCGAACGCGGCAGGTCGAACAGGCGCTGACGCTCGGCGAAGCTGTTGGCCGGCTCCGGGTTCGGGTCGATGAAGATGTGCAGGTGGTTGAACGCTGCGACCAGTTGCAGCTTGTCGGACATCAACAAGCCGTTACCGAACACGTCACCGGCCATGTCGCCGACGCCGACCACCGTGATGTTGTCTTCCTGAACATTGATGCCGCGTTCACGGAAGTGACGTTGAACGCCAACCCACGCGCCCTTGGCGGTGATGCCCATTTTCTTGTGGTCGTAACCGGCCGAGCCGCCCGATGCGAATGCATCGCCGAGCCAGAAGCCGTAGTCGATGGCGATGCCGTTGGCGATGTCGGAGAAGGTTGCAGTGCCCTTGTCCGCAGCGACCACCAGGTACGGGTCATCGTCGTCATGACGCACGACGTTGGCCGGCGGTACCAGCGCCCCGTCTTTCAGGTTGTCGGTGATGTCCAACAGGCCCGAGATGAAGATACGGTAGCAGGCGATGCCCTCGGCCGCGATCTCGTCACGGCTGCCGCCCAGTGGCAAGCGACGCGGCAGGAAGCCGCCCTTGGCGCCCACCGGCACGATGACCGAGTTCTTCACTTGCTGGGCTTTTACCAGGCCCAGGACTTCGGTACGGAAGTCTTCTTCACGGTCGGACCAGCGCAGACCACCGCGAGCAACGTTGCCGAAGCGCAGGTGCACGCCTTCGACGCGTGGCGAGTAAACGAAGATTTCGAACTTCGGTACTGGCTTCGGCAGCTCTGGAATCTGGTGCGGGTTGAACTTGAAGCTGAAGTAGGACTTGTTCTGACCGTGCGCGTCGGTCTGGTAGAAGTTGGTCCGCAGGGTGGCCTTGATCAGGTCCAGGTAGCGACGCAGGATTCGGTCTTCGTTCAACACCTGGACGTCGTCCAGTGCGCTCAGAATCGCGTGTTCCAGGCGTTGCTGCTTGTCTTCCAGATCGTCAGTACCGAGCTTGCGGGCCAGGTAGAAACGGGTTTTGAACAACCGGGTCAACTCGCGAGCGATATCGGTGTGGTTGTTCAGGGTGCTGGCGATGTAACCCAGGTCGAAGCCCAGGCGAATCTGCTTCATGTAACGGGCGTAGGCACGCAGCAGCGCGACATCGCGCCATGGCAGGCCGGCGGTCAGCACCAGACGGTTGAACGCATCGTTCTCGGCATCGCCGCGCACGATGTGGACGAAAGCGTCCTGCAAGGTGTCGTTGAGTTGCTGGATGTCGAGTTCCAGGCCTTCAGCAGCGGTGAACGCGAAATCGTGAATCCAGAACTCGCGGCCATTGTTGTGACGCAGGCGATACGGGAATTCACCCAGCACGCGCAGGCCGAGGTTTTCCAGGATCGGCAACACGTCGGACAGTGCCAGCGGGGTATCGGCGTGATACAGCTTGCAGTGCAGCTCGCGCTGACCAGAGACCTGACCCAGTGGCTGATAGAAGCTCATCACCAGCGGATTGGATTCTTTCAGGCTCAGCAGGTGCTGCATGTCGACCACGGCCGAATGCGCGGCAAAACGCTCGCGGTAACCGGCCGGGAAGCCTTTCGGGAAGTCGGCCAGCACGTTGGTGCCGTGAGCTTCGCCGAAGCTTTCGACGACCAGGCTCGCGTAGTCGTCCTGCCAGCTGCGGCAGGCTTGCACCACTTCTTTTTCCAGCAGAACCGGGTCAATGTCCAGACGGTTCTTCGGATCGACGCGCAGAATCAGCTGCACGCGGGCCAGCACGGACTCGGAGAAGAAGGTCCAGAACTCACAGTCCGAGGCTTTCAGGCGATCCATCAGCACTTGCTGGATCTTCTGGCGCACTTCGGTGGAGTAGATGTCGCGCGGCACGTAGGCCAGGCAGTAGCAGAAACGGCCGTACGGGTCTTTACGCAGGAATACGCGAATCTTGTTGCGTTCCTGGATCTGCACGATCGACATCACGGTGCTGAACAGCTCATCCACCGGGGTCTGGAACAGATCGTCGCGCGGCAGCACTTCAACTACCTGGGCCAGTTCCTTGCCCAAGTGAGCCTTGGCCTGGAAGCCCGAACGGCGTTCGATTTCTTCGACCTTGCGGCGGATGTACGGGATGACCCTCACGCTCTCGCCATACACCGAGGAGGTGTACAGGCCCATGAAACGGCATTCCTTGATGACGTTGCCGTCGGCGTCGATTTCACGGATCGACACGTAATCCGGGTAAGCCGGACGGTGTACACGGCTTGGGTGCGCAGCCTTGGCGAACGACAGCAGGGTCGGTTCGCGCAGGTAGTTCACGGCGTAGTCTTCGATGCGCAGGTCATCGTAGGTCAGGCCGGTGCGCAGCAATTTGGTCAGGCCGAGGAAGGAGTCCTGGTCGTAGACGATGTGGCCGCCATCGGCTTCGTCGCGAACCACGAATTCTTCATAGCCCAGGAAGGTGAAGTGGTTGCCCACCAGCCATTCCAGGAAGCTTTTGATTTCGGCTTTTTCTTCCGGATCAACCTTGAACTGGCTGTTGTCCAGGCCGGTGAGGATCTCCTGGACCTTGGCTTTCATCGGTTCGAAATCGGCGACCGCGACGCGGACTTCACCGAGAACCTGTTCCAATTCCTTGCTCAGGACATTCAATTCGGCCGAATTGGCGCAACGGTCGATTTCCAGGTACATCAACGACTCTTGCAGCACGTCGTCGCCTTGGGTGCCTTTCGGCAGGATTTCCAACAGCTCGCCCTTGCTGCCGCGACGCACGCTCAGCACAGTGGTTTGCAGGGTGTGGATGCTGTAGCCGCGACGGTTCAGCTCGGTGCGTACCGAGTCCACCAGAAATGGCAGGTCGTGGTGCAGCACTTCGACCGCGGTGTGGGTCGACTGCCAGCCGTGGCGCTCGTAGTCGGGGTTGTAGACGCGCACTTGCGGTTGCGCGTGATCGAAGCGCTCAAGCAGGCGCCACGCAGAAAGGGTACAGCCGGCGAGGTCGGACAACCGACGCTGGGTCAGCTCGTCCAGGGAAATGATGCCGAAAAATTGTTCCGCGAACAGCGCCACTTGTGGCAGTGCCTGTTCACTGATGTGCTGGGCCAGTGCCGCTTGCAGTTGGTGCTGGAAGTCGGCTTTGCTGGCTGCGGTGAAGAACGCCATCTGTGGTACTCCGCTTGGGCTTGTTATTGATGGAAGCGTCGCGTGCAAACCCCTTTCGGGGCAATCCGTCACCCTGTTCCTGATTCTCGGGCAGAGGAAACAGGATGACAGGTGGGTGAAGCTGGACGAGACACTCAGGTCACATTCACCTTCCATGAATGGGCATCTGCAAAAACGACTGGGCAAGGTACAGCGCAATGCCTTTACAGGTGCTCATCCGTTGCGCAGCTTAACCAGTGCGGCAAGGCCCGTGCTTGCAGCGCTGCGACATATTCGGTCATCGGTACGCAGCTTGTGCCTTGTGCATCGAACAACACTAGCAGCCGCACGGCAAAACGGGGGGTTTAAGCCCGGTTTTGCGGCACATCCGTACCAGAAATGACCAGCAACACCCCAGATGCTCACGACACATCCTCTGACAACCAGACGAGCAGAAATTCCCGTCTGCTGGCAGAATCGCCCTTTGTTCGTCTTTACAACGCTCGTCGACCCAGGAATTCCCCATGCAAATGACCACCGCCCTCTTGATCGTCAACCCGTGCGATGACGAAGAAGACAACATGGCCATGCTCTGCTGCCACAGCGATCAGGGCGATATGTTCCTGATGACCCGTTACCCGGACGAGGACGCGCTGGACATCAGCCTCGGCGACGAGCCTTCGACCCTGGACGGCGTAAAAGTCACCCTCAGCCCTACCCGCCTGCTGATCGAAATCGCTGCCGCTGACGCCGATGCGCTGAATGGTGATGATTCGCTGGAAATCATTCACAGCACTGATGCGGCGGATTTGGCTGAAGTGGAAGAAACGTTACAGAACATTCTCAAGGGTACTGGCACCTACATCAGCGAGCTTTAATGGTGTCTGGGCGGTCCTCTTCGCGAGCAAGCCCGCTCCCACATTTGATTGCACTTCCCTTGGAGGAACGCGGTTAAATGTGGGAGCGGGCTTGCTCGCGAAGAGGACCGAAAGAACACCACAACCCTCCAAGCCCTGCAAAATCGCTAATCAATTCCCACACTTTGCACAAAATGCCGTTAGTCGCCGCCCCCCGCGATAGATTAAAGTAACGCCCCCAGCCCTGGCGTTATTCGAACGTCTTCGGTCACCCTTTCCAGGAACAGTCATCGATGGAACATCGTGAAGCGCTGCTAGCGCTGCGAACCTTTCTTTCAACGCAGATTCTCGGCCAGGAAAAACTCATCGAGCGCTTGCTCATCGCCTTGCTTGCCGACGGCCACATGCTGGTCGAGGGCGCTCCAGGCCTGGCCAAGACCAAGGCCATCAAAGAACTCGCCGAAGGCATCGAAGCACAGTTCCATCGCATCCAGTTCACCCCCGACCTGCTGCCCGCCGACATCACCGGTACGGAAATCTATCGCCCGGAAACCGGCAGTTTCGTGTTCCAGCAAGGCCCGATCTTCCACAACCTGGTGCTGGCGGACGAAATCAACCGCGCCCCGGCCAAGGTTCAGTCCGCCCTGCTCGAAGCCATGGGCGAGCGCCAGGTCAGCGTCGGGCGCAGCACGTACGAGCTGTCGCCGCTGTTTTTGGTGATGGCCACGCAAAACCCGATCGAACAGGAAGGCACCTATCCACTGCCCGAAGCGCAGCTCGACCGCTTCCTGATGCATGTAAAAATCGGTTTTCCGGACGCCACCGTCGAACGACGGATTCTGCAACAGGCCCGTGGCGAAGCGTTGAATGGCGAAACCAAGCCCGAGCGCCGGGTCAGCCAGCAGGCGATTTTTGCCGCGCGCAAGGAAATCCTCGGCTTGTACATGGCTGACGCCGTGGAGGAATACCTGGTGCAACTGGTCATGGCCACACGTACCCCGGCCAAGTTCGACCCGGAGATGGCCGAGTGGATCGCCTATGGCGCCAGTCCGCGCGGTTCGATTGCCCTCGACCGTTGCGCCCGGGCCCACGCCTGGCTGGCCGGTCGCGACTTCGTCAGCCCGGAAGACATTCAAGCGGTGCTGTTCGATGTGCTGCGTCACCGCATCATTCTTTCCTTTGAAGCCGAAGCCGCGGGCATCGACCAGGACCGGGTGGTCCAGCGGATTCTCGACGTCGTAGCCGTCGCTTGACCCCGATGAACGTCATCCTGCCGCCCGAGCCGGGCATCCGTGTCAGCCTCGCCGAGCTGATCGAGATGCGCCATCGTGTGCGTGAAGTGCAACTGTTTTCCACACCGAGCCAGCGCAGCCCGCTGATCGGCCTGCACCACTCCAAACTGCGCGGGCGCGGGGTGGACTTCGATCAGGTGCGGGTCTATCAGGCCGGCGATGACGTGCGCAGCATCGACTGGCGCGTCACCGCGCGGACCCAGGAACCCCATACCAAGCTGTTCCATGAAGAGCGCGAGCGGCCGATTTTCATCATGGTCGAGCAAAGTCGCCGGCTGTTTTTCGGCTCGGGGCTGATGTTCAAATCGGTGCTCGCCGCCCAGGCCGCGAGCCTGATCGGCTGGGCCGCACTGGGTCATAACGATCGGGTCGGCGGATTGGTGTTCGGCAACAACGAACACTATGAAATCAAGCCACGACGCAGCAAACAGAGCCTGCTGCAATTACTCAACCGTCTGGTGCGGGTCAATCAGTCGCTGCACACGGAAAACGAGCCGGACCGGGACGCCTTCAACATTGCCCTGCGCCGTGCCCGGGAAGTCCTGCGCCCCGGCAGCCTGGTGATCATAATCTGCGACGAACGCACCCTGACCGAAGGCGCCGAACAACAGCTGAGCCTGTTGTCGCGGCATTGCGATCTATTGCTGCTGCCGGTGTCTGATCCTCTCGATCACGCCCTGCCCGCCGCCGGACTTTTACGCTTCGCCGAACGCGGTGCGCAACTGGAACTCGACACCCTCAATTTCGAGCTGCGCCAGACCTATCGCGCCCAGGCCGAAGCACGCATCGCTCGCTGGGAATTGCTGGCGCAGAAGCTGCGGATATTGCTGATGCCCTTGAGCACCCAGAGTGAGATGGTCGAGCAACTGCGCGAGTACCTGAACCCACAGAAGCCGGGGAAAGGCCGATGAGCAGCCTCGATCAACTGCAACCGCTGATCTCCCCGCCACCGATCGAATTCTGGCCACCGGCACCGGGCTGGTGGCTGTTGCTGCTGTTAATACCGCTCATCGGTTTCGGTCTGTGGAAGGCAAGGCACTTCCTTCCGAGCAAGCGTCCGATCGTGCGCGCCGAACAACCGCTGGACCCAGTGCGCCTCGCCGCGCTGGCCGAACTGGCGCGGATGCCCAAACCCTACGACGGGGCTCCGGCCGGTGCCTGGTTGCAGCAACTCAACGGTTTGCTCAAACGCCTGTGCCGCAACCACTACCCCTACAGCCAGAGCCATACCCTCAATGGGCGCAAATGGCTGGCATTCCTCGATAATCGCTGCCCCGCCGCCGGCCTGACCCGCTGGATGGTGCTGGTCGAAGGCGCCTACAAACCCGAATGCAAACTCGACGACAAGGCCATCGCCGGCCTGACTCAGGCTGTCGACACCTGGATTCGTAAACATGTTTGAGTTCGCCTGGCCGTGGATCTTTGCCCTGCTGCCACTGCCCTGGCTGATGCGCATCGTGCTGCCTGTCGCCGACAGTGGCGAACCGGCGCTCAAAGTCAGCTTCCTCGGCGACCTCGAAGGTCTGGTCCGCCGCCGCGCCCGGGCCAACCTGCCGGCCTGGCGCCAACAGGCACCGTTCATTCTGCTGTGGCTGTTGTTACTGATCGCCGCGGCGCGCCCGCAATGGCTTGGCGAACCGCTGCCCATCGCCGCCAGCGGTCGCGATCTGCTGGTAGCGGTCGACGTGTCTGGCTCGATGGATTACCCCGACATGCAGTGGCAGGACGAAGACGTCAGTCGACTCACACTGGTTCAGCATTTGCTCGGTGACTTCCTTGAAAGTCGCGATGGCGATCGCGTCGGCCTGATCCTGTTCGGCAGCCAAGCGTATCTGCAAGCACCGCTGACGTTCGACCGACACACGGTGCGCGTGTGGCTCGACGAAGCGCGGATCGGCATCGCCGGCAAGAACACCGCCATCGGCGATGCCATCGGCCTGGCCCTCAAACGCCTGCGCCAACGTCCGGCACAAAGTCGCGTACTGATTCTGGTCACTGACGGCGCCAACAACGGTGGCCAAATCGATCCGCTCACGGCTGCGCGGCTGGCGGCTAGCGAAGGCGTGAAAATCTACCCGATCGGTATCGGCGCCGATCCGGAGCAAAGCGGCACTTTGGGTTTCCTTGGGGTCAACCCGAGCCTCGACCTCGATGAACCCTCCTTGATGGCGATCGCCGAAGCCACCGGCGGCCAGTATTTTCGCGCCCACGATGACAAGGAACTGCAAGCGATCAAGGACACCCTCGACAAACTGGAACCGGTGACCCAGCAACCGACTCAGGCCCGCCCGGCGCAGGCGTTGTACCACTGGCCGTTGGCAATAGCGTTGCTGTTGAGCATGCTGTTGGTGGTTCGCGAGCGCTGGCCGGACAACCCGTTTCGGCGACTGTTTACCAAGGATCTGTTTTTGCAATCGCAACTGCCCGACTGGCGCCAGCGGCTTAAACGCCTGCGTCTGCGGAGGCGCCGATGAGTGCACTCTGGCCGTACTTGTTCCGCCCCTGGTGGTTGCTGTTGTTGCCATTGCTCGGCTGGTTGCTCTGGCAGCTCTGGCATCGGCAGAAACGCGCCGGGCGCTGGCAGATGATTCTGCCACCGGCCTTCCATGCGGCGTTGCTCAGTGGTGGCAACGGTCGCGACAGCAAATTGCCATGGGTCATCCTTGGATGTGCCTGGGTGCTGACCGTTCTGGCGCTGCTCGGCCCGAGCTGGGAACGTGTCGAGCAAGCCAGTCAGAAGCCCGCCGACCCGCTGGTCGTGGTCCTTGAGCTGACCCCGGAAATGCTCGCCACCGACGTACCACCCAACCGGCTGGAACAGGCCCGGCGCAAGCTGTTCGACCTGCTGGAGAACCGCAGCGATGCCCAGACCGCGATCGTCGTCTACGCCGGCAGCGCTCACACGCTGGTGCCGCTGTCGGATGACCTGTCGACCAGCCGCAATCTATTGGATGCCCTCAAGCCTTCGCTGATGCCCCAGGCAGGACATCGCGCCGATCTGGCGGTGACCAAGGCCCTTGCCTTGCTGGATCAGGGTGCCCTCGGTGACGGGCGGATCCTGCTGATCGGTTCAACCTTGACCGAACAGGAACACCAAGGAATTCATCAGGCGCTGGACGGCAAGTCGACACAATTTCTGATGCTCGGTATCGGCACTGCCGAAGGCGCGCCGATCACCCAGGAGGACGGCAGTTTTCTGAAGGATGACCAGGGCGCGATTCTGGTGCCACATCTGGACGAACCAAGCCTGAAAGCCTTTGCCAACGATCTGGACGGACTTTATCGCCACGCGCGCCTGGACGATGCCGACTTGCGCGCACTCGGCTTGCTCGAGGGACCACGCGCGCTGCGCAACGACGGCCAGACCCTGCGCCTCGACACGTGGGCCGATCAGGGTTACTGGCTGTTGTTGCCGTTGTTGCTGCTGGCGGCGTGCGCCGGTCGTCGCGGTTGGTTGTTCTGCTTGCCACTGCTGTTTTTGCTGCCACAACCGAGTTATGCCTTCGACTTCAACGATTTATGGCTGCGACCCGACCAACAGGGTCTGATCTTGCTCAAGCAGAAGCGCGCGGCCGAGGCCGCGCAGCATTTCGAAGATCGACAATGGCAAGGTGTGGCGCTCTACGAAGCGGGCGACTACAGTGGCGCCGCCCAGCGGTTCGCCGAAAGCAGCGATGCCCACGCCCACTACAATCGTGGCAATGCCCTGGCCAAAAGCGGAGAGCTGGAAGCCGCGCTGGATGCCTACGAACAGGCGCTGGAGCGTCAACCGGATTTGCGCCCGGCCATGACCAACAAGGCGCTGGTGGAAAGTCTGCTCAAGCAGAAAAACACTCCACCGCCCGTTGCGCCGGACAAAAACGCCGGTAACGAGACCGAGCCCCCCACGCAAGAACCGCCGCCGGGCGCGGCCACGCAACCGTCGGATAGTAGCGAACCGAAAACCGACGGCCAACAAACCACGACGGACTCCGACCAACAGAGCAAAACGCCGTCGAAACCCGGCACCAATGAAGTCCCGGGCAGCGAACTAGGGAATGAAGACAGCACCCGACCACCGATGCGTCCGGCCAGCGACAGCATCGATGGTGAACAGCGCCAGGCGCTGGAGCAATGGCTGCGCAAGATTCCGGATGATCCGGGTGAATTGCTCAGACGCAGATTCTGGTATGAACAGCAACAACATCAGGATCAGGGAAAAACTCGATGACCCGCTTCACCGCCTTCTTGCTCGCGCTGCTGCTCTGGACTGTTCAAGCCCAGGCAGCGGGGCTGGTCGCCAGTGTCGATCGCAGTCGCCTGAACAGCGGCGAGACGATCGAACTGACCCTGGAATCCAACGACGTGACGCAGTTCGGCAAGCCTGATCTGACACCGCTGGAGCCGCTGTTCGACGTGCGCGGCACCCGTCAGGTCAACCAGTTGACCACCCTGAACGGCGACAACCGTGCGACCACGCGCTGGATCATCACCCTGCTGCCTCGGCAGAACGGCAGCGTGGTGATTCCGTCACTGCAACTGGGTGACGTGCAGAGCCAGCCGATCACCGTGCAAGTGGTCGAGACCGAAACCCAGGACAGCCCGACCCAACGGGACCCGGTGTTCATCGACGCCAGCCTCGATCAAAACAGCGTGTACGTACAAGCCCAGGCGATCCTGACCTTGCGCATCTACCATTCGGTGTCGCTGTACGACGACAGCAGCCTGCCCCCTTTGCAAATCCCCGATGTGCGCATCGAGCAACTGGGCGAGGCGCGCACCTACGAGAAAGACATCAATGGCCTGCGCCACGGCGTGATCGAGATGCGCTACGCGATCTACCCGCAACACAGCGGTGAGTTGATCATTCCACCGCAGATATTCAATGCCGCACTGGTCGACGCACACCCCGCTCAGGACGCCGCCGCCCAGGCACCGAAATCCGGCAAATTAATGCGGGTCAGCTCCGCCGAGATTCTGCTGACGGTCAAAGCCAAACCCGTCACCTACCCGGCCGACATGCCATGGCTGCCGGCCCGCAGCCTCAGCCTGAGCGAAAGCTGGAACCCGGAACCGGATCATGCGCAGGTGGGTGATTCGTTGACCCGCAGCCTGACGGTAAAGGCTGAAGGCCTGGCCAGTTCGCAATTGCCACCGCTGCCCGCCACCGACGTCAACGGCTTGCGGCGCTACCCGGATCAACCGGTGCTGGGCAACCAGAACAGCGAGCGCGGGCTGATCGGCAGTCGCGAAGATCGTGAGGCCCTGGTGCCAACGCGCAGCGGCGCAATCGAGTTGCCAGCGGTTGAAGTGATCTGGTGGAACACCTTCGAGGACCACCTGGATCACAGCAGCCTGCCGGCCCGAACCCTGCCAGTGGCGAACAATCCAAGCCTGATGGTCGACACCCCGGCCGGCATGCCACAAGTCTTTTCCGCTGCCGACAACGAAGCCCTCTGGTGGTGGAAACTCAGCAGCCTGATCCTGGCCTGCACCACCCTGCTGGGCTTCGGTCTCTGGTGGCGCGCCCGCTGGCAACCGGCGATCCTGCGCGCGGCGCAGACCGGCCCGAGCCCGCGCACCGTGCTCGACGATCTCAAGCGCGCCTGTCAGGCCAACGACTCCCACGCCACCCGCCAGGCCCTCGACGCCTGGGCCCGCCAACAACCGGAAACCCTGGCCGATATGGCGGCGCGTTTTGTGCCGCTGTCCGACGCCCTCGATGGCTTGAACGGCGCGCTCTACAGCGAAACCGGCCAGCATTGGCAAGGTGACGATCTGTGGCGGGCGATCAAGGCGATTCCGAATGCCGAGCGGGTTCAGGACCCGGTGGGTGACAGCGGGTTGCCGCCGCTTTACCCCAAATAACCACTGCCACCGCATTCCATGTAGCAGCTGGCGAAGCCTGCGTTCGGCTGCGCAGCAGTCGTAAATCCTGCTTGCACGGTTTGTCTGATACACCGCGTGTGCTGATTTTACGACTGCTGCGCAGCCGAACGCAGGCTTCGCCAGCTGCTATGTATGGACTCGCCCCCACGTTCAACCTGCTTTTTGAACACTGCTACCCGGTTGCATCTATGTATGAGGCCTGTTCGAGGAAGCCTTCAACGGCTTCTGGCCAACATTGGGTAAG
>NZ_JAGYGJ010000069.1:0-27546 GCF_019947405.1 Pseudomonas sp. GL-B-26 | reverse complement strand
TGTATAAGGGACAGGCGGTGTGTCATTCGCCATCGATGTGCCTGACACACCGCATTCGCGAGCAAGCCCGCTCCCACATTAGAGTTGTGTTTGTTTCAGTAAACCCCGGGAATCAACCGCCAACTGCGGGCGCAATAAGCCTCATATTCACTGCCGAACTGCGCCCGTAACAGCCCTTCTTCGGCGTGAATGCGGGCGATCAGCGGGATTAGCGTCACCGCGGCCAGCAACAGGCCAACGCCGGAGCGAAAGGCCAGGGCCCAGCCCACTGCAGTGATCATCAGCCCCAGATAACTGGGGTTGCGCAAGGTGCGATAAATCCCGTCGGTGACCAGCGTGTGCCCCGGCTGAATCGCCACCAGTCCACTGAAACGCTTGCCCAGCACAAACACCGGCCACAGCCGCAGCGTGCCGCCGATGATGAACAGCAACGCCCCGAGCCAGCGCACACCTTCGCCACCAAAGGTCCAGAAATCGATCCGGTCGGTGTAGGCCGGCAGGTACCCGCTCAATAAACCGATCACCCCGAACACCGGCAGCACCCAACGATTGGCCCGGTCTTCTCGTTCGCCGGAACTCAGGTTGACCTCAGTGAACAAGGACGCGATGGCCATCACCAAAGTGGCAAAAACAATGACCACCAGCGGTGCATGAGAGAAAAACGCCGAGAATCCGCCAAGCCCCCATACCGCGAGCCCAAGGTAGGCGAGGGTGGAGACAACGGCGAAAAACGCCAGTTTGGCCGAGATTTTCATCTACACCTCCACAAACGGACCTGACACCGTTCATTGTAGGAGCTGCCGCAGGCTGCGATCTACGCCGAACGGGCATTACGCCGAATCACCTGCGGCGGCTGCCCGAACGCCCGCAGGAAGGCTTCGCGCATGCGGCGGCAGTCGCTGAAGCCGGATTCTTCGGCGATCTGATCGAGGGTCAGGCGCCCGCGTTCCAGCATCTGCCGCGCGGCTTCCAGGCGCAGGTTCTCGATGGCTTTGGCCGGTGATTGACCGGTTTCCGCCCGGAAAGCCCGGCTGAACTGCCGAGGGCTGAGGCGCGCGACGTCCGCCAGTTGCTCCACCGACAACGTCTCGGTGAGGTGTTCTCGCGCATAGCCAAGGACGGTTTGAATGCGGTCGGATTTCGCTTCCAGTTCCAGCAGCGCCGAGTGCTGCGACTGGCCGCCCGCGCGGCGGTGGTACATCACCAGTTTCTGCGCCACGGAACGGGCCAGCGCGGCGCCGTGATCCTTTTCCACCATGGCCAGCGCCAGGTCGATGCCGGCGGTCATCCCGGCGGAGGTCCAGATCGAGCCGTCGACGACGTAGATGCGATCTTCTTCAACCTTGATCGACGGAAACCGCGCTTGCAGCTCCCGTGCATAAGCCCAGTGGGTGGTGGCGCGCCGTCCGTCGAGCAAACCGGCCTGGGCCAGGACGAACGCCCCGGAGCAGATCGACGCCGTGCGCCGTGCGGTTTTAACGCTGTCGCGCAGGTAAGTCAGCACGCCCTCGGGTGCCTGCTCGAGGATGGCATCGCCACCCACCACAATCACCGTGTCAAACACCCGCTCACCAAAGGCCTCGGTGCCGACGCTCAGCCCACCGGAAGCGCGCAATGTACGGCCGTCTTCGGACAATACGCTGACGTCATAAAGCGCTTCGCCAGCGCTGAAGTTGGCGTACTCGAACACCGGCATGGCGGCCAGCGCCATGGACTGGAACCCTTCAAACACTACAAACGCCACGGAAGTCATCGAGATGTCCTCAAAAGGTCATGTCCGAAAAACGTACTTTAAACGTCATTTGAGACGGGCGTTAGACCCTTTATAACGGTTCACACCCGGCGACGTTATCGCCTCACTGTGAAGGAAATCGACATGGCCCTCTCATCCAAAGGTACCGCTCTGATCACTGGCGCTTCTTCGGGCATCGGCGCGGTGTATGCCGACCGTCTCGCCCGGCAGGGTTACGACCTGATTCTGGTCGCCCGCAGCCAGGCAAAACTGAACGCCCTGGCCAACCACCTGAGTAACGAAACCGGCCGCGCCGTGGAAGTGGTCGCCGCCGATCTGAAAGACAAGGCCGACGTGCGGCGGGTAGAAGAAATTCTACGCTCCGACGCCAGTATCACCCTGTTGGTCAACAACGCCGGGGTCGGCGCTGTCATGCCGCTGCTCGGCAGCCCCGTGGATGACATGGAAGACATGATCACCCTCAACGTGACCGCTTTGATGCGCCTGGCTTACGCGGTGGTGCCAGGCTTCGTCGCTCGCGGCGCAGGGACTGTGATCAATATCTCCTCGATCGTTGCCATCGCCCCGGAAATTCTCAACGGCGTGTATGGCGGCACCAAGGCGTTTGTCCTCGGCCTGAGTCAATCCATGCACCGCGAACTGGCCGACAAAGGCATTCGCATCCAGGCCGTATTACCAGGCGCCACTGCCACCGACTTCTGGAGCGAGGCCGGCAACCCGGTGGAAAACCTGCCGCAAGAGATCGTGATGTCTGCCCAGGACATGGTCGATGCCGCGCTGACGGGCCTGGCGCAAGGCGAAGTGGTGACCATTCCTGGCCTGCACCAAGGCGACCAATGGGACGCCTACGAAGCCCAGCGCCAGACGCTTTCAGGCTTGTTCGGCAATTCCACGGCAGCACCGCGTTATCGCTGAAGCGGTAGCCGCCGGGCAGGGTGAACTAAGCTTGGATTAGGACCGTTCACCCTTAAGGAGCACCACCATGCTTCACATCAGAACGCCCTTGATTCTGCATCCAGACCTGTCGACCCCAGCCCGACGAATCTGGCTCAAGCTGGAAAACCTGCAACCCAGCGGCTCGTTCAAACTTCGCGGCATAGGGCTTTTGTGCAGCCAGGCGGCGGCGCAAGGGAAACGCAAAGTGATCTGTCCTTCCGGCGGCAATGCCGGGTTTGCCACCGCCGTGGCTGCCGCCAGACTGGGATTGAAAGCCTGCATTGTGGTGCCGAACACCACGCCGGAAACCACTCGCGCACGGATCAGGAAAACCGGTGCCGAGGTGATCGTCCATGGCAAGGTCTGGGACGAAGCCAATCTACGGGCCAAGGAACTCGCGCAGGGCGCGGACACCGAATATGTGCCAGCCTTCGATCACCCGGTGCTGTGGGAAGGGCACAGCACGATGGTCGATGAAATCCTCGAGGATTGCCCTCAGGTCGATGCGCTCGTGATGTCGGTAGGGGGCGGAGGATTGCTGGCGGGGATTCTCACCGGATTGATCCGCCACAAACGCATGGACTGCCGGATCATCGCGTGTGAAACCCAGGGCTCTGCGTCTTTTGCAGCCGCTGTCAGTGCCGGACATCCGGTCATATTCCCCCGGATCGATACGGTCGCCAGGTCGCTCGGCGCTACGTTGGTGGCTGCCTGGCCGGTGCAGCACATCCTCGATTTCCCCCACGAGTGCGTGGTGCTCAGCGATGACGAGGCGATCATGGGCGTGGTCCGTTACGCCAATGATCTGCGTCAGTTGGTCGAACCGGCGTGCGGTGTTTCGTTAGCGATTGGGTACCTGGACCATCCGGCGATTGCCGGCGCCCATGATGTGGTGATTGTGGTGTGCGGTGGCGTGAGCATCAGCGCGCAACTGGTGGCGGGTTGGGCGCGATTATCCACCGGTGCTGAAACAAGGTAGGGCTGCAAACGCTATCCGGGTCCCGCAAGCCCCACCGTTACTTTTTCAGCCTTTATTGACCCGCAGCTACGCCTTCCTGGACGAGGATTGCTCTGGCCAGGTCTTCGTCGCTGGCGTTGAGGCCGGGATTTTCCTGACGAATCTGCTTTAAGTACGACTCCAGATAAACACCACGAATCGCGCCGCCACTGGCAACGAAGCTGGAGGCGTCATCCCGAGCCGGAATCACCCGTTTGTCATCCTTGAACGTCGAATACAGCGATGCGGATACCCCGGCTGACGTGGCGACATCTTTTGCATCTACATCGGCCATGGCTGAACCAACGGGCAAACAAAGCACTAGTGAAGAGATGATAATCAGACGGCGCATGACGGTGTCCTCTGAAAGCGTGAAGCAAAAAAGGAAGTATCTCATCTGTAGGATGCGTGGCGGTCGTCAGGAGTTCCCTGCCGATGCGTTATCAGTCCAAAGCCTGCGCCTGAAAAAGCCCAACCCCTCGCCGCTCCCACAGGGTTCCTCTTTTACTGACAGATCCTGGATTTAGCCCCAATTCGCTAGCGATAACGTTTGCAAACCCTTCCCCCGAGCCTGTGCGACCAGTTCTTCAGTGTCTTTACCGCCGGGCAGGGCGATGACCACGTCGGGGCGGCTGTCGTGCAGCATGAAGTGGTTGCGCAAGCGTTCGGCCAGTTTGCCGTGGCGTTGCCAGTTGGGCGGGTAGCGCACGATGTCGGCGCCGTGTTCACGGGCCCATTCCTCGATGTCGGCGCCCAGGTATTGATTGCCGCCATGGATCAGCACCTGCACCGGGTACAGGCGCTGGAAGGCGTCGAGCACGCCGCGGCATTGGCGGCTGTCGGCGTAATGGCGGCCGGCACAAATCAGGACGCGCATGGCGAGGCCTCCTTGGTCTGATCATCGCCCAACGGCTCACCCGCCCGTTCCAGCAGCGGATAGGCGAGGGCGGCGATGTGGTGGTGTACCCGACGATAGTCACGCAGCACGCGCTGAAAGATGTCGCCGGATTCAGCCCAGGTGTTTTTGTCCTCCTGCAGTTTGCGAAAGTGCTGACGGCTGGCGTCGGCTTCGAGTCGCCGGACGCTCTCCTTGCGGCTGATCAACTGGTGCGCGGTGGCAATGTCTTCGCGCAGGAACACGGTGATCGCCAGGCTCAGGCTTTCCAGCAGCGCCTCGTGCAACGGCGCAATGTTGCGCAATTCGAACACCGAAAAGTGTTCACCGCGGCGCAAGCGGCGCATGGCCACCTGCGTGAGGCTGCTGGAAAGAATGTCCGCGGCGTGTTCGAGGTTGATCACAAACGTGAGGATTTCCTGGGCGCGATCGGCATCGCTGTCGCTGATGCCTTCCTGGCCAATGTCCGCCAGATAGGCGCGAATCGCCGCGCTCAACAGGTCCGTGGATTGATCGATGCGCCGCACCTCATCGGCACAGGCCGGCGCCGAGGTATGGAACAGCTGCAGCGTGCGCTCAAGCATGGCCGAGAGCATGTCGGCGATGCGCAGGGCTTCGCGGGCGGCGTTGGACAGGCCGATGTTGGCGACCTCCAGCCCGGCTTCGTCGAGGTAGCGCGGCATGCCCGGATCGACATCCCGCGCCGGCTCCGGCAACAGGCGAGTCAGCAGTCTGGCCATGGGCTCAGTGAAACCGATGAACACCAGCGCCAGCAAAAGGTTGAAGCCGGTGTGCAAGTAAACCACCAGCGCCGCCGGATCGAGATTCAGCGATGCCAGCCACCCGGCCAAGGGCAACACCACCGCCGCGCCCAAGGCCCGCACCAGCAGATTGCCGAGGGGCAGGCGCCGGCCGACGTTTGAGCCGGCATTGATCACCGACGGTAACGCACCGCCAATGTTCACCCCGAGCACCAGCGCGACGATGGTCGTTGCCGAGAGCATTCCGGTGGCGGCCAGGGACACGATCAGCAGCACCACGGCCACGCTCGAATGGCAGAGCCAGGTAAGGATCAGCGCTACCAGCAGCGCAATCAGCAGGTCGCCGTCGAGGCTTTGCATGATCAGCTGGAACACGGGTGTGCCTTCCACGTCGGCCAGTGTCGAGCCGAGCATATGCAGGGCCATCAGCATCAGCCCCAGACCGATCAATGCACAGCCGACGCTCTCGAAACGCGAGTCATCCCGCAGCCGGAAGACGGTCAGGCCGGTCAGTAAAACGATGGGTGTAAGGATCGAAATGTCAGCGCTGAGCAGCTGCACCACCAGGGTCGAACCGATGTTGGCGCCGAGCATCACCGCCAGCGCCGGGGCCAGGCCCAGGGTGCCGGCGGCGGTGAACGAGGTGGCCATCAGGCTGACGGCGGTGCTGCTTTGCAAGACGCCGGTGATGCCGATGCCCGCGAGCAGGGCCAGCCAGCGGTGGTTGAGGTGCCGGCCCATCCAGTGGCGCAGTGCCGTGCCGAAGCCGCGCAACAGCGCCGAAGAAATCATGTGCGTGCCCCACAGCAACAATGCAATGGTGCCCGCGAGGTTGATCAGTAGAGTCGTTCCCGACATGAGAACTCTCCTTTATTTCGTGTTGCATTGATCGAATTGCTGAACACAAAACCCTGTGGGAGCGGGCTTGCTCGCGAAAGCGGTGGGTCAGTCAACATCAGTGCCGAATGTCATACCGTATTCGCGAGCAAGCCCGCTCCCACATGGATGGCGGTGTTCAATCCATTTGGGCTTGTCTTACGCCATCAAAACCACTGCTTGAACCGGCGGATGTAGATCGTCTTCATGGTTTGCGCCACCACGCAGTAGCTGAGCAAAGTACCCACCAGCCAAGGGAAGTATTCCCATGGCAATGGCACCAGTCCGACCAGCGCGCCCAGAGGCGAAAACGGGATGTAGATACCCAGGCAGATCACTACGCCG
The DNA here is from genome assembly GCF_019947405.1 of Pseudomonas sp. GL-B-26. NCBI lineage: Bacteria > Pseudomonadati > Pseudomonadota > Gammaproteobacteria > Pseudomonadales > Pseudomonadaceae > Pseudomonas > Pseudomonas sp. GL-B-26. Next base: position 20,983 of record NZ_JAGYGJ010000069.1, on the reverse strand, counting down.
GTGGCGAGAATCACCGGCAATGCAGCCGTGCTCTGGAAGAACGGAATCTTCTGGGTGCGCAGCATGTGCACTACCAACGTCTGCGACAGCAATCCTTCGATGAACCAGCCAGACTGAAACAGGCTCTGCATTTCGACGCTGTTGGCGGCGAACACGTACCACATCAGGGCAAACGTGGTGATGTCGAAGATCGACGAGGTCGGCCCGATCCACAGCATGAAACGGCCGATGTTCTTCGCATCCCACTTGCGCGGTTTGCGCAGGAACTCCTTGTCCATCTTGTCCCACGGCAGCGCCAGCTGAGAGATGTCGTACATGAGGTTTTGCAGCAGCAGGTGAATCGACAGCATCGGCAAAAACGGAATGAACGCACTGGCCACCAGCACCGAGAACACGTTGCCGAAGTTGGAACTGGCGGTCATGTTCAGGTACTTCATGATATTGCCGAAGGTTTCGCGGCCCTTGAGCACGCCTTCTTCGAGCACCATCAGGCTCTTTTCCAGGAGGATGATGTCCGCCGATTCCTTGGCGATGTCCGTGCCGCTGTCCACCGAGATCCCGACGTCGGCATCGCGTAGCGCCGGGGCGTCGTTGATGCCGTCGCCGAGGAAACCCACGGTGTGACCATTGCCTTGTAGCGCCTTGAGCACCCGGGATTTTTGCAGCGGCGTCAGCTTGGCGAACACCGTGCGTTCTTCGACCCGCAGCTTGAGGGTGGTGTCGTCCATGTGCTCGATGTCTTGGCCGAGCAGCGGCGTGCCTGGATCGAGGCCGACTTCACGGCAGATCTTGCAGGTGACCACGGCGTTGTCGCCGGTCAGCACCTTGACCGTCACGCCCATGTCGCGCAGTGCGGCAATGGCCGGGCCGGCAGTTTCCTTTGGCGGATCGAGGAAGGTCAGGAAGCCGCGAATCACCATGTCGCGCTCATCGGCGGTTTTGTACTGGTTTTTGCTTTGGGTTTTCGGGATTTCGCGGGTGGCAACCAGCAGTACCCTGAAACCGTCCTCGTTGTACTCGTTGGCCAGGGCCAGCAAGTCTTTGCGTCGCTGTGCATCCAGCGCGACCACCTGGCCGCTTTCATTGATGTGGCTGGCGATGCTGAGCATTTCCTCGACCGCGCCCTTGCACACCATCAGGTGATCGTCGCGGCTGTCCTTGACGATGATCGACAGGCGCCGACGGACGAAGTCGAACGGCAATTCGTCGACTTTGCTGTAGGCGAACGGCACACGGAACGTTGGATTAGCGTTGGCGAATTGCACCACGGCCTGGTCCATCAGATTTTTCAGACCACTCTGGTGATGGCTGTTGAGCCACGCCAGTTCGAGGATCGAATCGTCGCGCCGGCCGTGGCTGTCGACGTGGTGCTCGAGGATGATCTTGTCCTGGGTCAGGGTGCCAGTCTTGTCGGTGCACAACACGTCCATCGAACCGAAGTTCTGGATCGCATTGAGGCGCTTGACCACCACTTTTCGCTTGGCCATAGCCATGGCGCCTTTGGCCAGGTTGGCGCTGACGATCATCGGCAGCATTTCCGGGGTCAGGCCAACGGCAACGGCCAGGGCAAACAGGAACGCATCGCCCCAGTCACCCTTGGAGAAGCCGTTGAGCAGGAACACAATCGGTACCATCACCAGCATGAAGCGGATCAGCAACCAACTGACGCTGTTCACCCCACGGTCGAACGCGGTTTGCACCCGCGAGCCGACGATGGCTTTGGCCAGTGAACCGAAGTAAGTCCGAGCCCCGGTAGCCACCACCACAGCCTTGGCCGTGCCGCTGACCACGTTGGTGCCCATGAAACAGATGTTCGGCAAGTCCAGCAGGTTCGACTGATCTGGCGCGGTGCTGGTGGCGGACTTTTGCGCCACATTGCCCAGGGTGTCGTACTTCTCGACCGGCAAGGCTTCACCGGTCAGCACAGCCTGGCTGATAAACAGGTCGCGGGATTCGATCAGGCGGATGTCGGCCGGGATCATGTCGCCAGCGCTCAACTGAACGATATCGCCGGCCACCAGATCGCGCATCGGCACTTCACGCAGCACCGATTTGCCGTCCTTGTGCTCGCGGCGCAGCACGGTAGCGGTGGTGCGCACCATTGCCTTGAGGGCTTCGGCGGACTTGGCCGAGCGGTATTCCTGCCAGAACCGCAGCAGGCTGCTGAGGCTGACCATGGTCATGATAATGATGACCTTGGTCAGGTCGGCGTCATCCGCTTCACCGTTGCTGATCGGCAGCCAGTAGTCAGTGAAGAAACTGATGCCGGCCAGGGTCAGCAGCACATAGATGAAGGGATTGTTCAGGGCTTTGAGCAGTTGGATGAGGGCGTGAGGCGGCTTGTCGTGGGCCACTTCGTTGTGACCGTTGCGTGCGAGGCGGCCCTGGGCTTCGAGTTCGGTCAGGCCGTCAGTGGTGGCGTTGAGGTTGGTCAGCGTGACGGCCAGGCCGTTCTGCGCTTCCCGGGCGGCGCGCATCGACAGCTTGGCGTTGTCGTTGCTGGCGCCTTGGGCGGTTTTCTTTGCGGTTTTTACAAGGGTCATTGCTGTGCTCCTGCCGCCGGCTCGCGGCACGACACACAGGCACCTCAGCTAATTAAAGACGAGCGCACGTATGTCGAGCCGCCAATAAGCGATCGATTCTGATCGTTGCGTTTTTAATAGTTGATGTTCGCTGTCCGTCGATTGGAGCGTGACGGGCAGCGAACCGTCTACTGGCTTCGTCCATAACTAACTCACTATTTAACAGGCAATAAGAAGTTGCCGAATTCCTTGATAAGGAAACCGTTAAGGAAGGGCTTTTAAAGTGCCTTCAGCTCAATTGAAAGTGCGCGCCCCGAGGAACAGGCCGAACATCAGGCCGGCCTGCTGGAACAGGCGCGCGATGCGCCGACTCGGTGGTTCCTGGCTATCGTCGAGGCTCCAGCGTTGCTGAAGCTGACCCGTCATCGGGCAGACGCGCCAGTTGGCACGCAGTTGCGCCCTGGCAGGGGAGGAAGGGCTGGAAAACGGTGCGCTGGCCCGGGCTGTGGCAGAACGCTCACGGCAGAGCCTGACCCGCATGGTCGAGGCAAAGGCGCGTACGCCGGGCATTACAGTGGATTTGAAGTTCATAACATACCTCTGGACCGGACTGACGCCGGCGAGGCAAGTTACGGTGGAGCATCAAGCTCTAGCGCAGCTCACCCGACCGAAAAGTCGAGTCCCGTCATGTTCTGGGTTGTGTGCCAGAGCCTGCGAATGCGCAGTGAACCGGCAGCGACTAGATACTGTGTCCATTGAATTCTTTTGTGAGTTGAAAAAAGGCCTGTGAAACCGGCCCGCGCAATTTACTCAGGGAGGTGGGTGAAGTCAACCTTCAATACTTGATTAAAGTGCAATTGAATGGAAAAACTTCGGATCCGGTTATTGAAGTTAGAACTTGTTCAGGTAAATGACAGTTAATTGTCATTTTTATGATGCGCGCCGTAGGAACAAAGTTCGCTCCCACAGGGAGTTAAGTTGATCACATATTCTGCGGCCACCCGAGATTCAATGTGGGAGCGGGCTTGCTCGCGAAGGCGGTATGTCAGTCACATTGAAGTTGAATGTGCAGACGCTATCGCGAGCAAGCTTTGCTCCTACAGCAAAGGAATGCTGTAGCTCACGATCAAGCGATTCTGATCCTGATTGCGGGATGCCTCGCTGTTGGACTCGCCGTTACGCCATCCAAATCCAACCCCTTTAAGCGAACCGGACTGAATCACGTAGTCCAGAGCAATATCCCGCTCCCATTCCTTCTGGGTATCGCCAGAGGTCGTCTTGATATCGTCCCCGCTGAGGTACATGACGGACGCTTTCAGGCCTGGCACACCCATGGCAGCAAAATCATAGGCGTATTGACCGAAGGCCGTGCGTTCGCCCGCACGGGTGAAGGTTTGAATCAGGCGGTCGGTGTACAGATAAAGGCTGGAGCCGCCGGCACCCTTGTTGGCCAGGCTGCCCTGATTGAGCTGCGTGAAGTTGCTGCCGCTCGAAACGCTTTGGTAGCCCGCCGTGACTGCATGGCCACCCAAGGTGTAAATCAGCGCGGCGCTCCAGGTTCGGTTATCGATCTCGCCATCATTGCCTTGGGTGTAGCCACTGATTTTGTAGCCTGAAGTGCCCGAGCTGTTTGCACCGGACGAGTCCGTCTTGAAGTAGCGCAAGTCGGTTTTCAGCGATTGACCTTCCGCGATCGCCAGCGTGTGGATCAGGCCAAAAAATTGCTGGGTGTAGTAGTTGTCGAGGTTGGCGTAGTAATACTGGGCCGTCAGGTCCTTGGTGACTTTCCAGTCGCCCCCGGCAAAGTCGAACGCGTTGCTTTCGCGGGTGCCGCCGGTGGCGGCCAACCCCGTCTGATCGCTTGAGCCCCGGCCTGTTGCGTGTTCGATTCGGCCTCCCGTGAGGGTCAAGTCCTTGAATTCGCCCGAGGTGATCTGGCCACCTTCGAAGGTCTGCGGCAGCAGTCGGCCGTCGTTGGAGACGAGGATCGGAAGTTTGGGCATCAGTGTGCCCAGGCGAAGTTCGGTTTTCGAGACTTTGACCTTGCCGGTCAACCCCAACCGGCTCCATTCGTCGACGGCGCGGTTGTCGCTATCTGAAGGAATCATGCTGCTGCCGACGTGCCGTCCCTTGCCACTGTCCAGCGTAATCCCCATCAGGCCCAGTGCATCGACGCCAAAACCAACCGTGCCATCGGTGTAGCCCGACTTGTAGTCCAGCATGAAACCCTGCGCCCACTCTTCGGTTTTCGAAGGCGCTGCGGTGCCGTCACGGTTGTCGTTGTTGAAGTAGAAATTCCTCATCCCCAGTGTTGCTTTGCTGTCACTCAGGAAGTCGGCGTGCGCCTGGGTGCTGAGTGCAATGGCACCCAATGCAAACGTCACCACCGTTTTCTTGTTACTCATCTGAATCGCCCCTTTTTTTGTAGTTTGTATTTGGGAGGGTGGCTCCCGCAGTAGCGGGTGCCGGCAACGTTCGATGCCTGCGGGAGCGTTATTCGCCTGGCTTAAATACCCAACACGTTGGCGCCGATGCACGGATCAATCCCGCGCTCCAGACGACGCTGGTGGACGATCACGGTGATTTCCATCGAGCCGGTGGTCACTTCGAAGTCGAGGATGTGGCCGCCGTACGCTTGAAACGTGGCGTCACCGGCAACACCGTGCATATGGATCGAAGGCTGGTCGTTCTTCCACGCCACGGAGCCGGTGACGCTGGCCATCTCGACACTGTTCAAGGTCTTGGCGTCGAAGTCCTTTTTATCCTTGTTCCAGAAACCGAACTTCACGTTACCGAAGCCGATACCGCTGATGGAGGCGCTGGGGATTTTCTCGGCGATGGCCAGTTTGGTCAGCTCCTTGAAGGCGTTATCGCCCATGCGCAGCACCATGAGATAGCCGGTCGGGGTTTTGGTGTAGCGCGGTGTCGTTTCAGTTACACATTGCATGGGTGCTGCCGTCGCGGTGGGTGCGGTTTCTGCAACCGCGAGTGGGGAAAACGTCGAATTGATCAGAACGGCAGCGGTGACCGCCAACATCATCTTGGAGAGACGCAGTGTCGGGTGAAGTTGAACGTGCATGAGACTTCCTCTGTTTTTGTTGTTGTGGGCTACAGCGTTTTTTGAGGCGAGCGTGTCCGGCGCCTATTTTTCGATAGGCGACGGAGTTGCTATTAACGGTGAGTGTTAGTTCGGTGACTTACAGCGCATCACGGCTGCTGACACCGTCAACCAGTCGGGCAATGCTCAACGGGTTGGCGTTCTTCAGCGCGTCCGGCAACAAGCTGTCGGGGCAGTTCTGATAACAAACGGGACGCAGAAAACGATCAATCGCCAACGTTCCGACCGATGTACCGCGAGCATCCGAAGTGGCCGGGTACGGTCCGCCGTGAACCATGGCATCGCAGACTTCCACCCCGGTTGGATAACCATTGAACAGCACGCGCCCGACTTTCTGCTCCAGCAGAGCCAGCACTTCGTTCAGGGTATTGAGGTCTGAATCTTCGACGATCAGCGTGGCGGTCAACTGACCGCGCAAACCGTGCAGAGCCTGGAGCAACTCGGCCTGGTCGGCGACTTCCACCACGAGGGTGGTCGGGCCGAAGACTTCTTCCTGAAGCAACTCATCACCGTTGATCAACAGGCTGACGTCGGCCTTGAACACTTGCGGCTGCGCCTGATTGCCCTGTTGTCTAGCGCCGGCCAGGTGCGTCATGCCGGGGTGTGCGTGAAGAATCTCCAGACCGTGGCAATAGCTTTTCAGCGCGCCGACGTTGAGCATCGTCTGAGGGGGTTGCTCGCCCATCAACCCGGTGAAACGTTCGAGAAAAGCCGTGAACTCTGGCGAACGAATGCCCAGAACCAAGCCGGGATTGGTGCAGAACTGACCTGCGCCCAGGACCACGGAAGCAGCCAATTCGGCAGCGACTTTTTCACCGCGCGCCTTGAGTGCTTCTGGCATCAACAACACCGGGTTGATGCTGCTCATCTCGGCGAACACCGGGATCGGTTGAGGACGTGCCGCTGCCATGTCACACAAGGCCCGGCCGCCACGCAATGAACCGGTGAAACCCACCGCCTGGATAGACGGATGCTTTACCAAAGCTTCACCGACGCTGCCATAGAGCATGTTGAACACGCCATCAGGCATTCCGGTTTTTCTGGCCGCGCGAGTGATCGCATCGGCGACGTAATCGGCGGTTGCCATGTGACCGCTGTGGGCCTTGAACACCACCGGGCAGCCCGCTGCGAGGGCGGAGGCGGTGTCGCCGCCGGCAGTCGAGAAAGCCAGCGGGAAGTTGCTGGCACCGAACACGACGACCGGACCGAGCCCGGTGCGGTACTGGCGCAGGTCTGGACGGGGCAACGGTTGACGGTCGGGCAGCGCACGATCGATTCGGGCGCCGTAGAAATCGCCGCGACGCAGCATCGTGGCGAACAGGCGCATCTGGCCGCTGGTGCGTGCCCGCTCACCTTGAATGCGGCCGGCGGGCAGGGCGGTTTCCCGGCACACGAGGGCAATGAACGAGTCGTCCAGCGCCTCAAGTTCCGTGGCAATAGCCTCCAAAAATTGAGCGCGTCGGGCAGCTGAAAGATTACGAAAGATCGGGTAAGCCGTGGCCGCCGCTTCTGCGGCCGCATTCACTTCATCCACAGTCGCCTGATGGAAGCGATACGGCAGTGCTTCGCCGGTACTGGCGTCGTGGCTTTGCAAGGTGCTCGAGCCTTTAGCCGAACGAGCGCCAGCGATGTAGTTGTGGCCTGAAACTTCAAACATGGGAACTCCTGAAGGGCTGTTCAATAAAGGTCAAGTGAGCCGGTAAATGCGTCGGGCGTTGTCATGAAACAGGGCGAGCCGATCCGTGAGGGAGCGGTCGCTGACAATCGTTTTGAAGCCGTCGAAGATCTCGCTCATGCCGTTCACGACGCCGTCGACCGGGTAATTGCTGGCAAACGCACAGCGACTGACATCGACAATCGAAATCGCGTCGTTCACCACCACGCGGTTCGACTCGACGGGCCACGCCTCGCCGGGGATGCAGATGCCGGAAATCTTCAGGGCGACGTTCGGCTCTCGTGCCAGCAACGCGAGGTTTTCACGCCAGCCGGCCAACCTTTCTTCCGAACGATCAGATGGCAGCGCCGTGTGATTGACCACGATGGTCACGTCAGGAAAGTCCCTGGCCAGCTCGGCGGCTTCCGACAGATGCCACCATGGCGCCTGCAACTCGAAATGCAGGCCGTTTTCAGCTAGTTGTGCGTAGCCTTCGCGCCAACGGGGATCGCGCATCGAGCCTGGCGCCACGAAATCTTCGCGCCATGCTTCAAGGGTGGTGACTGCAGGTTTGTGGCGCACGCCGCGCACCAACGGATGATCGCCGTACTGGCGCAAGAGGTCCGATGCGTCTTCACGGTCAAGCCAAACCTGCGCCACCATCGCCGCCAGGGTCGGTTCGTTTTGTGCCAGTGATTCGACAAACCTCACCTCATCGGCGGGCGTCGCAGGGTCCCATTCACCCTCGATGACGACGGTCTGCACGATGCGATGGTTGCCCGTCAGCCGGCGATAGTCTTCAGGCAGAAAGTTGCGGCAGATCGACGAGTAATCGCCATAACGAAACGCTCGCAACGGTCGGTCGTTCAGCCACGGGTAGTAATGCTTTTCGATATCGAAATAATGTTGATGAGCGTCGACGATGGGTAAGTCCGCATCCTCGCCGCTGGCCAGAAAGCGCGCGCGCCAGTCGATCACGGATGGGTTATCCATGCTGTTCCTCCAGACGATAAAAGCGTTGTGCATTGCCGGCGAACACCGCTTCCTGCACGGCACGCCCCAGTGGCGCGAGCATCGCGGCCACGCCATCGGCAATCGTGTCGTAGGACGCGCGCAATCCGGCGACCGGGAAGTTGCTGGCGAACATGCAGCGCTCGGGGCCGAAGATCTCCAATGCGGTCAGCACCACGATCCGGTTATCGTCGTAGTTCCAGGGCGAGTCTTTCAGCCCGAACTCCGACAGCTTGATGTGCACGTTGGGCTGCAAGGCCAGTGCTTCCAGGCCCTTGCGCCAGCGGGTCATGCCTTGCGGGCTGCGATCCCAGGCGAAACCGGTGTGATTGAGGGCGATCCGGATCTGCGGAAACATCGCCGCCACTTCGGCGGCCTCGACCAGGTGCCACGGCGGCACGCGCAGGTCCCACGACAGGTCGTGGTCAGCCAGCCGCGAAAAGCCTTCCAGCCATTTCGGGTCCTGCATGGTGCCGCGAGCCCCGGCAATCGACACCTCCGGTGACGCCGAAGTCACCGGTTTGGAGCGTATGCCTTTCACCAGCGGCCTGGCGGCCTGAGCCGCGAGAATGTCCGCGCTGTCCTCACGGTCGAACCAGGCGTGGGCAACGATGGCATTCGGGAAGCCGTAGCGGGCATTCACCTGTTCCAGCCAGCGTGTCTCGGCGACTTGCTCATCGCGAGCACGCTCGGCCTCGACATGCACCGTTCCCACCAACCGTTGTCTTTCGGTCAGGGCAAGATAGTTTTCCGGCAAGAAATCACGGCACAGGCTGTGATAGTCGCCGAGGAAAAAATCCTCGTGATACTCATCCTGCAGCCAGGGATAACGACCGTTGCCCAGGTCCCACAAGTGGTGGTGAGCATCGACAATCGGTAACGCATCCTCGGCCGCAAGGTTGGGCAAGCCATTGCGTTCGTGCAGCGTGATCATGACGGGGTCCCTTGCTCAGCGCGACGCGGCGAATTGGGAAGGGCTGAGTACGCTGTCTTCGACGTCTCCTGCGGCGGCCGCCTCGGCCTTGGCCTGAACGCGGCTGCGCAGTTTGGCGACGTTCACCACCACCCGGGTATGCGCCGCCGTGGCCACCAGCTCGACGTCATCGCGCACTTCGACGTTGAAGGTGACGCTGCGACCCTCGATCCGGGTAACCGTGGCGACGATGCTGACCGACATCCCTAGCAACGTGGCCCCGACGTGGCGGATGTCGACCGCTGCACCGACGGTGTTTTCGCCCTCATCCAGGAAGGTGAGCAGGTAATCAAGGCAGGTCCGTTCGATATCGTCGACCAACCGTGGCGTGGCGTAGATGCGCAAGTCTTCGCCGAGAAACGAGATGGTGCGCTCCTTGTCGACGATCAGTTGGCGTTCGGTGGCGGTGCCGGCTTCGAGTGTGGAAAAATTCATGAGAAACCTCGTATTTACGTGCTGACAATCAAAAAGTGATTCAGGCGTTGGGCAGGAAACCGATGGAAATCCATGGCACGGCGATCAGCACGCCCAGGGCTACAACGAGTGCGCCGAGATACGGCCAGACCCGGCGCATGGCGCCGCTGGGGTCGACCTTGGCGATGGCGCAGGCAGCGTAGAAACCCACACCAAACGGCGGGGCGAACAAACCCAGGCCCATGGCGAAGATCGCGACCATGGCGTAATGCACGTCGTTGATGCCCATGGCCTTGGCAATCGGAAACAGCAGCGGCCCGAACAGCACGATGGCCGGGATGCCTTCCAGAAAACTGCCCAGAAGGATGAACGCCACGGCGGAGATGATCAGGAAACCCATCGCGCCACCCGGCACCGTCGACATCACCTGCGCCAACTGGTGCGAGAAGCCCGACTGGGTCAATGCCCAGGCCATGGCGGTCGCGCTGCCGATGATGATCAGGATCGCGCCGGACAGCGACGCGGTGCTGACCAGGATCGGATACAGCCGGCGCCAGTCAAAGCAGCGGTAGCACAGCAACCCGACGACAAAGGTGTAGGCCACGCCGATGGCGGCGACTTCGGTGGCGGTAGCGACCCCTTCAACCACCGCGGTGCGGATCACGAAGGGCAGGGCCAGTGCCGGTAACGCAACCAACAGCGAGTGGCCGATTTCTTTACCTGAGGCGCGTTTACCGGTGGAGGCTTCGCCTTTGCGGTTTTTCCACCAGATCACCGCCGCCATGGCGATGGCACCCACCACCGCCGGCATGAAACCACCGGTGAACAGGGCGGAAATCGACACACCGGTCACCGAGCCAATGGTGATCAATACCAGGCTCGGCGGAATGGTTTCCGACATCGCCCCGGACGCATTGAGCATCGCCACCAGTTCGTTTTCATCCTCACCGCGTTTCTTCATTTCCGGAAACAGCGCCGGCGCGATGGCCGCCATGTCGGCAGCCTTGGAGCCGGAAATGCCGGAGATCAGGTAGATGGCCCCGATCAGCACATAAGACAGGCCGCCACGTACATGGCCGATCAACGAGCAGAGGAAGCGGATCATCGCTCGAGCCATGCCCATGGCTTCGATCAGCGCACCCAAAAACACAAACAACGGGATGGCCAGCAAGATCAGGCTCGCCATGCCTTCGTCCATCCGGCCCACCACCAGAGTCAAGGGCGTGCTGGTCATGGTCGACAGGTAGGCCACCGTCGCCAGGCCGAATGCGACCATGATGGGCACGCCGATGACGATCATGGCCATCACGCCAATCATGAAGAAGACGACCAGGTTCCAGTTACCCATCAGCAGCAGGCTGCCTTCAGCCACCCACAACAACGCGGCAAGAGAAGCCAGCATCGCCACCGACACGGAGAAGTCGATCAACCGGGCGCTGGTCAGCAGACGCGCGACACAGGTCATCAGCATCAGGCTCAGGCCGACCGCGATGGCGGACACGCGAAAGGCGTTGGGGATTTCAAGGGCGGCGGTGGTGATGATCCACTCGTCGCTGACGTACTCCCAAGCCGGGGTGAACAGCAACCCGATGAACGTGATGACGATCACGGCGCCCAAGGTGTCGACAAAGGCGCGTTTTTCCAGCGGCAGGCGTCCGATGAACGAGGTCAGCCGCATGTGCTCGCCTCGACGCATCGCCACCACTGAACCGAGCATTGCCAGCCAGAGAAACAGCAGCGAGGCCAGTTCGTCGCCCCAGACGATGGGTTGATTGAGCACGTAGCGCGAGAACACATTGCAAAACAGCAGCGTGACTTCGACAACCACCAGCAACGCCGCGCTGCCCTCGGTCAGCCAGCGCAGCCCGGTGTCCAATGCGCGACCGAGACGAAACGTGGTGGGGCGCGTGCTGAGTCCTTCAGCGGGAGAAACATCCGTCATTGGTATTTCGCTTTTCATGACCTTGTCTCCGGCTTAGGACAGTTGACCCGCGTACTGCTCCAGCAAGCTCCAGGCTTCATCGCCGTACTTTTCTTTCCATTGGGTGTAGAAGCCTTTGGACTGCAATTCAGTCCTGAACAATGAACGGTCGACTTTGTTGAAGGTGATGCCGTGGGCGGTCAGGGACGGCTCCAGGCTGGAGTTGAGATCGATCACCTGTTGACGCTGAACCAGCGCGGCGGCGTTGATCTGTCGGGAGACGATTTCCTGCACGTCCGCCGGCAGTTTGGGGAAGGTCTTGCCCGAGGCGACGATCCAGAAACCGCCCCAGATGTGGTCGGTCATGGAGCAGTATTTCTGTACTTCATAGAAGCGTGCGGCTTCGACGACCACCAGCGGGTTTTCCTGGCCGTCGACGACTTTGGTCTGCAACGCCGAGTAGGTCTCGTTGATGCTGATGCCGGTCGGGGAGGCACCGAGGGCGCTGAACATCGACGTCCACAGCGGGCTCACCAATACGCGCAATTTGAAACCGGCCAGGTCTTGCGGCGTGTAGATCGGCCGCGTCGAGCTGGTGATCTGGCGGAAGCCGTTGTTCCAGACTTTCTCCATAGGGATCAGGCCGACCTTCTCGGTCTTGGCGCGTACGTATTCGCCCAGCTTGCCGTCCAGCGCGGCCCAGACACTGTCGTAGTCCTTGAACGCGAACGGCATGCTTTCAATCGACATGGCCGGCACCAGTGTGGAGAGAATCGCGCCTGGCAAGGGAATGAAGTCGATTGCCCCGGCGCGCACCTGGGACAGCATGTCGGTATCGCCGCCCATGGCGCCGTTGGCGTACACCTGCAGGTCTACGGCGCCGTTGGTTTCGGCCTTGATGGCTAGCGAAGCCGCCTTCATTTGGATGTTCAGCGGATGGGTGTCGGGCAGGCTGCTGGTGTAGCGCAACACAATGGGTTTGGTCGCGGCGAAGACGCTGGAGGGCAGCAGGTTGGCGGCGAATGCGCCGCCGACGGTGACGCCGGCAGACACTAGAAATGATCGGCGGCTGACGGCCTCGGTCAAGATACGGCTCATGATGTTCACCTTCTTGTTTTTGTTTTAATAATGGATTCAGGCTTTGGAAACAGGTCAGGACACGAGTGCCACCACCGCCTGGGTTCGAATCAGTTCGTCGATTTCATCTTCCGCATAGCCGCTTTCTTTCAGCACTTCGCGGGTGTGTTCACCGAGCAGCGGGGCATGCCGACTGGTCGGTGGCGCGGCGTTGTCCATGTCGGAGAAGTGAATCGGCAGGCCCATGCCACGTACCCGGCCTTCGGTCGGGTGTTGGGTCTCGACGACCATGCCGCGTGCTTCGGTTTGCGGATGAGCCAGCGCCGCCGCGATATCGAGGACCGGCCCGGCAGGCAGGCCGAGACTGTCAAACAGCACCATCCATTCATCGGTGGTGCGCGCGACCAGGACTTCGTTGAGGATTTCCACCAGAGCCAGACGGTGCTCCATGCGCAGCGCGTTGCTGGCGAATCGTGGGTCGGCTTCGAGTTGTGGCACGGCGAGCGCCTCGACCAGCCGTTCGTAGTTGGCCTGGTTGGCGGCACCAATGTTGATCCAGCCGTCTGCGGTGCGGAACACCTGATACGGCGCGCTGGTGGAGTTGGCCGAACCCATCTTCGGCAGGATGGTGCCATCGGCGAAATACGCCGCCGCCGGCCAGTACATCTGTTGCAGACCGGCTTCGAACAACGAGGTGTCGACCATCTGCCCCAGGCCGGTTTTCTGTTTGGCGGCGTACGCTGCGCAGATGCCGAGGGCGGCGAGAATGCCGGAGTTGATGTCGGCCACTGGCGAACCGGCCTTGACCGGCTCACGCCCGGCTTCACCGGTCATGCTCATCATGCCGCTCATGCCTTGGGCGATCAGGTCGAAGCCGCCTTTTTCGCCAAACGGGCCACTGCGGCCGTAGCCGGAGATCGCGCAGTAGATCAGCCCTGGATTGAGGGTTTTCAGCGTTTCATAGCCCAGGCCGAATTTCTCCATGGTGCCGGCACGGAAGTTTTCCGTCACCACATCGGCGTCCATCAACAGGCGGCGCAACACGTCGCGCCCGCCCTCGGTTTTCAGGTTCAGGCCAATACCGCGCTTGTTGCGGTTCACCACCATGAACGAAGCCGATTCACCGCTGGCCATGATCGGCGAGAAGCGGCGCGAATCATCACCGCCCGGGACTTTCTCGACCTTCACCACGTCGGCACCCATGTCGGCCAGCATCATTCCGCACACCGGGCCGGACATGATGTGAGCCAGTTCTACCACGCGCATTCCTGTCAGCGGTCCCATGTTATTTCCCCTTGAATTGTGGTTTGGCTTTCTCGATGAAAGCGTTCAGACCGATCTGAAAATCTTCGGTGTCGTAGCAGAAGTAACTCGTGTCAATCTGCTCGACGGTGGGTGCAACGCCGGCCTCAAGCTGGCGTGCGGCCTGACGATGCCAGCGGGCGACGAGGGGCGCTCCGTTGGCGATGCGCTTGGCGGTGGCGAGGGTTTCGGACTCGACCTCGGCATCGGGCACGACGCGGGTCACGAGGTTTTTTACGTAGGCGTCATTGGCGTCGAGAATGCGGCCTTCGAGAAGAATCTCCAGGGTCGTCGAGCGTCCTGCCAGCGCCACCAGACCGGCCATTTCGTCATAGGACATGACCAGCCCCAGCTTGCCGACCGGCGCACCGAAACGACTGGAGGTGCCACAGATACGCAGGTCGCACAGCGCAGCGATTTCCAGGCCGCCGCCGACACACACGCCATGGATCATCGCGATCACCGGGTGTGGGCAGTCGGCGACAGCGCGCATGGCCCTCGAGGTGACTTCGGCATACTCACGGGCTTGTGCCAGGTTGGCGCGCACGGTCGGAAACTCGCTGACATCGGCGCCGGCGGCGAAGGCTTGTTCGCCGGCACCGCGCAACACGACGCAGCGCACGCTGGCGTCGGCAGACAACTCGGTCATGACATCACCCAGGTCCTGCCACATGGACAAGGTCAGGGCGTTCATTTTCCCCGGGTGGCTGAGGGTGACGGTGGCAAGGCTGTCTTGCCGGTCGATAAGGACGGTGGGCTTCATGATTGTTGCGCTGGCGTCGGTTCAACCGACGACGCGGCTGCCTCCTCATTTTTTATTGTTGGATAGCGACGGTTACAACGACTGCTCAAGCATCGACAGGTAGTCCGCGGACGATGCTTCGCGGGGGTTGGTCTTGTGGCTGTGATCGTGCAATGCGCCTTCGACGATGCCGGCAAACAGGCTTTCGTCGACGCCGATTTCGCTCAGGCGGGTCGGCAGGCCCAGGCGTCGGGTCATGTCTTCGATGGCCGTGCCGATATTGGCGCCTGCCTCAAGGCCCATGGCGTGCCGCAGGCGTTCAAGCTTGCGTTCGTCGCGAACGGTCGGGGCGTTGGCGTTGAAGTCCACGACCGCTGGCAGAAAGATGGCGTTCAAGGTGCCGTGGTGCAGCTTCGGATTGATGCCGCCCAAGGCGTGGGACAGGCTGTGCACGCAGCCCAATCCCTTCTGAAAGGCGAGTGCGCCCTGCATCGACGCGCTCATCATGTTCATCCGGGCTTCGCGATCACCGGGTTCGGCGGTGGCGCGCTCGATGTGTTCCCAGGCACGCCACAGGCCGTCGAGGGCGATGCCATCCGCCGCCGGATTGAAGGCCGGCGCCATGAACGTCTCGATGCAATGAGCGATCGCGTCCATGCCGGTGGCGGCGGTCAGCATCGGTGGCAGGCCCAGGGTCAGTTCCGGGTCGCAGATGGCCACGCGAGGCACCACATAAGGTGAGATTACGCCCACCTTGCGACCATCGTCGAGAATCAGGATGGCGCCTCGGCCGACTTCGCTGCCAGTGCCCGCCGTGGTGGGAATGGCGATCAGCGGCGCGGTGGCAGAAGTGATGCGATCCAGTCCGCCTTCGATCACCGCAAAGCTGTGCAGAGGACCGTCGTGCGTGGCGCAGACAGCGACGCCTTTGGCCAGATCGATGGAAGAACCACCGCCGACCGCGATGATGCCGTTGCACTCGTCGAGGTGGTATTGCGCGACGGCTTCACGTACGGCGTGTTCGTTAGGGTTGGGCGGGGTTGCGTCGAAAATCGAAGGGGGAAGGCTGGCGCCGAGGGCCGCGATGACCTTGTCGACGATGCCGGCATTGCGCACGCCGATGTCGGTGACAATCAGCGGCCGGGTGATGCCCGCGCGCTCGGCTTCGGCTGCGAGATGCTGCAGGCTGTCGTAGCCGAACTGGATCTTGGTGACGTAATTGATGAGGGACATGATTCACCACAAGTTATACAGGATTGTTATTGTTGCAATCGGTCTGCGGCAGGAAGGCTTTCGCTCTCTGGTCAAACCCATTGCATTGCCTGGTTGTGGGGTGGACTATAGGGCCGTCGTGGCGAGCCTCGATACTGACAACTTTCGATACCTCTATAACTTTTAGTTAACCCTGATGACGCCCTCACTCAATTCGATCATGTCCCGCCTGCACATCAAGCAGCTTCGCTTGTTGATAGCCCTTGATGAACACGGCTCCTTGCTGGGCGCGGCCAAACAGGTCGCGCTGACCCAGCCGGGCGCCAGTAAAGCCCTGCAAGAAATTGAAACCACCTTCGGCACCTCGCTGTTCACCCGCACTAACCGCGGGCTTGAACCGAACGATGCCGGACGCTCGGTTATTCGTTACGCACGCTTGATCCAGACCGACCTCGCCCATCTGCGCGAAGAGATCATCGGCATCATGAGCGGAGAGGGCGGACGGGTGTCCGTCGGCACCATCATGGGCGCCGTCCCGCTGCTGACCACCGCGATCAGCCGGGTGATTGCCGACCACCCGAAGCTGTCCATCGAGATCGTCGAGGACACCAGCGCCGCACTGCTCAGCCAGCTTGACGCTGGGCGCCTCGACCTTGCGATCTGTCGTACGACCATCAGCACCACGCCCTACTTGTATGAGAGCTCGACCTTCGTCGAAGAAACCCTGGCGGTGATCGCCAGCACTCAGCATCCGTTCGCCTATGCCCGGCAGCTGTCGCTGAAGGACCTCGTGGATTACCGCTGGGTGGTCTATCGCGCCAACATGCCGATGCGTTTGCTGCTGGAGCGCGAGTTTCACGAGGCTGACCTGCGTTTTCCGGTGCACCTGCTGGAAACCACGTCGGCGTTTGCCACCTTGTCGTTACTTCAGGAAAACCCGACCCTCGTCGCGTTGGTGTCGACCGACGTGGCGAAGTTCTGCTCCGGCTACGGTTTCACCACCACGCTGCCGCTGCCCATTACTTCGCGCAGCGAACCTTATGAGCTGGTGTCGCGCAAAGGCGTGCCGGACTCGCCGGCAGCCAGGCTGCTACGAGAGGCGTTGTTGAACCCTGTTTGAGCCCGGGCCGGTTGAAACAGGCGCTTGCGATAGTGCCCGGCTTTGGAGGCGCGCATTCGTGCGTTTTAGGCAAATTTGATTTGCGACAGACGCGGTGTTTGAAACGGACCCACGCCGCGATACTTCGCCGGGATTTTGCCTGCCCAATAATTGGCCCACGGATGGCCGTTGCGAGGTAAGAACAATGAATGTGTCCAACCGACTTGCGCTCTTGATGACGACTGCCGCGCTGCTCACCGCGTGTGGTGAGTCTTCCAAATTGCCGTCTCAGGCCAGCGTCGGTCCGTCCCCGCAATTGCCTGAACCCACTACCTCGCTGATCCCCACGTTAAAAGTGTCCAAAGCGATCGGCTGGGCGGGTAATGACATGCCCAAGGCACCCGCAGGTTTCAAAGTGACCGCGCTGGCCGAAAACCTCGATCACCCGCGCTGGGTGTATACGTTGCCCAATGGCGATGTACTGGTTGCCGAGAGCAACCACCCGCCGATACCGGAAGGGGCTACTGACGGTGGCACCGGGCCGATTGCCTGGGCAAAACGCACAGTCATGGGTTTTGTGATGGGCCGTATTGGCGCTGATGCACCCAGCGCCAATCGCATTACCTTGCTGCGCGATGCCGACGGTGATGGCCACGCGGAAGTCCGGAAGGTATTCATGACGGGCCTCGCTTCGCCGTTTGGCATGGCATTGGTGGGTAATGAGTTGTTTATTGCCAATGCCGATGCACTGGTCAAGGTGCCGTACAACGCGGGTCAGACCGAGGTGAATGCGTCGCCGGTGAAAGTGACCGATCTGCCCGCAGGCATCAATCACCACTGGACCAAGAATGTCATCGCCAACCCTGAAGGGACCAAACTGTACGTCACGGTGGGTTCCAACAGTAACGTCGGCGAGAACGGCCTCGATGCGGAAGAAGGGCGCGCGGCGATTTGGGAAGTTGACGTCACAAGCGGCGACAAGCGCTTGTTCGCCAGCGGCCTGCGTAACCCCAACGGCTTGGCCTGGAAGCCGGGTTCGACGCAGTTGTGGACCGTGGTCAACGAGCGCGACGAAATCGGCAGCGACCTTGTGCCGGATTACCTGACGTCGGTGCAGGACGGTGGGTTCTACGGCTGGCCGTGGAGCTACTACGGCGCCCATGTCGACACCCGTGTCGAGCCGCCGCGTCCGGACAAGGTGGCCAAGGCTATCGCGCCGGACTATGCGCTGGGCACCCACGTTGCACCGTTAGGCCTGACGTTCTCTGATTCCCGCGCGATGCCGGAAAACTTCGCCAATGGCGTTTTTGTCGGTGAACATGGCTCGTGGAACCGTAATCCGCAGGCGGGCTATAAGGTGGTGTTCATCCCGTTCAACGACGGAAAGCCTTCCGGCATGCCGGTTGATTTTTTGACAGGTTTCCTCAATGCCGATGGTGAGGCGCAAGGGCGTCCGGTGGGCGTCACGCTTGACCAGAGCGGAGCGTTGTTGGTGGCCGATGATGTCGGGAACAAGGTTTGGCGTATCGCGATCGCCAAACCCTAGATAAAGGCGCGACGGCTAACCCCGCAAGATTTGTGGTTGGCGCAGACCCCTGTGGGAGCGAGCAAGCCCGCTCCCACATTTTGTTTGGTGCCGTTCGCAGGATTTGTGGCCGGGGCAGGTCCCCTGTGGGAGCGAGCTTGCTCGCGATGGCGTCAGCCGGCACACCGCATAAACCTGTTTAGCAACACGCGTTTAATGACACTCGGTGTTACGTCATAAGCGGCTACAACACCTGCGGTGTTTCAGAAAAACCGCGTACTCAGGTTTTACGACTGCTCCGTCCGAACGCGGCCCGAACCGAACGCAGGCTTCGCCAGCTGCTACAAACGCAGTCATTGGTTAACCTCTTGAATCGAGAACACACGGACATGGTTCCTTCCCTTTGCAGCATCGCTGCACGCTTGCGCCTCAAACAACTGCGGTTGTTGATCGCGCTGGATGATCGCGGTTCCTTGCACAAGGCCGCCGAGAAGATTTCAATTTCGCAGTCCGGCGCCACCAAAGCGCTGCATGAAGTCGAGTCATTGCTTGGCATGCCGCTGTTCGAACGCCAGCCCAAAGGTCTGGTGGCCAACGAAATGGGCCGGTGCATGATTCGTTACGCACGGCTGATCTACAGCGATGTCGAGCACTTGCGCGAAGAAATGCTCAGCATCATGCAGGGCCAGGGCGGGCGGCTCTCGGTGGGAGTGATCATGGGGGCGGTGCCGTTGCTGACCCGAGCCCTGACCGAGTTGCGCCTCAAGCAGCCGGAGCTGTCGGTGGAACTGGTGGAAAACACCAGCGCCGCGTTGCTTGGGTTGCTGGATCAGGGACGGCTGGACCTGGCGATTTGTCGCACCAGCGTCGGCCAGCGTTCGGACGCTTATGACTGCATCGAACTGAGTGAAGAACCCTTGGCGGTCGTCGCCAGCAAGGACCATCCACTGGCCAGTGCCGAGTCTTTGCAGCTGTCGCAGTTGAGCGACTACCGCTGGGTGGTCTATCCCAAAGACATGCCGATGCGTCAGACCCTGGAACGTGAGTTGAATGAGGCAGGGCTGGGGACTCCGCGTTATCCGCTGGAAACCTCGTCGATTTTCGCCACCATTTTGTTGGTGCAACAAGACCCGACCTTGTTGGCGGTGATCCCGGTGGAAGTGGCCAGGTTCTGCGAGCAATTCGACTTGCTGGTAAAGCTGCCGGTGTCGATGCGTGCGTTGATCGAGCCTTACGGCGTGATCAGCCGGGCCGGCGCCAATCTTTCCCCGGCGGCGACCCTGCTGATCAACGAACTGCAGCAGGACCTGATTACTTGATCACGATCGGATTCACCGGTGCACCCGTGCCGCCAACGACCTTCAACGGCGCGGCGGTGTAGAGGAACTGCCACTGGCCGTCTTCGGCGCAATCACTGGCCAGATCATCGAGCATCGCCACTTCGGTGAAGGTCACGCCGAGGTTGCGCATCAAGGCATTGTGCAGCGGGATCAGCACGCCCGAGGTGGGGTCGACCGCCACTTCGTTGGCCATGGTGTCGGTCACCAGATTGGGGATTTCCATCTGGTGAAACCACTCCACCAGCTCGCGGCTGAAGGTCAGGCCCGGCTCGGCGAAGTCCTTGTAAAACTCTTCTGGCTCGCGCTCATAGAACGAGCCGATCCAGCCGGTGCGGATGATCAGGATGTCGCGCTTCTGGATCTCGATGCCTTGGGCTTTTGCTGCGGCCAACAGGTCCAGATGATTGAAGGTCTCGCCCTTGTCCAGCACCGCTTTGCCGCGATGGCGGGCCATGTCGATCAACACGGCGCGCCCGACAATCCCGCGTTCGGCAATCGGCAGGATGCTGGCCTTGTCCATGCTGCCAATGGTGCTCATGGCGTCGTAGCCATTCCACAGTTTGTTGTCGTGCCAGACGTGGCCCAACGCGTCGTATTGGGTCGAGCCTTGCAGGTGCATGAAGATCACGTCGTCGGCGTATTCCACATGGCCGTCGAAGTGGGTCTTGCCGGCCAGGAAATGGCCCTTGTCCAGCACGTTGACCCGCATCGATGGACGTCGGCCGGGCCACAGCGGTTCGCCTTTGGGGTGGCCGATCTGCACTTGCAGGGTGAAGGTTTTGCCTTGGCGGACCGAGGCGATACCCCGGAGGATTTCCGCGCTTTGCAGGTAATTCAGGGCGCCAACTTCATCGTCCGGGCCCCATTTGCCCCAGTTGGTCGGCAGGCCTTCGAGCAGGGCCTTGATATCGGGAGAACGGTCAGCGGCGGTGTTATTGGGATTGTGGTCGCACATGAGGTTGTCCTGGAATTGAGCGGATTTGGCAGGCCAGCACGGTCCAATGTGGGAGCGGGCTTGCTCGCGAAGGCGGTGTATCAGTCGCCATTGATGTGGCTGACACACCGCCTTCGCG
>NZ_JAGYGJ010000068.1:0-29373 GCF_019947405.1 Pseudomonas sp. GL-B-26 | reverse complement strand
GCTTGCCGGCGATGGCGTCCTTGAGATCGCCATCGCCGGCAAGCCGTGCTCCTACAGGGTTTTTTGTTGTCTTGGCTGGCATGTTGCCAGCATTCCGGCCAAGTCTTGTCTACACTGCTGTTCACCCAAGGAGGTAGCCCTCGGCTGTGCACCGGCAAAGGAGTGTGCGATGTCTCCCCGTTTGCAGTTTCGCAGCCCGTCCCGGCAACAGGGGGCGATCGGTTTGATGGCGGCGCTGACATTGGGCATGGCCCTGATGTTCTTGCTGGTCGTGGTCGACAGCGGTCGTTTGTACCTGAAAAAACGTGACCTGCAGCGCGTAGCGGATATGGCCGCACTTGAAGCTTCCACCCGCGGGGGTGATTGCGCCGCTGGCAACACCGCCACCGTCTATGCCACCGCCAGCGCAAACCGTAACGGCTTCACCCTTCCTGACCCCAATCACACTCTGCTGGTCGCTTGCGGCGCCTTGACCCTGGATGCCAATAACCTTCGAGTATTTGGTGCCGACCCGAGCAAGAGCGAAGCCATTCGGGTGATCGCCAGCCATGTGGTCCAGCAGAGTGTCGCCGGCGGTGTCGGCGCCCTGTTCGGTGGCGCTCCACGCGCAGCGACCATCAACCTGACGGCCACCGCTGTCGCGGCATTACCGCCACCGCAGGCTTCGTTGACCCTGCGCAGCACGACGCTGAGCGTCGACACCAGCAAATCGGCCACGCTCAACGCGCTGTTCGGTGGTTTGCTCGGGGGTAACCTGAACATCAACGCGGCGGGCTGGAACGGACTGGTGAACACCAATATCAGCCTGCTCGATTACCTCAATCGATTGAAGGTCGACCTTAACCTCAGCGCTGCCGGGTATGACCAGGTATTGGGCAATACGATTGCCGTCAGCCAGCTGATCCAGACCGCCGTCAATGTACTGGACCCCGGCGGCACACTCGGCGCGACCGCAACCATTTCAAGTCTTCAAGCGCTGAAAGTCGCGGCAGGCGCAACCACCGTCGTACTCGGCAACGTGCTGCACGTCGAGGCTGGCAGCACCGTGACGGCGCTGGGGACCAGCCTGAAAGTGTTCGACCTGATCGAAGCCGTCGTGCAACTGGCCAACAAGAAAAACGGCCTGGTGGCAACCTTGCCGATCAACCTCGCGGGGCTGGCGCAAATCACCGCTCGGGTACAGATACTGGAGCCGCCACAGCTCTCGGCCATCGGCAATCCGAAAAACGCCGCGCTGGCTCCATTGGGGCCCAACCGCATCTATGTGAAAACCGCTCAGGTGCGTACATTGCTGTCGATCGACTTGCCCATTCTGAGTGCGATTCAACCCTTGCTCGAGGCGGCGGCTGATCTTGCCGGGCCGTTGACCAATACCTTGAACGCCTTGCTGCATCTCAATCTGGTCGGTGTCATTGACTCACTGACCTGCGCGCTGGGGGCGGCTTGTGAAACACCCTCGATCGTGCCGCTTTCCAGTACCGTAAGGCTCGATGTCGCACTGGACGTCGCGAGCGCCAACAGTTACGTCACCGCCTACAGCTGCGTCAGCGCCACCAACAAATCCCTGACCACCAATACCAGCACTTCACTGGTGACGCTGAAAATCGGCAAGATCGATCCGAACACGGCTTTCGGCAACAACACTACGCCGCCCGCCGTGGTGGTACAGCCGTTGAAGGTGATCGATATCGGGGTGAAAACCTGTCGCCGGTTCCTGATCCTTCCCGTCAGTTGCGACCCACGAATTCCAGGCGTCGGCGGCGGCATCGATATCATGGCCGACACCACCGTGGCACAGAGCGCCAACATGCCGCACGTCTATTCAGCACCGCCGGCCACCAGCCTGCCGGAGATCAGCCAGCCACC
Organism: Pseudomonas sp. GL-B-26; assembly: GCF_019947405.1. Lineage (NCBI taxonomy): Bacteria > Pseudomonadati > Pseudomonadota > Gammaproteobacteria > Pseudomonadales > Pseudomonadaceae > Pseudomonas > Pseudomonas sp. GL-B-26. Next base: position 27,507 of record NZ_JAGYGJ010000068.1, on the reverse strand, counting down.
GTTCTACTATTCCTATTCCACCAGCAATATCGTCAGCAGCCTTACCGACACGCTGACCAATATCAAGGTCAACATGTACGGCCCGACGGGCAGTCTGGTCGGTGGTCTGGGGGCGATCCTCAGCACTGTCACAACATTGCTGGTCAACGCGATCAACAGCGTGCTCAGCCCGTTACTCGACACCTTGATCAACACACTGCTGCTCAGCCTGGGGATCGATCTGAACAAGGTCGATGTCGGCGCCAACCTCAGTTGTCACTCAGGACGAGCGACGCTGGCGATCTGATCGTCGGCAGCAATCGGCAGTTCGATACAAAACCGTGCGCCCTCGACCGAGTTTCTAACGCTCAGTTTTCCGCCCATGTTCTCGACGATGCCGTAACTCACCGACAATCCCAGCCCGGTGCCGACACCCGCGGGTTTGGTGGTGAAGAACGGCTCGAAAATCCGCTCCAGCAACCGCGGATCGATACCGCCGCCATTGTCCTCGACCCACAGCCGCACCGAATACTCATCACGTTCGGCGTACACCGAGATCCACGGTTTGAACTCGCGATCGGCCTCGCGTTTGCCGAGCAACGCATCCCGAGCGTTGACCATCAGATTGATCAACACCTGTTCGAGCTGATCGACGTAACCGCGCACTTGCACGTCAAACCCGGTCTCGCTGACCCGTAGATCGACCCCTTTGCCGCGCATCCCTTCGGCCAGCAGCGACAGCGTGCCTTCGATGGCTTGCGCCGGATTAAACGGATGCTGCTCGATCTCCGAGCGGCGGCCAAATACCCGCATGTGATCCACCACCCGCGCGGCGCGCTGGACCTGCGCATCGATGCGGTTGAGCTTGTCGGTCAGGTAGTCGATCTGCGCATCGCCGTTGCTCAGACGCTTGAGCACGTTGACGATGGCCATGCGCATCACATTCAACGGCTGATTGATTTCATGGGCCAGCCCTGTGGCCATTTCACCGAGGGTGGCCATTTTTGCGCTTTGGGTGAGCTGTTGTTGGGCGCGGCGGACCTCGGTGTTGTCGCGCCCCACGGCCTGAATCTCGAGCAAATGGCCGTGCTCATCGAACACCCCGCGATCCGACCACACCCACCAGGCATGTTCCCGTCCCGGCAGTTGCAGGTTGATTTCTGCGGTGCTGACCGGGAATTCCGGGCTGAGTCGGCTGAGCCGCTGGAGAAACGCTTCGCGCTGCTCCTGCGACATCCAGCTGCCCAGATTCACCCCGGGCAGTTGCTCGGGCTGGCACTCCAGGTAAGTCGCCAGCGGGCGGTTGCCGAAGGTCAGGGTCAGGTCCGGGCGGTAGCGGCAGATCATCGCCGGAGAGTCTTCCACCAGGATCCGGTAACGTTCTTCACTCTGCTTCACCTGTTCGGCGGCCAGGGTTGCTTCGGTGACGTCCAGCCACAGGCCGACGGCTTCCACCGGCAAGCCAAGGTCGTCGCGCAGTAGCTTGGCTTCATCGAGTAGCCAGTGGTATTCGCCGCGACTGTCGCGCAGCCGATAGCGGGTGCGCACCGAACCTTCACGCAGCAAATGTCGGGTACGTTCGAAGTACCGATCGCGGTCATCCGGGTGCACCCTTTCAACCAAGGTCCCCGTCGCGCAATCAGCCAGTGTCCAGCCGAGCAGCGGCAGTAGGCTGTCACTGAAAAACGTCGGTTGCAGCGCACCTTCGACATAGCGCTGCACGTAGATCACCGCCGGTGAGCTGGCGATCAGGTTGTCCAGTCGGGCATGGGCCGCCGCGGCGTTTTGCTCCTGGTTTTTGATGTCGCTGATGTCGAGCATGAAACCCACCAACCGCCGGTTTTTACCAATACCCAGAACCTGGCCCTGCAGGCGATACCAGTTCGGCGCTTGCGCCAAACGCACGCACAGCAGCAGTGGAACGCCGTCGTCTTGCAAGGTTTGCAGACGACTGCTCAGCTCTTCACGGTCGGCGGGGTGCACCCGATCAAGCCAGTCGTGCAGCGGCAAACGATCGATCGCAAGGTTCAGGTGACTGGCCAACGACGGCGCTAATTGCACCTCGCGACTGTCGCTGAACACCTCCCACCATCCCGTGCCGAGCAAGGCTTGCAGCGACTCCAGCCGTTCCAGTTGCAACTGGTGCCGGTGCTCGCGCAAGCGCTCAAGCAACGGGCCCGCCAGTGCGCCGGTAAGTTGCAACCAGTCGCGATCATTCAGGTCGGGTGCCTGTTGCTGCACCGGATAAAGGCCACACAGCAACCAGGCGACCACACCCTGAGCATCGTGATAGGGCACCGCGAACCCGTCGGCATTACCGAAGATGCCTTGCAAACGGGGGTGTTCAGCGGGCGTCAGGCATTGCGGCGCAGAGCCGTTCAGGCTGTCGAGCCCCGTGCCCAGGCGCTGAGCGTTTTGCCACAGCTGGGGCGCATCGAAGGCCGTGTAATGCTGGTGAATCTGCCAGCCTTCTTCCTGTTCATCGAGTAACGCCACCGCAATGCATGGCATGTGGAAACGCTGGGCCAGGCCTTGCAGTTGTTCTGACAACACCTCGGGCAGGCGCGTCAGGTTGCACCGGCGCAACTGTTCGCCGATCTGCGCGGCGAGTAATTGGCATTGCTCACGGCTGCGTGATTGCCGGCGTTCGAGCAATAAGTCGCCGATGTCCAGCAACTGCAACAGCCAGGCATCGGCCAATGGCTGGACCCAGCCACGCAAGTGCAGAGGTTGTCCGTTGAGGCTGTAAAAGTCCAGGTCCAGACTCTGTCCCTGCCAGTCGACGGGCGAGCCTTCAACGGCGAGGCAGCTGTGGGGCATGAGGAAATCGAGCAGGTGCGGTGCTTGCGCCGCGGGTGTCTGCTGGGCCAGCGCATGCCGCAGCGGGCCGGTCAGGTGAATCACTCGACCTTCGGCATCCAGATGCACCTGCAAACCGACACTTTGCACGCTCAGGGTGTCTGGCGTGTCCAGTGGCTGAGGCGGATGGCGGTTGAGCAGGCGCCCAAAGAGTTTGTCTGCGGAACTCAAAATTGCAGGCTCGAACTGGCGCTGAGGTTTGCCGGCAGATTGGGCACTTGGCCAATTCCCGGCAAGGTCAGAAACGGGATGACCTGCTGCAGTTTGCTGGTGGGGTAGTTGATGCTGACCTTCAACACCCCACCCACGTAGGTGGCGCTGGCGTCGGTGGCGACATTGAAATTCAGTGCGGCAGGAATCCAGTCCAGCTGTCGGCTCAGTTCTGTCGTGGCAATGGCTTTTACCGCGGTGTCGTATCCGGGGGTACTCGGATCCAGCGCCACGCTTCGGCGCACCGCTTCGGCGGTCGACTGGGTGAACGATTGCATCAGCAACAGCGGCAAGCTGTAAGCGACGATTCCATAGAACACGGCGAAAAAGATGAGAAACACCAAAGCGAATTCAATCGCTACAGCGCCTTTTTGCTTACGGGGGAGGCCTATTTTCATGACTGCGTCTACCCTGATATTCACAACGTGATATCAGCATAGAATCATTCAGCCAAAACGGACGTTTTTTACCGGATGCAGAGCTTTGTATTACTGATCTGGCTGGCGCTATGCGCAGCACAGGATGCTCGAGAACGACACATCGCCAATGGCCTGACCCTTGGCGCAGCGGTGTTGGCGTTGGCGTATCTCCTGTGGACGGGCACTACCTGGCTGGGGGCCGAGGCGGTGCAGGGCGGCTGGGCTTTTTTGCTGGCGCTGGCCTTTACCTTGCCTGGTTATGCGCTGAGACGCTTGGGCGCAGGCGATGTGAAGCTAATGACCGGCCTGGGTCTGGCGACAGACGGCATGCACCTGCTCGGCGTGTTCATCGGTGCCGGATTGGCCAGTGTGCTGTGGCTGCTGCTGGCGCCAAGAGTCTGGCTTCATATGGGCCAAGGGCTTAGAAATCATCTTCGATATCTGGGGCCTGGAATGTCAAAGAAACAGCCCTTTGCACCCTTCGTATTGGTGGGCCTGTTGCTCACACTCGCCTGGTTTCACTAGTCGCCCGTTCTATGTACAGAGTCGGAAAGTACGTCTACTTTCAATCAGAAGTTGTACAGCCTGTGGCTGTCAGTAGAGGAACGGTCAACGTTGACCTTGCAGGGAGTCGCATGTGAACAAGCTTTCTTCGGCAGTAAAAATCCTTGTGGTCGACAACCAGCCGTTGATTGCCGCGGCGCTCTGTGAGTTTCTTGAAGGCAGCGGTTACCGGTGCGTTTCTTGCGAGACTGGCCAACAGGCCGTCGAGCGTTTCAATGAAGACGAAGCGATCGGCCTGGTGCTTTGCGATTTGCACATGCCCGGTCTGGACGGGATTCAACTGGTTCAGGAGCTGCAACGGTTATCCGGCAAGCACCGTGTGTTTGAAGCGATCATGCTCACTGAGCGTGCGGACAAGCAGGATGTGATCAAGGCTTTGCGGGCCGGGTTTGCCGATTACTACCAGAAGCCGATTAATCTGGGTGAGTTGCTCGACGGGATTGCGCGTCAGGCAGTGGTTTTGCAGGAACGGCAGAAGAGTCTGCAGCTAGGGCATCTGGATCAGAAGCTGCAGTATCTTGCCGAGTCGATCGATGATCTGTATCAGGATCTGGATAAGGTTCGGCGTGGGCCGCGGTTATCGGTTTCCCCTGATGACGATGTCAGTGCTGTGGGCCGGGTTGAGATTCCGGCGATTTTCAGTCAGCTATCGCCAAGGCAGTTGGAGGTGGCGCGGTTGGTGGGGAAGGGGCAGACGAATTATCAGATTGCCTGTGAGTTAGGGATTACCGAGAACACGGTGAAGCTGTATGTGTCGCAGGTTTTGCGGTTGACGCATATGCATAATCGGACGCAATTGGCGCTGGCTTTGTTACCCGGTCATTCTGGATTGCGTCAGGGGGTGACTGCGCATTAGGTTTTTGTTGATGTATCTATCCATTCCTGCGGAAACGACCACGACTCAGTCAGTTAAGCCGTAACGCAATCTGTAGCAGCTGCCGAGCCCACGAGGCTGCGTTCGGCTGCGTAGCAGTCGTAAAATCAGTCATTGCGGTACGTCAGGCATACCGCGTCAGCCGGACTCACGACTGCTTCGCAGCCGAACGCAGCCTCGCGGGCTCGGCAGCTGCTACAAAGAGTGTCGCGGTTGGAGTTGCCCGGATCTAGACTACCCCCCCCTGTCCCACCGTCCACTTGCCCGCTCGATCCCTCTAAGAACCAAAGGCATGGGACAGGGCGGTGAAGCCCGGGCCGGCCAGTACGATCAATAACGCCGGGAAGAGAAACAGCATCATCACGACGGACATTTTGGCGGACAGCTTGGAGATGTATTCCTGCAGGCGCGTCAGGCGCCGGTCATCGAGCAATTGCTTGAGGGTCAGCAGGGATTTCATCGCACCGCCCCCCTGATGGATCAACTGCTCAAGGATGACGCAGGTGTCGGTGAACTCGTCGACGGCCAGCAATTGGGTGGCTTTGTGCAGTTCTTCGCCCAGTTCCAGGCCGGAATCGACCCGGGCCAATACCAGACGCAATTCATGGGTCAGGGCCGGCAATAATTGTTTGCCTTCATTGCTCAATACTCGCAACGACTGCTCCACCGCCATGCCCGATTCGAACAGGATGCGCAGCAGCGGAATGAAGGTGGATATCTCGATCGCCAGTTGTTTTTGCCGACGCTGCGCGGCAGCGGCCAGCAACCGTTTGGGCAATAGATAGCCGGCGCAGGTGGCGAACACCGGGGCCATCCAGTGATTGTTTGTGTGAGGGAAGAATACGCCCTGGATCAGCAAGGTCAGGGCCAGCGCCAGCACCGGAGCGCCTACCTGGAACGCCGCGAACAGTGAACGTCGCCGGGCGCTGCGCCAGCCGAGACGGTTAAGCAATGCCTGGGTTTCGTTATCCAGGTTGACCGAGCGCTGACCGATCCGGCTACTGCCCAGCAGCTCAAGCCACTGATTTACCCGGTTGTCGCTCGCCAGTTTGCCGTCGAGTCGTTGCGCCACCTGGCGAACCCTCCGACGGTGTTCCAGCAAACCGCTGAGCAGCAACAAGGCTGCCCCCAGAAACAGTAATGCGCAGATCAGCAAAGGCACTTTCATACGCTGCGCAACATATGCCAGAGCGCCAGGCTGCCGACCACCTGTAAGCCGAACGCGGACGCGAGCATGATTTGCCCCGAGCCGTCGTGCCACATGGCGAGCAAGTAATGAGGGTTGGTCGCGAGGAAATAGCCGGCCAGGCCAATCGGCAAACAGCCCAGGACCCACGCGGTCACCCGGGTTTCACCGGTCATGGCCCTGAGCTGGCGCGCAGCCTGCTCGCGCTCCCGGATCATCTTGATCAGGTTTTCCAGCAATTCGCTGGCATTGCCGCCATAGCGGTGATTGACCTTCAAGCCGAGGGCAAACAGGCGAAGTTCGTCTTTCTCATACAGCTCGGCGAGGTCAGCCGCGGCATCCGGCAAGCTGACCCCCAACTGCACGTTGCGCTGAACCCGCCCCATGGCGTTTTTCAGCGGGTCTTCAGCGGTGTCGATGGCGCCCAGCACCGCATCGGCCAGGGTGCGCCCGGACTTCAGACTGCGCACGGTGTGATCGAGCATTTGTGGCAGTTGTTCGATCATGCGCTGGAGTCGGCGCTGATAACGCCAATTGACATACAGGCGCAGAATCAGCGGCGGCAGCAGTAACAGAACCAGCAAGCCGGCCCAGCCACCGCTAGCAAATCCGAGCAAGATGCCAAGGGCCCAGAGCAGCAGCCACCCCCCCAGACGCTTGGAGGGACGCCCAAGGCCGGCCCGCAGAAATGCCCGATCCAGACCCGCCCAGGAGGTTTTCGTCGGCACCGGCTGCAGTTGCCCCTGGGTCAGGCGCCCCAGTACCCGCTCGGTGCCGGTCTGGCGCAAACCGCGATAAAACAGGCGGATCGACAGTCCGAGCAAGACCAGGCAAACGAGGATGAGCAGCACCGGTTTGAGCATGCCGTGGCCTTCAGTATGCAGAGGGAGAGAGCGCCAACTCACGGCGCAGTTTATCGCCAGCGGGGTTGACCGCCTCACGCATGAATCCGAAGCCGCTGTGCCGGTCGAGCCGGAACAACGTGTTGGTGACATACACGTCATCACGCAAGCCGATCACCTCCACCACTTCGCTGACGCAGCGGCGGCCGTCGGGCATGCGCGTCAGCTGGATCACTACGTCCAGTGCGGCGCAGATCATTTGCCGCAAGGTCCGTTCGGCGATGGTGCGGCCCGTCAGGCCCACCAGTGTCTCCAGGCGCAACAGCGCATCCTGGGCGTTGTTGGCGTGCACGGTGCTCATCGAACCGTCGTGGCCCGTGTTCATTGCGGTGAGTACGTCCAGCACTTCGACGCCACGAATCTCGCCGAGGATGATTCGGTCCGGGCGCATCCGCAGGGCGTTGCGAATCAGGTCACTGGCTTTCACTTCTCCGTGGCCTTCGGCATTCGGCGGCCGGGTTTCCAGGCGCACCACGTGAGGGTGGCCCAGGTGCAGTTCGGCGACGTCTTCGATGGTGACGAGTCGTTCGTGAGGGTTGATCAACTGGCTGAGAATGTTCAGCAGCGTGGTCTTGCCAGTGCCGGTACCGCCGCTGATCAGGATGTTGCAGCGCTTGCTCACGGCCTCCTGAATAAAGTCGTAAATCGCCTGATCGATGGTTTGCATCGCCATCAGGTCCGAGCTTTTGAGCATGTCCTTGCGAAATTTACGTATCGACAGGCAGGGACCATCGAGCGCAATCGGGGGAATGATCGCGTTGACCCGGCTACCGTCGGGCAGTCGTGCGTCGACCATTGGCGACGACTCATCGAGCCGTCGACCGAGGGGCGCGAGGATCCGTTGCATGACCCGTTCGACGTGATGCGCATCGATGAAACGCAGGTCGCTTTGATGCAGTATGCCGTCGCGTTCAATGAACACCCGGTGCGGGCCGTTGACCAGGATCTCCGTCACCGCCGGGTCTCGCAGCAGTACTTCCAAGGGGCCGAAACCGGTGAGTTCGTCGACGATTTCTTCGGCTAGACGCTCCATTTCATAGCGGGAAATCGCCAGATGCAGCCGGGCGATGTACTCGGCAACCTTGTCGATGACGAACTGCGAGAGTACCTGCCGCGAACCCTCCAGCAGGTTTTTGCCGGACTCCTCGATGGCGTCGATGATGTAGCGGTGCAGCACCAGTTTCAGACCTTCGTGGTCAGTGTTGCCAGTGGTGGTGCGCACAGGGGCACCGAAGAGTTTTTCACCGCTCATTGCGCACCCCTCAACCGATTGAACCAGCCAGACTTGGGCTTGGCCAGGCCCTCGGAACGCTTGGCCAACCGATCGCCGAGGGCGCGCAGGCTTTGAGTCAGGCCTTCGCGGGGGGCCAGTTCAAATAGCGTCACACCTTGGTTCTTGGCGTTAAGTCGAACTTCCGGGCTGTAGGCGAGGGTCGCGATAATCTCCATGCCGAAGCTTTTGCTCAGGGTGTCGGAGTCCGGTGCGACGTTGCGCAGGTAGCGATCCACCAGCAGTCTGGCGTGATCGAGCTTCATGCCTTTTTCACGCCACAGGTTGAGTACCGCCAGGTTACGGCGGCAGTCGAGTACGTTCTGATCGGTGTACCACAGCAACTTGTCGCAATGGGTGACGAAGGTGCGTAGCGCTTCGCTGTCCGGCTGGCCAGTCAGGTTCACCACGATGTGCTGGAAGTGTTGGCGCAGGGCGCTGAGCAGCATGTACAACTCGGCGGTGCTGGTGTGTTCCAGCGGCTCATCGTGGTGGGCGTAGGCGAGGATCCGCAACCCGGCGGCGCAGGTGGTGAACGCGCTGTCGATCAGCGTCGCGTCGAGGCGCCGCAAGTGCCGGAGTGCATCGCCGAAGTGGAACGAACTCTCCAGCCCGAGCAAGGCCAGGCTGTCACCGCGTGGCAGGCCAAGATCCAGTAACAACGTTTGCTGCCCGCTCTTCTGCACCACTTGCGCCATGTGCGTGGCGAGCAGCGCGCCGTCGGCATTGATCTGCACACCGTAGAGCACCGTCAGGCTACCCAGTTGGGTGTTCGGGGCCACGGGTGGCAGGCGTTTGCTCAGCCGTCGCACCAACCCCGCGACTTCGCTGGAGCGCGAACCATAGGCCACGAAATCCCGTGCACCGGCGCGCATGGCATTGAGCACGAGTTGATTGTCCATGCCATCGCCCAGCGCGACGATCGCCAGCATCGGTTTGGCTTCCAGGGCACCTTCGATCAGTGCGCTTTGGGCCACCACGTGTTCGCGGTCCAGGCCGATGAACACCAGACTGGCGAAGGTCACGTCCACCAGCGCCAGCAATTCGTCGAGGCTGCCACCGCCGGCGCTGACCACTTGGCCCAACGGGGCGAGGGCGCCTTGCAGCCACTCAAGGTCGGTGCTGTTGCGCGTGATCGCGAGGAAGGTCTGGCTCAGGTTCTGGCTCTGGCTCATTGCGATAATCCGCTGCGTTTATCGAAGTTGCAGTTCTCGACGAAGTACAGGTGATACCAGTTCGGGTCATAGTTGCGCTTGAAACAGGGGCATGGAACGACTGCACATTTAGAGGCGTCCTTGCTCGATTCAGGGGGTTTGTTGGGTGATTTCGTTGCCGCGGATGACTTCCACGCTCGGCTTGCGCGGTGCTGTGCTGCTGTGGGTGACGACAGGTTTGGGTGGGGGTGTCATGGCCAGTTGGCTGAACTGGATCAACTCGCGGTTGGCACTGGCAAGGTTGGCCGATGAATCGCTTTCGCCAGCCCAGTAACGAGCCAGACGTTTTTCATCGGCGCTGCGTACGGCCAGGCGCAGCACGCCAGCCTGGGCCGCCAACATCAGGCGGCTCAATAGTTGTTCGGGGACGGCAAGCAAGACGCTGCGGGCGCTGGCGCGCAATTGTTCCTGCCTGAGTTTTTCTTCGTTACTGCGGGCCGGGCTTGCGGGTTGACCGTCGTTGGTCAACCCCATCTGTTCGCCCACCCCGAGTACCCGCAAGGCCGGCACCACCAGTTGCGCCGACGGCTGAAGGTTGTTGCTGTCCATGCGCAGAAACAGCAGCACATCGACGTAGTCCCCCGGTATCAGTTGCCCGCCGGCATTGATCACTTCATCCACCGCGACGGCGAGGGCGCGTTCATCGGGACGAATCATCCGCGCCAGTCTGCCACCGGCTTCGAAACTTTCTTCATTGAGCCAGGTGCCGGCACTGAGGGCGCGCCAGGGTGTTCGGCCAATGGCTTGATCGAGGCGGCTCAGGCTGCCGGCGGGGACGGTACGGAGTTTTTCCAGGGTCACGTCGGCGGCGCTGATAGGCATGAGCGGTGGCACATCATGCAGCAGCACCACCACCGGTTGGCGGGTGGGGTCGTCCACGGGGGCAGGTGTCTGGGCGATGGGGGCAGGCGTAACAATCCCGGGTTGCACGACAGGCTCGGGAGCGGGTTGACGGCTCAGCGTGAGGCCCCAGTAACCGGCAATAATGGCGCCCACCAGAAACAAGCCGGCCAGGCCCAGAGTGATACGACTGTTCATGACGGCTCTCCCTTTCCTGCTGCTTGAGACCTCGTCGCACCCAACGAGAAAACTTCGCAATCAGGCAGCTATGAACATGGAACTATTTCGCTATTTGACGGTAGCTCAGCTAGAGCAAAAAGCCATTACGGGCCTGAAAATAACTGACGAAAGTAAGCAGTCAGGGCGTAAACGTGACTTTTTTGACGTCAACGAAGCAACTAATACTTTAGTGATAATTCGTTCTTACAGTTGTGGGTATGGGGAATGCCGACAATGCTGATGCTGGCAAAGGGGAATCATGTTGCGACCGTGCAACACCCGCCGTCTTTCAGGAGAGCTGCCATGTCCTTTACCAAGATTGCTCAGAAGATCAAATCCGAAATCGCTTTTTACAAGGGCCTGGCCAAAGATACCGAGGGGGCTTCGGGTATCGAATACGCCATTATTGCGGGCATGGTGGCAGTCGCTCTAGCGGCGTTTGTGACGCCGATCTCCAACGCTGTCACCATCATGTTTACCACTATCCAAAACGCGCTTTGACCTGCCTGCTGTCAATGGTCAGCTACTTGCCAATCCCGCAAAGGGCTTCTAACGTCAACGCTTAGTCCATTGCAGGTGTTGCCCATGAACGCTCCCTCACTTCCACGCCAACAGCTTCTTCTGGTCGATGATGAGGAGGATGCATTGCTGGAGTTGGCGGAGTTGCTGGAGGGTGAGGGCTTCAATTGCTTTACCGCCACCTCGGTCAAGCTCGCGCTGAATCATCTGACGCGCCACCCTGATATTGCGTTGGTGATTACTGATTTGCGGATGCCGGAGGAGAGTGGCATGTCGTTGATCAAGCGGTTGCGTGAACATACGTCCCGCCAGCATTTGCCGGTGATTGTGACGTCGGGGCATGCGGACATGGAGGATGTCAGTGACATGTTGCGGTTACAGGTACTCGACCTGTTTCGCAAGCCGATTTATCACGTGCGGTTGTTGGAAACTTTGAATAATTTGTTTCCGCAGCCTCGCATGGATTTAGTGAGTCCGTGATTGATCGTTACCACGCTCTGCGTGGGAATGCAGCCAGGGACGCTCTGCGTCCCAAGAGCCGAACGCAGAGCTCAGGAACGATCGGGTCAGGCAACCGGCCGCCAATGCCCAGCCATATGCTCAAGATCCCCCGCACCCACCAACAGCAAATCCCCGCTCGACCCCGCCGCGCTGGCCAGTAATGTCACTTCACTGGGCAACCGCACCGGTTTGCGAAATTGCACCGCAATCTCGACATTCGCCGCCGGCAGATGCTCACTTAACGCCGCCAGCGTACGCGCCTTGTTCCACAACCCATGGGCGATGGCCGTAGGGAAACCAAAGAGTTTGGCGCTGACAGCACTCAGGTGAATCGGGTTGTAGTCGCCGGACACTTTGGCGTACTGCCGCCCAATGTCCGACGGCGCTTTCCAGCGGGCCACCTCCAACATCTCCAGCGACGATGCCAATACTTCTTCTACGGGCTCGCCTTCGAGTTTGACCCCTCGGCACAACATTTGGCTTTCAGCTTCCCACAACGCCCCTAGTTGATCGTCGAGCGTGGTCACCAGGTCGAACGTCGCGCCTTTTTCATGGGGCTGAAGGTTTTGCACCTGAACGCTGACCCGAACACGATTCACGCCGCCCATTGGGCGAAAGATGCGAATGCGGTTGCTCAGGTGAATCAACCCCAGCAGCGGAAATGGAAACTCCTTGGCCGTCAGCAATTGCATCTGCAAGGCGAACGCGAGGATGTGTGGATAGGTTGGCGGCAACAAACCGTTTTCGGCAAAACCGCAGACCTTGCGATAGTCCGCCAGGCGCTTGGGATCGACATTGATCCAGCAGCGCAAACCCGAATCGGGCAGGGTGGTGCCGGTGATTTTGCGTCGCGTCGCGGCCCGCACGTACAGTCCCGACAGGCTTGGTTCGCAGTTGAGTATGTGCCAATCGATGATCATGCCTAAGCCCCCAAAACACTTTGTCCGCACACCCGTAACGCTTGGCCGGTGAATGCGCCGGTGCCCGGTTGAGCCAGCCACGCCACCGCCTCCGCGACGTCTTGCGGCAGGCCGCCCTGGCCCAGCGAACTCATGCGTCGCCCGGCCTCACGCACGCCGAACGGCAGGTGCGCGGTCATCTGGGTTTCGATGAAACCGGGTGCTACCGCATTGATGCTGATGCCGCGCTCATTCAGCAACGGCGCCCAGGCTTGGGCCAGACCGATCAGCCCGGCCTTGCTCGCTGCGTAATTGGTTTGCCCGCGATTGCCGGCGATGCCGCTGATCGACGCCAGCAGGATCACCCGGCCGTTGTCGTGCAGGGTGCCGCTGTCGAGCAGTGCCTTGGTCAGCACTTGCGGCGCATTGAGGTTGACCGCCAACACCGCGTCCCAGAATTCCGGGGTCATGTTGGCCAGGGTTTTATCCCGAGTGATGCCAGCGTTGTGGACCACGATGTCGATGCCGTCGGGCAGTTGCTCGATCAACTGCGCGGCGGCGTCTTCGGCGCAAATATCCAGGGTGATGCTGCGCCCGCCGAGGCGTGCGGCGAGGGCGTCGAGATCAGTCTTGGCCGGTGCTACGTCGAGCAGGATCACGTCGGCCCCGTCACGGGCCAGGGTTTCGGCGATGGAGGCACCGATGCCGCGAGCAGCACCCGTGACCAGCGCCTTGCGGCCGGACAATGGGCGAGTCCAGTCCGTCACCTGCGCGTCGCAGGCGTTCAAGCGAATCACTTGCCCGGAAACGAATGCACTTTTGGGCGAGAGGAAAAACCTCAGCGGGCCTTCCAGTTGATCCTCCGCCCCTTCGCCGACATAAATCAGCTGCAAGGTGCCGCCGCTGCGCAGTTCCTTGGCCAGCGAACGGCTGAAACCTTCCAATGCCCGCTGGGCGCTGGCGGCGAACGGATCGCTCAAGGTCTCCGGCGCGCGACCCAGAATCACCAGGTGCGCGCTGTGGTCGAGGTTTTTTATCAGCGGCTGGAAGAACTCGCGCAGCTGTTTGAGTTGATCGGTCTGCACCAGGCCGCTGGCGTCGAACACCACGGCTTTGAGTTTGGGGCCGTGGCCGGGAATCCACGCGGTGGCCAGCGAAGGCTCGGCGCCGTAGCTGTAAATCGCGTCGGTCAGGCGGTTGGCGAAGGTGCCGATTTTCTCCGTCAACGGGCCACCGCCTAACAACAGCGCCCCCTCGACAGGCCGCAGCCGGCCGGCTTGCCAGCGCTCCAGTCGAACCGGCGACGGCAGACCCAGGGCCCCGACCAAACGATGGCCGATGGACGAATTGGCGAAGTCGATATAACGGTCAGACATGGAACGCGCTCCAGCAGCTGGGTTTCAAAGTGTGGACCATGAATGGCAATCAGTCGTTCGATCCACGAGATAAGGCCTACGCTAGAACATTGTAGGAGCTGAGCTTGGTCCGGGCGGCTCCTACAAGGGGGGTGGTTCTCAATTTGAATAATTCATCAGGAGCTTTTCATGACTCAACTGCGCCGCGTTGCGATTATTGGTGGTAACCGTATCCCCTTCGCCCGGTCCAACGGGCCGTACGCCACTGCCAGTAACCAGGCGATGTTCACCGCAGCGCTGGAAGGCCTGATCGAGCGCTATAACCTTCACGGTGTACGCATGGGCGAAGTGGCAGCGGGTGCGCTGGTCAAGTATTTGCGCGATTACGGCCTGACCCGCGAGTGCGTGCTGGGCTCGCGGTTGTCACCGATGACGCCGGCCTACGACATCCAGCAAGCCTGCGGCACGGGGCTGGAGGCAACATTGTTGGTGGCGAACAAAATCGCCCTGGGTCAGATCGAATGTGGCATTGCCGGTGGCGTCGACACAGCCTCGGACGTGCCGATCGGTGTTAACGAAGGCCTGCGCAAGATCCTCCTGCAGGCCAACCGGGCCCGAAGCACCGCCGACAAACTGAAAACCTTCCTGCAACTGCGCCCCCGCCATTTGGTGCCTTACTTTCCAAGCATCGGCGAGCCTCGCACCGGTCGGTCGATGGGCGAACACTGTGAATTGATGGCCCAGACCTGGAGCATCCCGCGTGACGAACAGGATCAGCTGACCCAGGAAAGTCATCAGAAACTGGCCGCGTCCTACGCCGAAGGCTGGCACAACGATTTGATGACACCGTTCCTCGGCCTGACCCGGGACAACAACCTGCGCCCGGATCTGACCCTGGAAAAACTGGCCTCACTGAAACCGGCCTTCGAGAAAAGCGCCAAGGGCACCCTGACCGCGGGCAATTCCACGCCACTCACCGATGGTGCGTCAGTGGTGCTGCTGGGCAGTGAGGAATGGGCGAAAGAGCGCGGCCTGCCGATCCTCGCCTATTGGCGTGACGGCGAGACGGCGGCGGTGGATTTCGTCAACGGTGCGGAAGGATTGTTGATGGCGCCGGTGTATGCGGTGCCGCGTTTGCTGGCGCGCAACGGCCTGACCTTGCAGGACTTCGATTACTACGAAATCCACGAAGCCTTCGCCGCGCAGGTGCTCTGCACGCTGAAGGCCTGGGAGGATCCGGAATATTGCAAAACCCGCCTCGGTCTCGATGCGCCACTGGGCTCCATCGACCGCAGCCGTCTCAACGTCAAAGGCAGTTCACTGGCGGTGGGGCATCCGTTTGCCGCGACTGGCGCACGCATCGTCGCGAGCCTGGCGAAGTTGCTGGATGCGGCGGGCAAGGGCCGAGGGTTGATCTCGATCTGCGCCGCCGGTGGCCAGGGTGTGACAGCGATTATCGAGCGCTGAGGGCTGGTGCGCTTTGCTGTTGAGCCAGCTGCCGGTTGCGGTTGGCGTAACGCTCGGCCATGACCGAGCAGACGATCAGCTGCAACGGGTGGTAGATCATGATCGGCAACAGGATCAGCCCAAGCCCCGGGTTGGCGCCGAAGATCAGCGCCGCCATTGGCGCACCGGCGGCCAGGGATTTCTTGCTGGCGCAAAATACTGCGGCGATTTCATCGGCCGGGCTGAATTTCAACGCGCGAGCGGTGCGGGTGGTCATCCACAGGATGATCGCCAGCAGGATCGCACTGCCGATCAATGCCGTGAGGATTACGCTGTTGCCCTGCTTTTGCCACATCCCCGAGACCATCGAATTGCAGAACGCCGCGTAGACCAGCAACAGGATCACCAACTTGTCGGCGATGTTGGTGTAGCGCTTGTGGCGGGCAAAGAACTTGCCGAGGAACGGCCGAACCCATTGGCCGAGCACCAGTGGCAACAGCAACATGGCGCAGAGGTCGAGCAGGGTGGCGCCCAAGTCGATGCCGCCCGCGCCGCTGCCGACCACGAAACTCACCAGCAACGGCGTCAGGAAAATCCCCAGCACGCTGGACAGGCTCGCGTTGAGAATCGCCGCCGGTACGTTGCCGCCCGCGCTGCCGGTCAGGGCCACGGACGAGGAGATGGTCGAGGGCAGGGCACAGAGGTACAGGAAACCCAGCATCAGCAGCGATGGAATGTGCGAACCCAACAGCGTGTCGCTCAGCAGCCAGATCAGCGGAAACACCGCGAAGGTGAAACCCTGAACCATCACGTGCAGCTTCCAGTTTTTCAGACCGTGAGTGATCTGCTCGCTGGACAGGTTGACCCCGTGCAGGAAGAACACCAGAAACACGCCGATGTTGATCACGTATTCAGCGTGCATCCCGCCACCGCTGGCACCAAAGGTCGGGAAGAAATACGCCAGCAGCGTGGCGATCAACATGCCGCACAAGAACCAGTCGGTGACCACGCGTTTGAGGTGTTTGAAGGCATGCATAACAGGCACCGAATACATTTGTAAGAATTGGTGACTTAGCCTAACGTCGGCTCCATCAGCCGTCTTGCGACATAAGGCCAATCAATGCCGACTAACGGACAACTTTCCCTCGAGCGGACGATTCCGACGCTGACGGCGCTGCCGCGTCCGCTGTATGCCCGTGCGGAAAGTCTCAACGCCGGTTCATGGACGCCGCCCCATCGGCACGATTGGGTGCAGTTCTCCTACGCGATCAGCGGTGTTCTCGGCGTGCACACCGCCGAAGGCAGTTTCTTTGCGCCACCGCAGTGGGGAATCTGGATTCCGGCCGATCTCGAACACCAGGTGGTGACTTCGATGCGCGCCGAGATGCGCAGCCTCTATGTGCGCCGCGAGGATTGTGAATGGGCGGACGGGCGTTGCCGGGTGCTGGAAGTGACGCCGTTGGCCCGGGAGCTGATCAAGAGTTTTTGTTTGCTGCCGGTTGAATATCCACAGGGCGACAGCCAGGAATCGCGGCTGGTGAGTGTGCTGCTGGATCAGTTGGCGCATCTGCCGGAGGTCGGCTTCTCGCTACCGTTACCGCGCCATGAACGGTTGCTCGGGTTGTGCAACGAGCTGATCGAAAGCCCTGAGCGCAATGTGACCTTGCAGGCGTGGGCCGAGCGGTTGGGCACCTCGGAGAAGACCTTGATGCGACTCTTTCAGCGGGAAACCGGGTTGAGCTTTCGAGGGTGGCGACAGCGGATGCGGTTGCTGTCGTCGTTGAGTTTGCTGGAGGAGGGGGACAGCGTGACGAATGCCGCGCTGTCTTGCGGGTATGACTCGACTTCGGCGTTTATTGCGGCGTTCAAAAGCCTGTTCGGGTTTACCCCGGGAGAATTGTTTCGGCAGTGAAAACCAGCCCCCTCACCCTAACCCTCTCCCCAAGGGGCGAGGGGACTTATTGGGGATATCTCGAGAAATTCTTCGACCTGAAATATCGAGTCGAGCTCAGGATTTGAAGGCGATGGAGATGGGCTCCCTTTCCCCCTCTCCCCTCTGGGGCGGTCCGACGTTTCGGGAGGGCTGGGGTGAGGGGTGGATCTAAAACCACCCCAATTCTCAAGTCCTGAACCGCCGAACCAACCCATCCAGCTCATTCGACAACCCCGCCAGACTCTGTGAATCCAGCCGCGCCGAGTTCGCCAGTTCCGCCACCAACTGCGCATCACCATGAATCTGGCTGATGTGCCGATTGATGTCTTCAGCCACCTGATGCTGTTCTTCCGCCGCGGTAGCGATCTGGGTGTTCATGTCGCGAATCACGTCCACCGATTCCCGAATCAGCCCGAAGCTGCTGCGTGCTTCACCGATCCGCGTCACCGATTGCTGGGACACTTCCAGGCTGGCGTGCATTTGCTGAGTCACCTGACTGGTGCGTTTGGCGAGGTTACCCAGCAAACCGTCGATTTCCGCTGTGGAATCGGCCGTGCGTTTGGCCAGTGCCCGAACTTCATCGGCCACCACCGCAAACCCACGACCCTGTTCACCGGCCCGCGCCGCTTCAATGGCCGCGTTCAGTGCCAGCAGGTTGGTCTGTTCGGCAATTGAGCGAATGGTCCCGAGAATTGACTGAATGTCGTTGCTGTCGCGTTCGAGCTGTTGCATCGACTGGGCCGACTGTTCGATTTCCTGGCTCAAGCGATCAACGCTGGTCACGGCCGCATCAATCTGCTGCTGACCTTCACGCGCCTGGCGCTGGCCGCTGTCGGCCGATTCCGCCGCCTGGCTGCAAGAGCGCGCGACTTCGTTGGCGGTGGCGACCATTTCGTGGAACGCCGTGGAAACCATGTCCACCGCTTCGCGCTGACGCCCGGCGGCTTCGGCCATGTCGCTGGAGACCTGGGTCGAACTCTTGGAGGTGGCGAGGATCTTGGTCGCGGCGCCGCCAATGCTCTGGATCAGGTTGCGAATCGCCGCCAAAAACTGGTTGAACCAGTTGGCCAGTTGCGCGGTTTCATCGCTGCCACGGATTTGCAGGTTCTTGGTCAGGTCGCCTTCACCTTGGGCGATGCCTTCCAGACCGCTGGCCACGCTGCGGATTGGTCGCACGATGAGGCTTGCGAAACTGGCGCCGACGATGGCGAAGAGCACGGCCAGTACGGCGGCGATGATCGCGATCAGCCAGGTCAGTTGAGTGGCCGAACTCATCACGTCGGTCTGCTTGATCAGGCCGATAAAGGTCCAGCCCAGCTGCTCCGACGGCCAGACGTTGGCCATGTAGCGTTCGCCGTTCAGCTCGACTTCCACCAGCCCTTTGCCGGCCTTGGCCAGTTGCGCGTAGCCCTCGCCGAGGCTGCTCAGCGCTTTAAAGTTGTGTTCCGGTTGCTTCGGATCGACCAGCACGGTGCCGGTGTTTTCCAGCAGCATCAGGTAGCCGGTTTCACCGAGCTTGATCTGTTTGACGATTTCGGTGAGCTGCTTGAGCGTCACGTCGATGCTGACCACGCCGCCATTGGTGCCCAATTTGTTGTCGATGGTGCGCACGGTACTGACGTACGTCGCGTCGTCCTGGGCCCAGTAATAGGCCTCGGTGCGGAACGGTTTGCCCGGTTTGGCCTGGGCAGCCTTGTACCAGGGGCGTTGGCGCGGGTCGTAATTGTTCAGCTTGGCATCGTCCGGCCAGGACACATAACCGCCCGCCGCGGTGCCGAGGATGGCATAAGCGTAGGACGGGTGACTGTTACCCAGGTCCTGAAGGAGGCCGAAGACTTTCTTGTCCATCTCACCTTGGGGAATGCTCTCGGCGTTGGCGCTCATGTAGGTCTTGAGGCTGTCGTCGGAGTTCTTGATCAGCGGTTGGGTCGCCAGGTAATCCACGTTCTGGCTGATGCCGTCAAAGAACAGTTGCATGGCGTTGCTGACCTGACGAATTTCACGGCCACTGCCATCGACGAAACTGTCCTTGGCATCACTGCGCAAGTTCAGCACAACCAGGGTAGCGACCAGCACCACCGGCAAGCAGGCGATGATTGCAAACGCCCAGGTCAACTTCTGTTTGATGTTCATCCGCGCTCCAGATTTTTCTTGTAGGCCCACGCAGTGCAGATGACTCGCGGATTATTGGCAGAACGATTGTCGGACAAATCACTTTGTCTCTGATGACTTCGGCCGGCCGAGGCGGAAATTGAGGCCTATTAAGAAAAATCCTACGAAGGGTATGAATCGAGATGTCAGCTACTGTCGCAAATACCTGCTTAGCCCTTCAGCAACAAGTGACGCAGGGTCAGCTATGATCTGTGGCGGCCGATGACGACCGGCGGTTGCTGACTGATTAAACCGGCACATTGTGTGCTTCTTGACGGTCACAGGAACGTTCATAGGTCGGCAACCCCTCCCCCGAATGAGTGGATTGCCGTATAACGAATGACTTTCGCGTGTTTGGTAATAAAGGACCCCCAATAAAAGCTGATGAAGACTCCAAAACGCATTGAACCCCTGATCGAGGACGGTCTGGTCGACGAGGTGCTGCGCCCACTCATGAGTGGTAAAGAAGCAGCTGTTTATGTGGTGCGCTGCGGCAACGAGTTACGTTGCGCGAAGGTCTACAAGGAGGCGAATAAACGCAGTTTCCGTCAGGCGGCCGAGTATCAGGAAGGCCGCAAGGTGCGCAACAGCCGTCAGGCTCGAGCGATGGCCAAGGGCTCCAAGTTCGGCAAGAAAGAAACCGAAGACGCCTGGCAGAATGCCGAAGTGGCGGCATTGTTCCGTCTGGCCGGTGCTGGCGTGCGGGTTCCTCAGCCTTACGACTTCCTTGAAGGCGTGCTGTTGATGGAACTGGTGGCCGATGAGTACGGTGATGCCGCGCCGCGTCTGAACGACGTGGTGCTGGAACCGGATCAGGCACGCGAGTATCACGCGTTCCTGATTTCGCAGATCGTGCTGATGTTGTGTACCGGTCTGGTGCACGGTGACCTGTCGGAGTTCAACGTACTGCTGACCCCGACCGGCCCGGTGATTATCGACCTGCCGCAAGCGGTCGACGCGGCGGGCAACAACCACGCGTTCAGCATGCTGGAGCGGGATGTCGGCAACATGGCGTCCTACTTCGGGCGGTTTGCGCCGGAGTTGAAAAAGACCAAGTACGCCAAGGAAATGTGGGCCCTGTTCGAAGCCGGCACCTTGCACCCGGCCAGCGTCTTGACCGGCGAGTTCGATGAGCCGGAAGAGTTGGCCGATGTTGGCGGGATCATGCGCGAGATCGAGGCGGCACGCCTTGATGAAGAGCGCAAGCAAGCGATCCGCGCTGCTGACGACGCGCCACCGGGCAAAACCGAAGAGCCGCCTCCGCCCTGGATGCAGTGATCGGTTAATAAAAACCCGGCTTCGGCCGGGTTTTTTTATGGGCAATAGGAGCTGTCGTGTGGTGTCAGATAGATCCACCCCAGCCCTCTCCCCACGGGGGAGAGGGGAAAGGGAGCCGATCTTCATGTTTTTCAAAACCTGAGTTCGACTCGGAATCTCAGGTCGATGTACCTCGAAATACACCTCGGTCAGTTCCCTCTACCCTCTGGGGAGAGGGTTAGGGTGAGGGGTGGCTTTCAGATCCACACAAAATCACGTTTACTGCCCACCGACCCAACCCACACTCAAGGACTGAATGTGAACACCACCCGCAACGCCCAACTGATCATCACCGCCCGTCTGGTTTCTGACTTCGGCGCCTTCCTCAACATGGTCGCCCTGGCCACCTACGTCTACCTGCTCAGCAACAGCGCCATGAGCGTCGGCATCTTCCTCGCCAGCCGCGTGGCCGGTGGAGTATTCGCCAGCCTCATCGGTACGACGTTTTATCGCCGCTGGGCCGGGCGCCTGCCGTTGATTGCCTTCGACCTGTTGCGCGCCGGGCTGCTGGGTCTGCTGCTGGTGCTGCCGGTCGCCCAGCAGATGCTGCTGTTACCGGTGATCGCTTTCGGTCTGGGATTCGGCAACTCGATGTTCGCCATCGGCCTGAACAGCCAATTGCCGCACTTGATCGAAGCTGAGCATTTGCTCAAGACCAACGCCTGGATCACCTCGGCGTCGTCGGCCGCCATGGTCGGTGGAAGTCTGGTGTCAGGGCTATTGGTGGCGGCATTCGGCTTTGAAACGGTGTTTGCATTGAACGTGGTCACTTATCTGCTGGCCGCGTTGTTCATCTTGCCGCTGCGCTTCTCAAAACCTGCGCCCAGTGATGAACCCAGCCACGAGCGTGGTGAATGGGCGGCGCTGCTCCAGGGACTGCGCAGCACACCGGTGGTGGCGGCGATGCTCGCCGTGGCCATGGCTGACACCCTTGGCAGTGCCGCGCACAACGTGGGTTTTCCGATTATTTCCAGACTGCTGACGCCCGAGTCGGCCAGCACCACGCTGGGACTGATGTTGGCGGTCTGGGCCTGCGGAAAACTCATCGGCGCGCGCATCGCCAGCCGGCTGAAAGGCTCGGACAACGTGAACCTGGAGCGACGATTCTTCTTTGGTGTGTTGCTGATGTCCTGTGGCTTCATCCTGATGTTTCAGCAGCAAACGCTCTACGGTTTGCTGTTGTTCTCGCTGCCGGCGGGATTGGGCGACGGTTTCGCGGAAGTCGGCCTGATGTCGCGGCTACAGCGTGAACCGGACAGCCTGCGCCTGCCGATTTTCAGCTTCCTGACGCTGTTGCAAATGACCGGGTTCGGCGTCGGCATGCTGATCGCCGCGCCGTTCTATTCATGGTGGACGCCGGGTGCCGTGGTGCTGTTGTTCCACGGGATTCCCCTCACCACGTTGTTGGTGGTGAAGGGGCTGGCAATCAGGGGCGAGCGGGTTGTGCGCAACAGCCCGACTCCAGATTCTTGAGGATCGGGCAGTCGGGACGGTGATCACCGTGGCAGTGTTCGACCAGGTCCTGCAGGGTGTCGCGCAGTTGGCCGAGTTCGCGGATTTTTTGGTTCAGCTCGTCGATGTGCTGACGGGCCAGGGCCTTCACATCGGCGCTGGCTCGCTGGCGGTCCTGCCAGAGGGTCAGCAGTTTGCCGACCTCCTCCAGTGAGAACCCCAGGTCCCGGGAACGCTTGATGAACGCCAGGGTATGCAGGTCGTCGTCGCCGTACACCCGATAGCCGCTGTCGGTACGATGGGCGGCCTTGAGCAAGCCGATGGATTCGTAATAACGGATCATCTTCGCGCTCAGACCGCTTTGGCGGGCCGCTTGGCCGATGTTCATCGGTTGTCCTCCAGATCCTTGGGTTTCCAGGTTTTCAACAGTAGCGCATTGCTCACCACGCTGACGCTCGACAACGCCATGGCCGCACCGGCCAGCACGGGGTTGAGGAAGCCGAACGCTGCCAGCGGAATGCCGATCAGGTTGTAGACGAAGGCCCAGAACAGGTTCTGACGAATCTTCGCGTAGGTCTTGCGACTGATCTCCAGCGCCGCCGGCACCAGCCGTGGGTCGCCGCGCATCAGGGTGATCCCGGCCGCGTGCATCGCAACGTCGGTGCCACCGCCCATGGCGATGCCGATGTCTGCGGCGGCCAGGGCGGGGGCGTCGTTGATGCCGTCGCCGACCATGGCCACGATGCCGGTTTTTTTCAGTTCGGCGACGGTGGCGGCTTTGTCCGCCGGCAGTACTTCGGCGTGGACATCCTTGATGCCCAGCGCCTCGGCAACCACCTTGGCGCTGCCGCGATTATCGCCGGTCAGCAGGTGGCTGCTGATGTTGCGTGCGTTGAGTTGTTGCACGGCTTGCAGCGCGCCGGGTTTGAGGGTGTCGCCGAAAGCGAACAGGCCCAGCACACGAAGTTCGGGGCTTTGTTCGATCAGCCAGGACAGGGTCCGGCCTTCGGTTTCCCATGCGGCAGCAGACTCCGCCCATTCACCGGGGCTCAAGCCGCTCTCTTCCAGGAGACGACGATTGCCCAACGCCAATCGACGACCGTCGAGAGTGCCGGCGATGCCTCGGCCAGTCAGCGATTGACTGTCGCTGACATCGGCCACGATCAAGCCGCGTTCGGCGCAAGCGTCCAGCACCGCCTTGGCCAGCGGATGCTCGCTGCCGCGTTGCAGGGCGCCGGCCATTTGCAGCAGGGCCGCTTCGTCATGGTTGATTGCGCTCAAATGAGCGATGCGCGGGGTACCCGAGGTCAGCGTGCCAGTCTTGTCGAAGACCACCGCACTGACCTCATGGGCACGCTCCAACGCTTCGGCGTCCTTGATCAGAATCCCGTGGCGCGCCGCCACGCCTGTGCCGGCCATGATCGCTGTCGGTGTGGCCAGCCCGAGCGCGCAAGGGCAAGCGATCACCAATACCGCCACGGCATTGATCAGCGCCGTTTCCATCGGCGCGCCGTACAACCACCAGCCAATCAAGGTGGCCAACGCAATCAGCAGGACCGTTGGCACAAACACCTGGCTGACTTTATCCACCAGTTTCTGGATCGGCGCCTTCGCTGCTTGAGCGTCTTCCACCAGGCGGATGATGCGGGCGAGCACGGTTTCCGCGCCCAAGGCCAGGGTGCGAACGAGCAACCGGCCTTCGCCATTGATCGCGCCGCCGGTGACCTTGTCGCCGGGTTGTTTGGGCACCGGCAGGCTTTCGCCGCTGATCAGCGCTTCGTCGGCGTGGCTCTGGCCTTCGACCACTTCACCGTCCACCGGGAAGCGTTCGCCGGGTTTGACCATGACCAGATCATTGAGGCGCAAGGCGCTGATGGCGACGTCCTGCTCGCGGCCATCGATCACCTGAATCGCCCGTTCCGGGCGCAAGGCTTCGAGGGCGCGAATGGCGCTGGCGGTCTGGCGTTTGGCGCGGCTTTCCAGGTATTTGCCCAGCAGCACCAGAGCGATCACCACCGCCGATGCTTCGAAATACAGGTGCGGCATGCGCCCGGCGGCGGTGGCCCATTCATAAAGACTCAAGCCATAACCGGCGCTGGTGCCCAACGCGACCAGCAAATCCATGTTGCCCGCACCGGCGCGCACGGCTTTCCAGGCCGCGACGTAAAAGCGCGCACCGAAGATGAATTGCACCGGCGTGGCCAACGCGAATTGCACCCAGGCCGGGAGCATCCAGTGCACGCCGAAGGGTTGCAGCAACATCGGCAGCACCAACGGCGAGGCGAGGACGATCGCCATGATCAAGGCCCAACGCTCGCGGTGCAGGCGTTGTTGTTGATTATCGGTTTGCGGGTGTTCGACTTCCCAGACACTGGCGCTGTAGCCAGCCTTGGTCACGGCAGCGATCAAGGTTTGCGGATCGATCTGACCGAGCAGCTCAAGGTGAGCACGTTCGTTGGCCAGGTTGACGCTGACGCTCTTGACTCCCGGCACCTTGGCCAGCGCCCGTTCGACCCGGCCGACGCAAGAGGCGCAGGTCATGCCGTCGATGCTCAATTCCAGACTCTGCTGCGGCACGCTGTAACCCGCCTGCTGCACGGCATCCATCAAGGCCGGCAGGCTGTCGCTGGGCGCATGAACCCGGGCCTGTTCGGTGGCCAGGTTGACACTGACGGCAGAGGCGCCGATGACTTTGCTCAAGGCACGCTCGACACGCCCGGCGCAACTGGCGCAGGTCATGCCGGCAATCGGCAGATCGAAAGTGGTGGATTCGGACATCGGTCACGCTCCCTGTAGAAGATATCTACAGGATCAACCTTGCCATGCTGGCAAGGTCAAGCGCCATGTCTCAGATCAAAAGATCGCAGCCTGCGGCAGCTCCTACATTGACCGCGTGGTAACCCGATCCCGTAGGAGCTGCCGCAGGCTGCGATCTTTTTTACAGGCGACTCAGTATTCGAGAGCGGCAGGTTTCAGGTACATCCCTTCCTGCGTCATCGCAATCCGGAACTTCAACACGTCACCGGCCTTGAGCGTGATGTTCTGCGAACCCGGTGCGAGCATGCCCGGGTTGCAACCCGGCGCCTGGCCCGGCAGCAGCTTCAGGCGCAAGGAGACATTACCCGGCGGCAGATTGAACGAGGTGCTTTGTTCCTGGAACAACCGCGCCGACAGCTGATCGTGAATGTACACGCCGATCTCGCAGGAGGTCGCGACTTCCAGGCGCTCGCGGGAAATGATCAGTACGCCATAGTCCTCCCCGGCGGCTTGAACCGAAGGTGTCGCGGCAAATAGGCTGAGAAAGCCAAACAGGCTGAGAGCTGACCAGCGCATGGCTGAATCTCCTGATGTCGAGTCATTGATGGACGCAGCTTGGCCGAGCGCGACGCTGATTGCCAGCCCGGCAGTTCACTTCAGAACTTGACCTTGCCACGGTGGCAAGCTCAAGACTGCACGCAACCTTACTCAAGGAGTCATCTCATGCAAGTGTTCAACGTTCAAGGCATGTCCTGCGGTCACTGCGTCAAAGCCATCACCCAGGCGCTGCAAGCCAAGGATCCTGCGGCCAGCGTGCGTATCGATCTGGCTGCGAAAGAAGTCGGTGTCGAGAGTGCTTTGTCGGCGGATCAGGTGATCGCGGTGATCACCGAAGAAGGCTACGCGGCGAAAGTCGCCTGAAGCTTTTTAATAGTTAGCGACCTAACGGAATGTTCAAGGCTTCCATGCGCGGCTAGACTGTGGGGCTGCCGACCCTGTCCAACTGGATGCCTGATGAATTTCCGTACCATTTTGATTCTTGGCGCCTTGAGCGCCTTCGGTCCGCTGGCGATCGATTTCTATCTGCCGGCCTTCCCGGCGATGGCGCTCGCCTTCGCTACCGATGAAAAACACGTTCAGTTGACCCTGGCGGCGTATTTCCTTGGCTTGTCCATCGGTCAACTGGCTTACGGCCCGGTGGCGGATCGTTTCGGGCGACGCATTCCCTTGCTGACCGGTGTCGGGCTGTTCACCGCAGCCTCCCTGGCCTGCGCCTATGCGCCGAACCTCGAATGGCTGATCGGCGCACGTTTCGTTCAGGCGTTGGGCGGGTGCGCGGGGATGGTGATCGCGCGGGCGATTGTCAGTGATAAATGCGATGCGGTGGGTTCGGCGAAAGTCTTTTCGCAGCTGATGCTGGTGATGGGCCTGGCGCCGATTCTGGCGCCCATGTTGGGCGGGCTGCTGGTCAACACCACCGGCTGGCAGTCGATCTTTCTCGTGTTGACCGGTTTCAGTGCACTGGCAGGGTTGGCCGTGGCGCTGGGGTTGCCGGAAAGTCTACCGGCCCATGTGCCGCGTCAACCGTTGTCCGGCGCGTTGCGTCAGTACGGTCGACTGTTGTCGGACCCGGTGTTCCTCGGCCACGCCTTGACCGGTGGCATCGCCATCGCCGGGATGTTTGCCTACATCGCCGGTTCACCGTTCGTCTTCATCAAGCTGTATGGCGTGCCGCCCGAGCATTTCGGCTGGCTGTTCGGTACCAACGCGGCGGGCTTCATTCTTGTCGCGCAGCTCAACGCACGATTGCTGGCCAAGCGTGGCCCGGCGTTCTTGCTGGCGCGCACCGTGTGGATCTACGTCGGCGCGGGCCTGGCGCTACTGGCCGTCAGTTCGCTGCACACCGCGCAGCTATGGCCATTGCTGATTCCGCTGTTTGTCTGCATCGCCAGCCTCGGTTGCATCCTCCCCAACGCCTCGGCCTGCGCCATGAACGGGCAGGGCGCTCGCGCCGGCAGTGCGTCGGCAATGCTCGGTTGCCTGCAATTCAGCGTTGCCGCCGGGGCAGCAGCACTGGTGGGCGTTTTACACGATGGCAGCGCCATGCCGATGGCCATGGTCATCAGCTTGTGCGGAATTCTGGTGGTGAGCGTGGCGATGCTCACCCGGCGTTTGCAAAATGCCCGGGCGCTGGCGCAAGCCCAGGTCTGAGGGCGGACTCAGCCAGCGGCACGCTGCTGGCGGTCAATAATTTGATGAGGTGCTTGTAGTCGCGCTTCAAGGGTACGGGTGAAGGCGCGGGCTTCGGCTTCGCTGCGGAACGTCACGGCGTGTTGGTCCAGACGGACTTGCCACTGGGATTTTGCCAATTCTTTTATCAGGATCTTCATTGCTGATCTCTCCTCTCGTAAAAGATGTCACGTAAAAGATTGTGCCGCAGAGGACTCGATTGTAGACCCGAATACGATCGCAATTGTGACAAGGGTCAACCTTCTGACTGACGGCAAAGATCATTGTAGTGGTTCAGTTTTTTTGAACCGCTCTGTAGGAGCATTAAGCCGCTTGCTGCTCAAACAGCGCAGGCGGCAGGTGGTTCGAAGCGGAATGGCAACGGCGATGGTTGTAATGTGAGATGAAGCCC